>NZ_JAIUIQ010000022.1:0-116535 GCF_020165735.1 Mesorhizobium sp. B283B1A
CCGCCGCCCCCCCCCCCCCCCCCCCCCCCCCCCGCTTCAACAGTTTCCCCCTCTATACGTAGCGGAACACGCCGACGGCGTAGACCACGGAGAGAGCGAGAGCCCACCACAGGTTGGATCCGACAAGACCCAACCAAGCGAGATGGATAAAGGCGCTGCCAAGCAGCGACAGGAAAAGACGATCGCCGCGCGTCGTCTCGAAGCGCAGCACGCCGACGCGCGGATTGCCGCCCGGCGAGGCGTATTCCCACGCCGCCATGCCGCAAAGCAGCAGCAGAATGGTTGCGAAGAACGCCGCCGTCGGCCACGTCCACGCCATCCAGGTGAGGTCGAAATTCATGATCATACCCTCCCCAGGGCAAAGCCCTTGGCGATATAATTTCGGACGAACCAGATCACCAGCGCGCCGGGGATCAGCGTCAGCACGCCGGCAGCGGCGAGCAGGCCCCAATCCATCCCGGCGGCCGAAACCGTACGCGTCATGGTGGCGGCGATCGGCTTGGCATCGGTGGTCGTCAGCGTGCGCGCGATCAGCAATTCGACCCACGAGAACATGAAGCAGAAGAAGCAGGCGACACCGATGCCGCTGGCGATCAGCGGCATGAAGATCTTTACGAAGAAGCGCGGGAACGAATAGCCGTCGATATAGGCGGTCTCGTCGATCTCCTTCGGCACGCCCGACATGAAGCCCTCGAGGATCCACACCGCCAGCGGCACATTGAACAGGCAGTGCGCCAGCGCGACCGCGATATGCGTGTCGATCAGCCCGAAGGCCGAGTAGAGCTGGAAGAACGGCAGCGCGAACACCGCCGGCGGCGCCATGCGGTTGGTCAAAAGCCAGAAGAACAGATGCTTGTCGCCAAGGAAGCGGTAGCGCGAAAAGGCGTAGGCCGCCGGCAATGCTGCCGCCACCGAAATCACCATGTTCATCACCACATAGGTGATCGAGTTGATGTAGCCGGAATACCAGGACGCATCGGTGAAGATGGTGACGTAGTTGGCGAGTGTCGGCGCGTGCGGGTAGAGCGTCAGCGACGAGACGATCTCTGCATTGGTCTTGAAGCTCATATTGATGAGCCAGTAGATCGGCAGCAAAAGGACGATGATGTAGAGTGTCGGCACGATCCACCACCAGCGCGATTCCTCGCCGCGCCGGCGCATGCGCCGATCGATTTCGCTCTGCGACAGCGCGCTTGAGAGCCCTTCCGAAACCTGGCTCACCCGATCACGCTCCGTCGTCGTCTCGTTGGCGCGGCCCATCTCAGCGCTCCGCGTCGTAGTTGGTCATCACGGTGTAGAACACCCATGACAACAACAGGATGATCAGAAAGTAGACCAGCGACATGGCCGCCGCCGGCCCAAGGTCGAATTGGCCGAGCGCCGTTTTGACAAGGTCGATCGACAGGAACGTCGTCGAATTGCCCGGCCCGCCGCCGGTGACGACAAAGGGTTCGGTGTAGATCATGAAACTGTCCATGAAGCGCAGCAGCACGGCGATCAGAAGCACGCGCTGCATCTTCGGCAACTGGATGTAGCGGAACACCGCCCAGCGCGAGGCGCCGTCGATCTTGGCCGCCTGATAGAAGGCATCCGGGATCGACACCAGCCCGGCGTAGCAGAGCAGCACGACGAGGCTGGTCCAGTGCCAGACATCCATGATGATGATGGTGACCCAGGCGTCATAAGGATCCTGCACATAATTATAGTCGATGCCGAGCGCGTTGACGTAGTAGCCGAGCAGGCCGATGTCGTTGCGCCCGAACACTTGCCAGATGGTGCCGACGACATTCCACGGGATCAGCAGCGGCAGTGCCATCAGCACCAGGCAAACCGGCACGCCCCAGCCCTTCTTCGGCATGTTGAGCGCGATGAAGATGCCGAGCGGCACTTCGATGGCCAGGATGATGAAGGAGAAGATCAGGTTGCGGCTCATTGCCTCCCAGAAGCGGCTCGACGAGAGCAACTCCTCGAACCACTCCGTTCCGGCCCAGAAGAAGACGTTGTTGCCGAACGTGTCCTGCACCGAATAGTTGACGACGGTCATCAGCGGGATGACGGCCGAGAATGCCACCAGCACCAGCACCGGCAGCACCAGGAACCAGGCCTTGTTGTTCCAGGTCTTGTCCATCTATGCCCCCATCTCGACGCGCCGCATCTCAACCAGCCAGGAATCGGCGTAGATGTTGATGCCGGCCGGATCGAACCGCACTTTCGGTTCTGCGGGCACGGTTTCGTCCTCGCCGATGACCGCCGCGATGTCGCGGCCTTCCAGTTTGGCGCGCACCACCTTGTGGCGGCCAAGATCCTCCACCTTGCTGATGGAAACGGCCATTCCGTCGCGGCCGAGCCTGACATATTCGGGACGAATGCCGAGCTCGACACCACCGCTGGCTGTCTTGGGTATCCCCGGCAATTCGATGCGCTGCGAGCCGAGCGTCGCTGTCTTGCCGTCGATCGCCACCGGCATGACGTTCATCCCGGGCGAGCCGATGAAATAGCCCACGAAGGTGTGGCGCGGCCGCTCGAACAGTTCCGCCGGCGTGCCGATCTGGACGATGCCGCCGTCGAACATGACCACCACCTGGTCGGCGAAGGTCAGTGCCTCGGTCTGGTCGTGCGTGACATAGACCATGGTGTAGCCGAAGCGCCGGTGAAGCTGCTTGAGCTGCGAACGCAGCACCCACTTCATGTGCGGATCGATGACGGTCAGCGGCTCGTCGAACAGGATGGCGTTGACGTCGGAGCGCACCAGGCCGCGGCCGAGCGATATCTTCTGCTTCTGGTCGGCGGTCAGGCCCCTCGCCTTCTTCTTGGCCCATGACGCCAGGTCGATCATCTCCAGCGTCTCGCGCACCTTGCGGTCGACATCGGCCTCCGGGACGCCGCGATTGCGCAGCGGGAAGGCCAGATTGTCGTAGACGGTCATGGTGTCGTAGATGACCGGGAACTGGAACACCTGCGCGATGTTGCGCTCCTGCGTCGACAGGGTGGTCACGTCCCTGCCGTTGAACAGCAGCTGGCCGTGCGAGGGATGCAGCAGGCCCGAAATGATGTTGAGCAGCGTGGTCTTGCCGCAGCCGGAAGGCCCGAGCAGCGCATAGGCGCCGCCGTCCTCGAAGGTGTGGTGCACTTCGCGCAGCGCGAAATCGGCATCCGTGCGCGGGTTCGGCAGGTAGGAATGCCTGATGTGGTTGACGTCGATGCGCGCCATATCGCCCCCCTATGCCGCCAGCTTCGGTGCGGTCACGGCGCGGCCGTGCTCGTCGAAAACCATGATGTGACGCGGATCGATGAACACCTCGACCACCTCGTCGGTCTCGAAATCGCGGATGCCGTGGGCCAGCATCACCCACCGCGCATCGGCGAAATCGAGATGGACGAAGCTTTCGGAACCGGTGATCTCGGTAATGGTGACCTTTGCCCGCACCGGCACGGCAACGGCATTGGGCCGTTCGAGCGACAGATGGTGCGGTTGGAAGCCGATCGTGTAATTGCCGTCGGCAATGCCGACGAGTTCGGCAGGCACCGGCAGCTTCACCCCGCCCTCGAGCAGGAAGTCGGCGCCTTTCTTGGCCAGCACGATGGTGTTGAGCGGCGGATCGGCGAAGGTCCTGGCCGTCACCAGGTCGACCGGCTTGCGGAACACATCGATGGTCGGCCCGAACTGGGTGATCTGGCCTTCCGACAGCGTCGCGGTGTTGCCGCCGAGCAGCAACGCCTCGTGCGGCTCGGTCGTGGCGTAGACGAAGATAGTGCCGGCGGCGGCAAATATCCTCGGCAGTTCGGCGCGCAATTCCTCGCGCAGCTTGTAGTCGAGATTGGCGAGCGGCTCATCGAGCAGCACCAGGCTGGCATTCTTGACGATGGCACGCGCCAATGCGGTGCGCTGCTGCTGCCCGCCAGACAGGTTGAGCGGCGTGCGATCGAGATAGGGCGTCAGTTTCAGCAGTGCGGCGGCTTCCCGCACCTGGCTGTCGATCCTGGCCTGCTCGATGCCGGCCACCCGCAGCGGCGAGGCGATGTTCTCATAGACCGTCATCGCCGGATAGTTGATGAACTGCTGGTAGACCATGGCGATCTTGCGCTTCTGGACCGGCATGCCGGTGACATTCTGGCCGTCGAACCAGACCGAGCCGGAAGTCGGCACATCGAGGCCGGCCATCAGCCGCATCAGGCTGGTCTTGCCTGAAAGCGTTGGGCCGAGCAGGACGTTGAGCGAGCCGTGCTGAAGCGTCAGCGACACATCGCGGATGTGCTCGATCGCACCGACTGTCTTGGTGACGTTCCTCAGTTCCAGCATGACGCCTCCTCCCAGGCTTTCCGCATCAGCTCAAAACCTCTTCATTCAGCGGCCGCGACGTGCCGCCGGCTTATGCCACGCATGAATTCATCGAGTGCGGAAACCTGCTCGCGGCCAAGATGCAGGCCGCGCTTGGTCCGCCGCCACAGCACGTCTTCCGCCGTAATAGCCCATTCGTTTTCAACGAGATAGCGCACTTCGGCCTCGTAGAGGTCGCCGCCGAAATTGCGGCCGAGATCGGCATTCGATTTGGCAAGGCCGAGCAGGATCTGTGCACGCGTCCCGTAAAGCCGGGTCAGCCGGCGGGCAAGACGCGCGTCGAGGAACGCGTAGGCCACCTTCAACTTCGCCACCTGCGCGTCGAATCCGGTGGCGGGGAAGTCGCCCCCCGGCAGCGGCGCGTTGGCGGTCCATGGCTTGCCGCGCTTGCCGAGAAAACCCTCGATCTTTTCCAGCATCGATTCCGACAGCCGGCGATAGGTGGTGATCTTGCCGCCGAAGGCATTGACGATCGGGGCCGCGCCGTCGCCGCCATCGGCCTTCAGCACATAGTCGCGTGTTGCTTCCTGCGCCTTGGAGGCGCCGTCGTCATAGAGCGGGCGAACCGCCGAATAGGTCCAGACGATGTCCGAGCGCTTTACCGGTTGCGCGAAATACTCGCTGGCCGCGGCGCAGAGATAGTCGATCTCGGTGTCGCTGATCTTCACGTCGTGCGGATCGCCGGGATAATCCCGGTCGGTGGTGCCGATCAGCGTGAACTCTTCCTCATAGGGAATGGCGAAGATGATGCGGCCATCCCTGTTCTGGAAGAAATAGGCACGCGGATCGTCGAATTTCCTGGCGATAACGATGTGGCTGCCCTGCACGAGGCGGACATTGTGGACATCGTTCTGGCCGACGACGCCGGACAGGACGTGATCGACCCATGGACCGGCGGCATTGACCAGCAGCCTTGCCTTGATCTCCTCGGTCTCGCCCGTCTGCAGGTTCTCGATCTTGATCGCCCAGGTGCCGCCTTCGCGGTGCGCCCCGATCACCTTGGTGCGGGTCCGGATCGTCGCTCCGCGGTCGGCGGCGTCACGCGCATTGAGCGCCACCAGGCGTGCGTCATTGACCCAGCCATCCGAATATTCGAAGGCCTTCTTGAACAAGGGCTTCAAAGGCTTGCCTGCCGGATCGCTCGCCATGTCGAGCGTCCTGGTCGCCGGCAGCAATTTGCGCCCGCCAATATGGTCATAGAGGAAAAGGCCGAGCCGGATCAGCCAGGCCGGGCGCAGGCCCTTGGCATAGGGCAGCACGAAGCGCATCGGCCAGATGATGTGCGGGGCGTTCTTCCACAGAACCTCGCGCTCCATGAGCGCCTCGCGCACCAGGCGAAATTCGTAGAATTCGAGGTAGCGCAGCCCGCCATGGATCAGCTTGGTCGAACCGGAGGATGTTCCGCTGGCGAGATCGTTCATCTCGGCGAGAAAAACCGAAAAGCCACGACCGACGGCATCGCGGGCGATGCCGCAGCCGTTGATTCCGCCACCTATGACGAAAATGTCACGGATTGAAGATGCGTCCACTTAGTTCCTCCACGATTTCGCATTGCACCATTTTGGGTCTTTTGCGAAACCGTGGTGGAATTATTTCGAACTGATAACGAATGTCAAACGAAATATCACGAGCCCGTGAGACGGCTGTGAAACCTCTTAGCCGAGCGACGTCTCGATCATCTGAACCTCGGCCTCCTGGCAGATCTTGCGCACCGAAGGGATGTCGCAGCGATCGGTGATGAAGGTGTTGACCTGCGACAGGTGGCCGATGCGCACAGGCGCGGTGCGTTCGAATTTGGTCTGATCGGAAACCAGGATGACATGCCTTGCGTTGGCGATAATCGCCTGCGCCACCTTCACCTCGCGAAAATCGAAATCGAGCAAGGCGCCGTCATGGTCGATCGCCGAGGCGCCAATCACCGCGTAGTCGACCTTGAACTGCTTGATGAAATCGACCGCCGCTTCACCCACGACACCGCCATCGGAGCCGCGCACCACCCCGCCGGCAATCACCACCTCAATCGAAGGATATATGCGCATCCTATTGGCAACATTTATGTTATTGGTGATCACCATGAGACCGTTGTGGTCGAGCAAAGCCTTGCTGACCGACTCGGTCGTGGTGCCGATGTTGATGAACAGCGAAGCGTTGTCGGGGATCAGCTTGGCCGCCGCGCGTCCGATCGCCTCTTTCTCTTCGGCGGCAATCTTGCGCCGCGCCTCGTACTCCATGTTCTCTATGCCCGAGGGAAACAACGCGCCGCCATGGATGCGCGAAAGCAGCCGCTGGTCGCAGAGGTCGTTGAGATCCTTGCGGATGGTCTGCGGCGTCACGTTGAAATGGGTTGCCAGGTCGTCGACCAGCACGCGCCCATTATCCTTGGCCATCTGGACGATTTCGGCATGGCGCGGCGACAAATACATTTAGGCAAGCTCCCGTTTTCGTTTTTCTTGAGCATAGTTGAAAACGAAACCGATTAAAAGGCACAAGCCGGCTAACGAAAAGCATATGATAGCAAAGGCAAACTCCTGTGCAATCCAGAACAGCCTTGATTAGGATATGGCGCGCGCGACTTCGGTGATGACCGCGAAAGCCGCATCGACGTCGCCAGCCGTCGCCTCGAACTGACCAACCTGGAAGCGGATCGCCACCCGTCCATCGACCCTCGTCTGCGTCAGGTAGATGCGGCCGTCGTCGTTGATCGCATTGACCAGCCGCAGATTGTGTTCGTCGGCATCGACGCCCGGGGCCGCCTCGTGCCGGAACGAGAACAGCGAGAGCATCGGCTGGCTGACGATCTCGAAATCCGCCTCTTTCGCCAGCCGCGCTGCGAGGCCTTCGCTCCAGGCGACATGGTTGCGGATCATCGTGCGCAGGTTTTCCAGCCCGTGGGCTCGCAGCAGGAACCACAATTTCAGCGCGCGGAAGCGCCGGCCGAGCGGCACCGACCATTCTGAGTAATTGATGATGCCGTCATGGCCATGCGTTTTCAGATAGTCCGGCTTGATGGCCAGGGTCCTGACATGGCTTTCGGGATCGCGCAGGAACTGGATGGAACAGTCGAATTGCGCGCCCAGCCATTTATGCGGATTGAAGACGATCGAATCGGCGCCTTCGACGCCGGTCCAGAAATGCCGGTACTCAGGACAGATCATCGCCGACCCCGCCCATGCCGCATCGACATGAAGATAAAGCCCATGCCGCCGCGCCACCTCGGCGACCGCGGCAATATCGTCGGTACCGCCTGTGCTGGTGCCGCCAACGCAAGCGATGATCCCCGCCGGCAGCATGCCGGCTTGCCGGTCCGCGATGATCGCCGCTTCGAGAGCCGAAGTATCCATGGCGCGAAAACGGCCGGCGACCGGAATGCGCACCAGATTGTCCTCGCCGATACCCGACACCCAGATCGCCCGGTCGATGGAGGTGTGTACCTGGTCGGAGGAATAGATGCGCAACCGCGCCTGCCCGGTCAGCCCCTTTTTGTTGCCTTGCCAGTCCAGCGCCCGTTCGCGCATGGTCAGCACCGCGTTCAGTGTCGCCGACGAGGCCGAATCCTGGATCACGCCGGAAAAACCCTGCGGCAGGCCGAGCGCCTGGCGCATCCAGTCGACGGTGCGCGTCTCGAGTTCGGTCGCCGCCGGCGAGGTCTGCCAGAGCATGCATTGCGCGGCCATCGCCGACACCAGGTACTCCGCCACCACCGAGACCGGCGCGGCGTTGGCCGGGAAATAGGCGAAGAAACGCGGATGCTGCCAATGCGTCATCCCCGGCACGATCTTCTCCTCGAAATCGGCGAAGATCCTGTCCATCGGTTCCGCGTCTTCGGGCGGCGAGGCTTCTATGCTCCTGAAGATGTCGCCCGCTCGACCAGCGGCCGCACCGGCCGCTCGCGCAAATTGTCGCGATAGTCGGCGCCCCACTCGGCGGCGCGTTGCGACCATCGCCGGAAATCATTGTTGTTCATCCTGTCCTCTCGACACGATCGCAATGCCGGCACCCTTCGTCCGGCTTTCAAAACCCATTACTAATTAACATGTGAAGCATATGCAACGGCTGATGCCCGCCGCACGCGCCCTAGCCAGGAAAATCCGGCAGGCTGGCAAAGGCCGTCTTCAACGCATTCGACCAGCCATCGGAGATCGTGCGATAATACTGGTCGTCCTGGCCGATCCGCTTCCTCAAGCCGACCTTGAAGGCATCATTCTCCAGGAAAAGCAGGTCGAGCGGCAGGCCGACCGACAGGTTCGATTTCAGCGTCGAATCGAAGGAAACCAGCAGCAGCTTCACCGTCTCGGCGAGGCTCATCGTCCGCTCATAGGCGCGGATGATGATCGGCTTGCCGTATTTGGTCTCCCCGATCTGGAAGAACGGCGTATCGTCGGTGGACTCGATGAAATTGCCTTCGGGATAGATCATGAACAGCCTGGGCGGGCTGCCCTTGATCTGTCCGCCCAGTATGAAGGAGGCGTTGAAATAGGAATCGGCCTTCTCGCCCGCTGGCGAAGAGTGCGCGATCACTTCCTTGACGGTGTCGCCGACCAGCCGCACCGTCTGGTACATGGACGGCGTTTCGAGCAGCGTCGCATGGCGGTCCGCCACGGCCTTGGTGCGCTCGTCCAGCAGGCTGACCACGGCCTGCGTCGTCGCCAGATTGCCGGCCGACATCAAGACGATGACGCGCTCGCCGGGCTCTTCCCAGACATGCATCTTCTTGAAGGTCGAGATCGAATCCATGCCTGCATTGGTGCGCGTGTCCGACATGAACACGAGCCCGCGATCGATCTTGAGGCCGACGCAATAGGTCATGGAATCTCTTCTGGCACCAATCCTTGCGGGATTACTGCTCTACCGTGACGGTGACCGCAAGCAGTTCTTCCGCCTGTCCCAGCCGAATTCCCGACACCGGTGAGGCGTCGCGGTAATCGCGACCGGTGGCCACCTTCACATAGCGTTCGTCGGGAGAGATACCGTTGGCGGGGTCGAAGGCAACCCAGCCGAGGCCCGGAACATGGGCTTCAGCCCAGGCGTGGCTTGCCGCCTGTTCGACAGCCGCGTCCATCATCAGATAGCCGCTGACATAGCGGGCCGGAAATCCCATCGCACGCGCGGCGGCGGCGAAGATATGGCCATGGTCCTGGCAGACCCCGGTCTTAAGCGCCAGGGCTTCTTCCGCCGACGTCGTCGCGTTGGTGGTGCCCGGCGTATAGGCGACGCGTTCGCAGATGATGGCCATCAGCCGATGCAGCCTTTCGATGTCGGTCCCCTTGCCGACGGTCTCGGCAAGATCGCGAATGCCGTTGCCGATCGTGGTCAAGGACGTCTCCTGCGCGAACAGCCAGAGCGGCGCGAAGCCCTGGTGTGGTCCGCATACGCCTGATGTATCGCGCGTCACCACCTCGCCGGACGCCTCGACAGTGATGAAGTCGCGGTCACCCTCGACGCTCAGCAGCCTGGTATCGTTGCCGTAGTGATCGGTAAATCGCACTTCCTCGCGCGCGCCTTCGATCTTCAGCGCCCAGGACAGCACCGTCTGCGTCGGCCCGCTCACCGGAAGCAGCCGCAGCCTCTGGAGCAGATATTGCACCGGCGCATCGTAGCGGTATTCCGTCCGGTGAGTGATCTTGAGCCGCATGGGGTCATTTTCCGTTTGTAAGCATGATCTTGTCCGCAAACCGGTTTCCACTTTGCGGGATCATGCTCAATAAAACCGGTAATCCTGCGCGATCTCGTCGCCGAGCCTGGTGTTGTCGCGAATGAACCCCGCCAGGAACTCGTGCAGGCCGGTGTCGAATATATCCTTGATCGATCCGGCCCTCAGCATCGCCTGTGTTTTGTCCGCCGTGGCGTGACAGGCATGCCGCTCGCCATAGTCGTCGCCCAGAAATTTCAGATGCTCCGACAGGAAGCGATAGCAGAAGGTCAGCGAACGCGGCATGCGCACATTGAGGATCAGGTAATCGGCGATGTTGGTCGGCTTGTAGTCGGCGTCGTAGACCCAGCGGTAGGAGCGATGCGCCGACACCGAGCGCAGGATCGATTCCCACTGGTAGTTGTCGAGTGTCGAGCCGACCCAGGAAATCGACGGCAATAGCACGTAATATTTCACGTCGAGGATGCGCGCCGTGTTGTCGGCGCGCTCGACATAGGTGCCGAGCTGCGAAAAATCGAAAATCTCGTTGCGCAGCATGGTGCCGTAGAACGAGCCGCGGATCAGCGCCGTTTCGCGCTTGATCGCGTCTAGGACGGTCGGCAGGTCGCGCTCGTCGATCGGCCTTGCCAGCATCCGCTTCAGCGCCATCCAGGCTTCGTTGATGCTTTCCCAAGTCTCGCGCGTCAGCGCGGTGCGCACCATGCGCGCATTGTTGCGGGCCGTCTCGATCGACGACATCGTGCTCGAAGGGTTCGACGTGTCGCGAAGCAGGAAATCGGAGACGTTGGCGGCCGTATAGTCCTGGTATTTCTGCGTGAAGGTGACATCCGAGCCGGCGCTGAGCAGCACCGAATTCCACTCTTCCGAAGCGCTCTGGGTGCGGGTCAGCGCCATGCGCAACCCGGCATCGACCAGCCGCGCCATGTTTTCAGCCCGCTCGATATAGCGGTTCATCCAGTAGAGCCCGTTGGCGGTGCGGCCGAGAAGCATGGGAAGGCCCTTCGGGCTAGTGAGTAGGGATTGGTGAGCAGGGATTGGCAAGTAGTGAACAGGGAATAGTAAGCGCTTGAATCTCAATGGAATATGGCATTTTACCGTTCCCTCTTCTACTCACTACTGACTATTCCCTACTGACTATTCCCTACTGCCTACTCACTGATCTCAATCATCCAGCACCCAGGTGTCCTTCGTTCCGCCACCCTGCGACGAGTTCACCACCAGCGAGCCTTCCTTGAGCGCGACGCGGGTCAGCCCGCCGGGTACGATCTGGATGCGGTCGGATACCAACACGTAAGGCCGGAGATCGACATGGCGCGGCGCCAGGCCCTTGTCGGTCAGGATCGGACAGGTCGACAGCGCCAGAGTGGGCTGCGCGATGTAGTTGGAAGGTTTTGCCGCCAGCTTCTTGGCGAAATCCTGGCATTCCTTTTTCGTCGCCGCCGGCCCCACCAGCATGCCGTAGCCGCCCGAGCCATGCACTTCCTTGATCACCAGTTCGTGGATGTGCTCGAGCACGTATTTCAGGCTGTCCGCTTCCGAACAGCGCCAGGTCGGGATGTTGCCGAGGATCGCCTTGCGGCCGGTGTAGAATTCGACGATCTCGGGCATGTAGGAATAGATCGCCTTGTCGTCGGCGATGCCGGTGCCCGGCGCATTGGCGATGGTGATGTTGCCGGCGCGATAGACATCCATGATGCCTGGCACGCCAAGTGCCGAATCCGGCCGGAAGGTCAGCGGGTCGAGGAAGGAATCGTCGACGCGGCGGTAGAGCACGTCGATCTGCTTGTAGCCTTCGGTCGTGCGCATCGCGACATGGCCGTCGACCACGCGCAGATCCTGCCCCTCGACCAGTTGCACGCCCATCTGGTCGGCGAGAAAAGCGTGTTCGAAATAGGCGGAATTGAAACTGCCGGGCGTCAGCACCGCGATGGTCGGCGCACCCTTGGTGCCTTGCGGGCGAACCGCAGCCAGGGACTGGCGCAGAAGCTGCGGATAGTTCTCCACCGGCCGCACCTTGATCTTCTGGAACAGCTCGGGAAACAGCTGCATCATCGTTTCGCGGTTCTCCAGCATGTAGGAGACGCCGGAGGGTGTGCGCGCATTGTCCTCCAGCACGTAGAATTCGTCCTCGCTGATGCGGACGATGTCGACGCCGATAATGTGGGTGTAGACGCCGGCCGGTGGCCGCACGCCGATCATTTCCGGCAAAAACGCCTCGTTCTTGGCGATCAATTCCCTGGGAACGCGGCCGGCGCGCAGGATTTCCTGGCGATGGTAGATATCGTCGAGAAAGGCGTTCAGCGCCTGCACGCGTTGTTCGATGCCTTGCGTGAGGCGGCGCCACTCATTGCCTGAAATGATGCGTGGGACGATATCGAAAGGGATCAGCCGTTCGGAAGCTTCCTGCTCGCCATAGACGGCGAAGGTTATGCCGGTCTTGCGGAAGACGCGTTCGGCGTCCTGCATCTTCTCGGTAAGTCTGGCTGGATCCTGCTCCTTCAGCCAGCGATCGTAAGCCGAATACGGTCTTCTCAATCCGGAGACTTCCGGAAGCATTTCATCGAACGCTGGCAATCGCGTACTCCCCTGTGACACCATTTCACTGGCGTCGCCGGAGAAAATCAAGCGCAATCGGTGATTTGGAGGAAGCGGGCGATCAGTATCTTGCGCTTGCCTAAAATTGAGGCAGCCTAAATATGACCTTGATCAGCCTTTGCCTCCTGCCCGGGCAACCGCGTTTGGCGGCTAGAATGCGCGGAAGGTGACGACGGTGAAAGTGTCCTTGATGCCGGGGAGAATCTGCACCTTCTCGTTGACGAAATGGCCGACGTCTTCCTCATCGTCGACATAGAACTTGGCGAGCAGATCGTAGTTGCCAGCGGTGGAGTAGATCTCCGAGGCGATCTCGGCATCGGCAAGCGCGCTGGCAACCTCATAGGATTTGCCCAACTCGCATTTGATCTGCACGAAAAACGCCTTCATGGCTTCGTCCCGCTAAACGTCCAAGTCCAAGCGGCCCTTCTGGCAGACTGGAGGCGGGCTTTCAAGCGTTGGAATCCATCCTTGGCCGCCCGAGCCTTGGCCCCGGCTTCCGGTAGCTCGGTTATCGTCTTTGCGAATATTCGCAATCACTGAAACCGCGATATGCCGCGGAGCGTATATTATAGTGCGACTTCGGACAGCGATTTTGAAGGAAGACCTTTTCGAAGGACAACGGAGACAGGCCATGCGCCGCGCTTTTTTCGCATTCGCAGTCATTCCATTCATCTTCGTGTCGTCCATCTTCATGTCGCCCATCTTCATATCAGGGGCCTTTGCCGGCGATGCCGAGATCAAGGCCGGCCAGGCTGTCATCGACGGTCAGTTGAAAGCCCTCATAGCCAATGACGGCGCCAGGGCCTACAGCTTCGCCGCGCCAAACGTGAAGCAGGTCTTCCCGACCGTCGACGCCTTCATGAACATGGTGACCAACGGCTACCCGCCGGTGCGCAGGCCACAATCCTATGCCTTCAGCAAGGTCGAGCAGACGGGCCCGGGTTCGATTATCCAGCAGGTGCTGATCGTCGGACCCGACGGCAAGAACTACGAGGCGGTCTACACGCTGCAGCAGCAGCCCGACGGCACGTTCCAGATCACCGGTTGCAGCCTGCGAGCGTCGAATTCGCTGAGCACCTGAGCAGAGAGCGCTTAATAGCGCGCCCTGCCTCCCGACATATCGAACACCGCTCCAGTGTTGAACGCGCTGGCATCGGAGCATAGCCAAAGCACCAATGCCGCGACCTCATCCGCGGAGCCGAGACGCCTGAGCGGACTGGCGTTGATCATCTCGTCGACGACATCGTTGCCAAGGCGCCTGATGAGTTCGGTGTCGATCGGCCCCGGCGCGACACAATTGACGCGGATTTCGGTGTCACTGACCTCACGCGACAATGCCTTCGTGAAGGCAATGACACCCGCACTTGCCGCGGAATAGGCTGCTAGGTTCGGCAGTCCCTCCTTGCCCGCCAGCGAACCCATGTTGACGATACGACCACTCCCGGCTTTGCGCATGATCGGGAGAACCTGGTGGGTGACTCGAAAACGCCCATCAGGTTGACGCCGATGATGCGTTGCCACTCTATCGGATCGAAGGCCTCGAACCCGCGATAACTGCCAAGGTAGCCTGCATTGTTAATGAGGATATCAATCCGCCTGTCATTGGCTATGATCCCGGCCAAGGCGTCCTTTATCTGGTGTGCCTTGGTCACATCGACAGTCTGGCAATGGGCCCCATCGAGAGGCAAGGGATCTGCATCCCAGATCCAGACATCGGCACCGGACTGTATCAACTGTGTGGCAACGGCTTTGCCGATGCCTCTTGAGCCGCCGGTCACGATCGCGGTCTTGCCACCAAAGTCATAAGTCACGGTCATGGTTTAACCCCGACCGGACTCTGCGTCCGGACAATCGACCAGTCAATCGTTGTCAGGTAGATGCACGCTCGTTCAAAGGACGGGAATATCGCCTCTCGCCCAACCCTCGGTAATTTCTGCACCGCGCGCATCGAAGGCGCCGGTCTCGATCGCGGCGCGGATATCCTGCATAAGCTTTTGATAATACGAAAGATTATTCCAGGTCAGCAGCATGGCGCCGAGCGCCTCCTGCGAGCGCACCAGATGGTGCAGATAGGCGCGTGAATAATCCCGCGCCGCCGGGCAGTCGCTTTCCTCGTCGAGCGGGCGCGGATCGTCGGCGTGGCGGGCATTACGCAGATTGACCTTGCCGCGCCTGGTGTAGGCAAGGCCGTGGCGGCCGGCCCGCGTCGGCATCACGCAATCGAACATGTCGATGCCGCGCGCCACCGATTTCAGGATATCGTCGGGCGTACCGACGCCCATGAGATAGCGCGGCTTGTCGCCAGGCAGTTCCGGACAGGTGATGTCGAGCATCTCCAGCATCACCGCTTGCGGTTCGCCGACTGCGAGCCCGCCGACCGCGTAGCCTTTCAAATTCATCGCGCTCAGCGCCTGCGCCGAGCGCACCCTCAGTGCCGCGTTATCGCCGCCTTGCACGATGCCGAACATCGCCTTGCCCGGCTGGTCGCCGAACGCCGTCTTGCAGCGCTCGGCCCAGCGCAGCGACAGTTCCATGGCGCGCTCGATTTCCTTGATCTCGGCCGGCAGCGCCGTGCATTCGTCGAGCTGCATCTGGATGTCGGAATCGAGCAGACCCTGGATCTCGATCGAGCGCTCCGGCGACATTTCGTAAGCAGCGCCGTCGATATGGGAACGGAAAGTGACGCCCTTTTCGGTCAGCTTCCGCAGCTTCGACAGCGACATGACCTGAAAACCGCCGCTGTCGGTCAGGATCGGCTGCGGCCAGCGGGCAAACTCGTGCAAGCCGCCAAGCCGCGCCACGCGCTCGGCGCCGGGCCGCAGCATCAGATGATAGGTGTTGCCAAGGATGATGTCGGCGCCGACGCCGCGTACCTGGTCCATGTACATGGCCTTGACCGTGCCGCCAGTGCCGACCGGCATGAAGGCCGGCGTGCGGATTTCGCCGCGTGGCATGTCGATCAGGCCACGCCGCGCCGCGCCGTCGGTCGCCAGAACCTTGAAAGAGAACGGCTTAGCCATTGAATTCCTTGTCATGAACCGGCGCGTCCGGCGCTTGGCTGTCGAGCGACTGGCGATATTGGATGCAGCCGCGCATGAATTTGGGCCAAGGCGGCACCGCAATGGATGGCTCGGTCTTCTCCGGCAGCAGATCCCAGAGGTCGGGATGATGCCAGCACAGATCGTGCCCGGAAGCATCGCGGTGTGCGCGAATGCCGGCGCGCAATTTTTTCACCTCCGCGATC
The DNA here is from genome assembly GCF_020165735.1 of Mesorhizobium sp. B283B1A. Taxonomy (NCBI): domain Bacteria; kingdom Pseudomonadati; phylum Pseudomonadota; class Alphaproteobacteria; order Hyphomicrobiales; family Phyllobacteriaceae; genus Mesorhizobium; species Mesorhizobium sp. B283B1A. Next base: position 15,829 of record NZ_JAIUIQ010000022.1, read on the forward strand.
AGGCTTTCGCGACCGAGGGCTTGCAGATCATCGTCCATTGCTCGTCTCCGCTCGATAAAGCAGGCTTGCGTCTCCATACGAATAGAACCTGTAGCGCTCGGCGATGGCATGCGCATAGGCGGCACGCATCGTCTCCAGGCCACTGAAGGCCGACACCAGCATGAACAGGGTCGAGCGCGGCAGATGGAAATTGGTCATCAGCATGTCGGCGGTGCGAAAGCGATGGCCGGGTGTGATGAAGATGTCGGTCGGTCCGGACCATGCAGCCAATGTGCCGTCGTCACGCGCGGCACTTTCCAGCAAGCGCAGCGACGTCGTGCCAACGGCGATGATGCGCCCGCCCCTCGCCTTCGCCGCGTTGAGCGCTTCGGCGGTCGCCACGCTGACCGAACCGATCTCGGCATGCATCTTATGGTCGGCGGTATCGTCCGCCTTCACCGGCAGGAACGTGCCGGCGCCGACATGAAGCGTGACGAACCGGCGTTCGACACCTTTGGCGTCGAGCGCGGCAAACAGCTCCGGGGTAAAATGCAGGCCTGCGGTGGGCGCCGCAACGGCTCCTTCCTCCCGGGCATAGATGGTCTGGTAGTCGGCCCGGTCGCGCTCGTCGTCATCACGCTTCGAGGCGATATAGGGCGGCAGCGGTATGTGGCCGACGGCATGCAGCGCCTCGTCCAGGAACGGACCCGAAAGGTCGAAGCCGAGCAGCGCCTCGCCGCCCTCGCCCTTTTCGATCACCGTCGCGTCGAGCTGGCCGAGGAAACAGGAATTGCCGTCATGGCCGAAATGGATGCGGTCGCCGGCGGCAACGCGCTTGCCGGGCCGCATGAAGGCGAGCCAGCGATCCGGCGCCATGCGCATGTGCAGCGTGGCCTCGACCTGTGCCTGCGCCTCGCCGCGCCGCCTTATGCCTTTGAGCTGCGCCGGGATGACCTTGGTGTCGTTGAACACCAGCACGTCGCCGGCCCTGAGCAAGGACGGCAGATCGCGAACCCTGCGGTCGTCGAGCGCCTCGCCCGGTCTGATCACCAGCATCCCAGCGCTGTCGCGAGGTTCCGCCGGTCGAAGCGCGATGCGCTCCTCCGGCAGGGCGAAATCGAAGAGATCGACACGCATCAGAAGAGCCGGACGAGCAGCGCTCCGGCCAAGAGCAGCACCGCGCCGGCAACGCGGCCGAGCGAGATTTCACGCACCGCGACACCGAGGAAGCCTATGCGGTCGATAAGCATGCCGGCCAGCAACTGCCCGGCGACCAGGAACGCCATCAGTGCGGCGGCACCGATGCGGGGCGTGAGGATCGTCGACAGCGTGACGTAGAAGCCGCCGAGCATGCCGCCGGCGACGAACAGCCAGGGCGCCGGCGCCTTCCAGTCGAGCGAGATGCCTTGCAGCTTGACCACGATGACGGCGATGATGCCGAGCACCACCGCGCCCGACAGGAACGAGAACGCGGCCGCCGCGACCGGCAGCCCCAGGCCGCGCGCCAGCTGCGAATTGATCGGCGCCTGAATGGCAATGAAGGCGCCTGACAGGATGCCGAGAAGCGACCAGACGACGCCCATCATTGTCGTATTACCTTACTTGACGTCGGCCGCGACCTTCAGCGACACGATCTTGTCGGGATCCTGCACCGGCTCGCCGCGCTTGATCTTGTCGACATTGTCCATGCCTTCGATGACTTGGCCCCAGACCGTGTACTGGCGGTTGAGGAAGGCGGCATCGTCGAAGCAGATGAAGAACTGCGAGTTGGCCGAGTTCGGGTTCTGCGAACGCGCCATCGAACAGGTGCCGCGGCCGTGGTTGGCATTGGAGAATTCGGCCTTCAGGTCCGGCTTGTCGGAGCCGCCCATGCCGGCACGGGAAGGAGCAAAGGTCGGCTTGCTCGAATTGCCGAACTTGACGTCGCCGGTCTGCGCCATGAAGCCTTCGATGACGCGGTGGAAGACCACGCCGTCATAGGCGCCTTCCCTGGCCAGTTCCTTGATGCGGGCGACATGGCCAGGTGCCAGGTCGGGGAGAAGTTCGATGACGACCTTGCCCTTGGTCGTTTCCATGATGAGCGCGTTCTCGCGGTCCTTGATCTCGGCCATGTCAGTTATCCTTTTGATAAAACAGATTGATTTGACAATTTTACTTGTCTGCGGCGATGCGCACTTTGATCATCCGGTCGGGATCTGCGACCGTACCGTTGTCCGCCTCGTCGCCCTTCTTGATCTTGTCCACCAGGTCCATGCCGCTGACCACATTGCCGACGATGGTGTACTGCCCGTCGAGCGGCGGCGCCGGCGCGAACATGATGAAGAACTGCGAGTTTGCGGAGTTCGGGTCCTGCGAGCGGGCCATGCCGACCACGCCGCGCTTGTAGTGTTCGGTCTGCGAGAACTCGGCCGGCAGGTCGGGCAGGTCGGAACCGCCGGTGCCGACGGCCTGGGCGTTGAAACCCTTCTCCATGTTGCCGAACTTGACGTCGCCGGTCTGCGCCATGAAGCCGTCGATGACACGGTGGAACGCGACGTTGTCGTAGGCATGATCACGCACAAGCTTCTTGATCTGCGCGACATGCTTGGGCGCCAGGTCGGGCCGCAGCGCGATGGTCACGTCGCCGCCCTTCAGTGTGATGATCATGGTGTTTTCGGGATCGGCGGCATGGGCCGAGACCGATGCGGTCACGAGACCGGCAAGCACGACGAGGAACGAGGCGAGCTTTTTCAGCTGCATGGTCTTCTCCGAGAAACTTATTTTGCGAATTTGGCGGTGAGCGCACCGGCGACGGCCGCCGGCACGAAGGGGCGGATGTCGCCTCCCATCGAGGCTATCTGGCGCACAAGTGTGGCGGTAATGGTGCGTACCGACGGGCTGGCGGGCAGAAAAACCGTCTGCAGTTCCGGCGCCATGGTCTCGTTCATGCCGGCCATCTGCATCTCGTAGTCGAGATCGGTGCCATCGCGCAGGCCGCGGATCATGATCGAGGCGCCTTCTCTCCTGGCGGCGTCGATGACCAGCCCGTCAAAGGCGACCACCTTGATGCGGCCGCCCTCCCTGCCGAATTCGGCCTTGGTGGCGGCTTCGATGAGCTGCACCCGCTCCTCGAAGGAGAACAGCGGCTTCTTGCCCGGATGAATGCCGATCGCCGCATAGACGACGTCGGCCACGGCCAGCGATGCTGTCAGCACATCGAGATGGCCGTTGGTCAGCGGATCGAAAGAGCCGGCATAGAGGGCAATTCGTTCAGTCATGGCTGGTGCTTCTAGCGAGCCTCCGCCGCAAAGGCAAATCCGATCGGCACTGAAGCCGTGAACCTTTTCCGCCGCATGAACGACAGATGAACACGCTGATCACGAAGCCTTCACGCAGCGTTCACTAGGTTGCACCTTAATAAGATGAAACCAAAATCCCATCTATCCGTTGTAAGGCGCAGGAGAACACGCACATGCTGATCTACATGCTCGCCACCGCAATGACCGTCGCCATGCTGATCGCCACAGTATTCGGGCTGCATCAGGAGGCGCAACGGGTCCGCGTCAAGGCCACCACCAAGCGCTTCGAAGGCTTCGGCCCCCGCAAGCCCTTCCGTCACTACTAAGTCAGTCCAGACTTGCTGCCGCGCCGGCCAACAGGCCGGCGTTGCTATGTCCAGAACCTGCCGCGGCAGTTATTCCGCGCTATCGGTGCCAGCGTCTGGTGTAGGGCTGGCCTCAGAACCGCCCTCGACGGCTTCTTCGATTTCCTCGTCCGATTGCGGTTCGGATATCCGCTCGACCGAAACCACTTTTTCACCCTCAGCCGTGTTGAAGATGGTCACGCCCTTGGTGGCGCGGCTGGCGAAACGGATGCCGTTGACCGGCACCCGGATGACGGTGCCGCCGTCCGACACCAGCATGATCTGGTCGTCATTGCCGACCGGGAAGGTCGCCACCAGCTGGCCAATCTCGGCGGTTTTCGACACGTCGGTAGCGCGGATGCCCTTGCCGCCGCGGCCGGTCAGGCGGAAATCGTAGGACGAGGAGCGCTTGCCGTAGCCATATTCGGTCACAGTCAGAACGTACTGTTCATGCGCCTTGAGCTCTTCGTAACGGCTGTCGGAAAGCTCCGTCTCCTCGCCGATCTCCTCATTGGTGAGCGCGATCTCTTCTTCCTCTCCCGCCGTCTCGGCGGCAAGCCGCCGCTCCGACGCCGCCCGCTTGAGGTAAGCGGCTCGCTCCGCCGGAGAAGCATCGACATGCTCGATCACCGACATGGAGATGATGCGGTCGGTCGCAGCCATGGTGATGCCGCGCACGCCGACGGAATTGCGGCTCTGGAAGACGCGCACGTCGCCGACGGAGAAGCGGATGCACTGACCCGAATTCGCCGTCAGAAGCACATCGTCATTGTCGGTGCAGGTCTCGACGCCGAGGATCTCGTCGCCCTCCTCCTCCAGCTTCATCGCAATCTTGCCGTTGCGGTTGACCTGGACGAAGTCGGACAGCTTGTTACGGCGCACGGTGCCGCGCGTCGTGGCGAACATCACGTCGAGCTCGCCCCAGCTCGTCTCGTCCTCCGGCAGCGGCATGATGGTGGTGATGCGCTCGCCCTGCTCAAGCGGCAGCATGTTGATCAGCGCCTTGCCGCGTGATTGCGGGTTGCCGATCGGCAGCCGCCAGACCTTTTCTTTGTAGACGATGCCGCGCGAGGAGAAGAACAACACCGGCGTGTGCGTGTTGGCCACAAACAGCCGGGTCACGAAATCCTCTTCCTTGGTCGACATGCCGGAGCGGCCCTTGCCGCCACGGCGCTGCGCCCGGTAGAGCGAAAGCGGCACGCGCTTGATGTAGCCGGAATGGCTCACCGTCACGACCATGTCCTCGCGCTGGATCAGGTCCTCGTCTTCCATGTCCGCGCCGCCGTCGGTGAGTTCGGTGCGGCGTGGCGTGCCGAACTCGTCGCGCACGGCGGCAAGCTCGTCCTTGACGATCTGCTGGACCCGCGCGCGTGACGACAAAATGTCCAGATAATCAATGATTTCGGCGCCGATCGTGTTCAACTCGTCGGCGATTTCGTCGCGGCCAAGTGCCGTCAGGCGCTGCAGGCGCAGTTCGAGGATGGCGCGCGCCTGTTCCTCGGACAGATTGTAGGTGCCGTCCTCGTTGATGCGATGGCGCGGATCGTCGATCAGGAGGATCAGCGATTCGACGTCGCCCGACGGCCAGCGCCGCTCCATCAACTGCTCACGCGCCGTCTGCGGATCCGGCGCGGTGCGGATCAGCTTGATCACTTCGTCGATGTTGGCGACGGCGATGGCCAGACCCACCAGCACATGGGCGCGGTCGCGCGCCTTGCGCAGCAGGAATTTCGTGCGCCTCGTGATCACCTCTTCGCGGAAGGAGACGAACGCCCTCAGCATATCGGTCAGGTTCATCACTTCCGGCTTGCCGCCGTTCAGCGCCACCATATTGGCGCCGAACGAGGTCTGCAGCGGCGTGAAGCGGTAAAGCTGGTTGAGGATGACGTCGGCAACGGCGTCGCGCTTCAGTTCGATGACGACGCGGTAGCCCTGGCGGTCGCTTTCGTCACGGATGTCGGAAATGCCCTCGATGCGCTTGTCGCGCACCAGTTCGGCCATCTTCTCGATCATCGAGGCCTTGTTCACCTGGTAAGGAACCTCGGTGATGATGATCGATTCACGGTCATTGCCGCGCTGTTCGATGTTGACCTTGCCGCGCATGACGATGGAGCCGCGGCCGGTCGCATAGGCGCTGTAGATGCCCGAACGGCCAAGCACGATGCCGCCGGTCGGGAAATCCGGCCCCGGAATGATCTCCATCAGTGCCGGCAGGTCGATCGCCGGATTGTCGATGATGGCGATCGCGCCGTTGCAGACTTCGCTCAGATTGTGCGGCGGAATGTTGGTGGCCATGCCGACTGCAATACCGCCGGAACCGTTGACCAGAAGGTTGGGGAAGCGCGCCGGCAGCACCTTCGGCTCGGTGTCGGAGGCGTCATACGTGTCCTGGAAATCGACGGTCTCCTTGTCGATATCCTCCAGAAGTTCGTGCGCGACCTTGGTCAGGCGCGATTCGGTGTAGCGCATCGCCGCCGGGGGATCGCCGTCGATCGAGCCGAAATTGCCCTGCCCGTCGATCAGCGGCACGCGCAGCGACCAATCCTGCGCCATGCGTACCAAGGCGTCATAGATCGAGGCATCGCCGTGCGGATGGTATTTACCCATCACATCGGCGACCGGGCGTGCCGACTTCACGTATTTGCGGTTCCAGTGGTAGCCGCTCTCATGCGCCGCATAGAGAATGCGGCGATGCACCGGCTTGAGGCCATCACGCACATCGGGCAGCGCACGGCTGACGATCACGCTCATGGCGTAAGACAGGTAGGAGCTCTGCATCTCCTCGATGATGGAGATCGGCTCGATGCCGGTAGGGCCGCCGTCGGCGCCGCGCGGTGTTTTTTGGTCGGTCAAATCGGATCACAATCTAATCAGGAATCACTTGACGCTTATATAGGAAGCACGGCCGAAACTCCAATATTCGCGGCACTTTTCCAGTGTCATTTTTGGTGGTAATTTCAAAAGGATACCGCTGATTGCGACGATATGGCCACAGCGCTTTTGGCCGCCAAGGCAAAAGCCCGCAATGGACCAACTTCGCCGAACGAAAGCCGCGGACGCCCTGAATTTGGAGCCCGTGGCTGCCTTGCGAGCGCTGAGCGGGTGGCTGCGCCGCGATCTCGACGGCGACTGATCGCAGGTTGGCGGTACGTGCCGACGTCGGACTGAGCCCGCTTCAGCCGAGACGCCCGCTTGCCAGGGCGCTTGATCGGCGAGCGCGATAGTTGCCCGGCGTCTCGCCCATGATGCGCCGGAAACGGCGGTTGAAAGTCGACAAATCGTTGAAGCCGGCCTCGAAGGCGATCGCCGAGATCGCATCCTTGGACATGCGCAGCCGCACCGCCGCGCGGTGCAGCCGGGTCTTGAGCAGGAACTGATAGGGCGTCATGCCGGCGACCTGCCGGAAGGTGCGCAGGAAATGATAGGGACTGGTCGCCGTTTCATCGGCCAACACTGAAAGCGAAACCGGGCCGTCGGCATCCAGCTCGATGCGCCGAACGGCTTCGGCGACCCGCTTCTGGTCGCGGCGGCTCGGGGCGCGCCTGGCAGGCGTGGCGCTGGAAACCGTGGCGACTGCGGCAGCGGCAATGCGTAGGGAAAGTTCCTCGAAGGCGTCCTTGTTGGCCATTGCGCGCGCGGCTTCCGCCTCGGCCAACAATGGTGCCAAGGCCGGCAAAGGCGGCAGGCGTGGCGCGTCGAAGGCAGGTTTCCTGGCGCCTGGCACATCGGCGACGATCCGTTCCATGTAGTCCGGCCTGAAATGAAACGAGAGGCAACGGTCGCCGCCGCCATGCTCGTGCCCGCATTCGTAGCAGGTGCCGGGATTGCCGAGCAGCAGCGCGCCGGCTGCCAGCATCGCGGTGCCTTGCTGCGCGCGATAGCGGAACGTGCCGCTGGTCACCGCCGCGACACAAAAATCCCGATGCGCCTCCTCAAACGGCCGATCGCCGGCGCCGGCCGTGCAGATCACATCCGCCACATGCCAGCCAGGTCCAAATGCGAGCGTATGCGTTGTGGCCATCATGGGCCGAAATATAGCAATTTTTCCCAAGCCCAGAACCCCGTCACCGGCTAATCCTCACGGTCTCCTGACAAAAAGAGACCACGGCCATGTTCGACCCCTTTGCCGAAGCACTGCACAGCCCCGGACCGATCGGCGGGCTTGCCGAAAAACTCAATCTTTACGGCCGCTTCGTCGGTGCCTGGACATTCGACGCCTCGCGCCACCTCGAGGACGGCACGGTGCTGACCGGGCGTGGCGAGGTGCATTTCGGCTGGGTGCTGGAAGGCCGCGCCATCCAGGACGTCTGGATCCTGCCCGCACGGAACATTGGCTCCCAGCCTTCGCTCGGCAAATGGACGTTCTATGGCACGACGCTGCGGGTCTATGATCCCGCCGCGGACGCCTGGCACATCTTCTGGAGCGATCCGCGCAACCAGTACTTCAGCCGCCAGCTTGGCCGCGCCGAGGGCGACACGATCGTGCAGGTCGGCGCCGACGGCACCGGCTCCTCGGTGCGCTGGAGTTTTTCGCGCATCACCGAAGACAGCTTCCGCTGGCTTGGCGAGCGTTCGCACGACGATGGCACGACATGGCGGCTCGAAGTCGAATTCCTGGCCCGCCGCGCGAACGAAGTTCGAAATGAAAGGTAGCGGTCCCTCACGCCCCCTCTGGCCTGCCAGCATTTCACGCCACAGCCTGTTTTCAGTACCCCTGCTTTGCTCTACCAATTGCAGGCACGGGCTCGGCCCGGCGGGAGGGGTCAGAGATGCCGAGCTTCGACAGCTTGTTCAACGCCTTCGTCACCATTCTGGTGACCATCGACCCGCCCGGCCTGGCGCCGCTGTTCCTCGCCGTGACGCGCGGCATGAACCGCGAGGAGCGCCAGCAGGTCTCGATCCGCGCCTCAGTCATCGGCTTCCTAGTGATGGCGCTGTTCGCCGTCGCCGGCGCCTCCATCCTGTCGGTGTTCGGCATCACGCTGCCAGCCTTCCGTGTCGCCGGCGGTTTTCTGCTGTTCTTCATCGCCTTTGAAATGGTGTTCGAGCGCCGGCAGGACCGCAAGGAGAAGATCGGCGACGTCGCCATCACCAAGGACATGATCCACAACATCGCCGCTTTCCCGCTGGCGATCCCGCTGATCGCCGGCCCCGGCGCCATTTCGGCGACGGTGCTGCTCTCCGGCTCGTTTCAGGGTTTTGCGGCGCAAGCCGCGCTGGTCGGCATCATCTTCGTCTGCCTCGCCATCACCTATCTGGTGTTCGTGCTGTCGGAGCGCATCGACCGCATCCTCGGCCAAACCGGGCGTTCGATCCTGACCCGCCTGCTCGGCGTCATCCTAGCGGCATTGGCCGTACAGTTCGTCGCCGACGGCATCAAGGCGCTGATGGCGAGTTGAACAGTAATCCCTACTGCCTACTGCCTACTGCCTACTGCCTACTGCCTACTGCCTACTGCCTACTGCCTACTGCCTACCTCGTCGTCGTATCGATCACTTCGAAATCGTGGGTGATCGTGGCGGTTTTGGCCATCATGGCGGAAGCCGAGCAGTATTTTTCGATCGACAGGTCGATCGCCCGCTTGACCTTGTCGGGTGACAGCGCACGGCCTTTGACGATAAAATGCATGTGGATGCGGGTAAATATCCTGGGCTCGGTTTCGGCCCGGTCGGAATCGAGCTCGACGACGCAGTCCTCGACCGCCTCACGGCCCTTTTCAAGGATGTGGACGACATCATAGGCCGAACAGCCGCCGGTGCCGATCAGCACCAGTTCCATCGGGCTCGGCCCCGGCGTCTTGCCTTCCGGGCCGGACGCGGTTCCCAGCACGACCTTATGACCGCTGCCGGACTCACCGATGAAGGTGCGTTCCTCCACCCATTTCACGCGTGCTTTCATCGAACTCGTCCTTCACCGTGTTTCCTTGACCGCTCGGCCAGCGCTCAATCGACAATGCAAAACCCCGAAAGTCCATTGGGACTCTCGGGGCACAATGCTTGAGCCAACGTTCGACTTGAGCCAACATTGGGCCTGAACCAAAATTGCGCCTAGCCAAAACTGGCGTCCGCGGTTTCGATCAGAGCCCGCCTTGATCAGAACGGGATTTCGTCGTCCAGCTCGCGCGACGAACCGCCGCCACCGCCGCCCCTGGGAGCGCTGCCGCCGCCACGGTTGAAGCTCTCGTTCGGGCTGGACTGGCCGAAATCGGAACCACGGCTGTTGCCGCCGGAATAGCCGCCGACCTGGCCACCCTCGCCCTGGCCGCGCGCGTCGAGCATCTGCAGCTCGCCACGGAATTTCTGCAGCACGACTTCCGTCGTGTATTTGTCGGCGCCGGTCTGGTCCTGCCATTTGCGCGTCTGCAGCTGGCCCTCGACATAGACCTTCATGCCCTTCTTCAGGTACTGCTCGGCGACTTTGGCTATGCCCTCATTGAAGATGACGACGTTGTGCCACTCGGTCTTTTCCTTGCGCTCGCCCGAATTCTTGTCGCGCCAGCTTTCCGACGTGGCGATGCGAATGTTGACGACCGGCTCGCCCGAGTTCAGGCGGCGGATTTCAGGGTCCGCACCGAGATTGCCGACCAGAATGACCTTGTTGACGCTACCCGCCATGATATTTCTCCGCGCTCATCCGAAACAAATTTTTGTCGCAGCACCTTACAGGCTGCGAATGTCAGCCGCCTGCTAAGGCTGGCTTTTCCCACAAGGTTTTTGTTCCCTTTTCGTTCCTATATGCACTGCCGCTGATTGTCAAGGAATGGCAACAATGCCCGAGCCCCGCATATGGGTTTCAAAACACCACTTGCCAAATCAATAAGTATCGACTTATGCTTTCCCATGATCGAAGCAGAGATTTTCCGCGCCCTCGCCGACCCGACGCGCCGCGCCGTCTTCGAGCGTCTCGCCACGGCAGAGATGAGCGTGTCGGAACTGCGCAGCGGCCTGACGGTGTCACAGCCGGCCGTGTCGCAGCATCTGGCGGTGCTGCGCAGCGCCGGCCTCGTGGTCGAGCGGCGGGCCGGCCGCAATGCCTACTACCGCGCCGATCCGCAGGGGCTTGCCCCCCTGCTCTCCTGGATCGAGCGCTACCGGACCTTCTGGCCGGAGCGTATCGAAAGGTTGAAGACGGTTTTGAAGGATATGGATCAGTGAAGGGTTTGGACCAGTGAAGGATTTGGGATCGATGAACGCCAAAAACCAAAACGAAGTCGCCCAGGATGCGCTGGAGTTCGAATACGATCTTTCCGAGCCGCCCGAAAAGGTGTGGCGGGCGCTGACGGTGCCGGAATTGCTCGCCGCCTGGATGATGCCGAACGACATCAGGCCGCAGGCCGGCAGCCGTTTTGCCTTCGCGGGACCGGAGGCTCCGATCGAATGCGAAATCCTCGACGCCGAGCCCGAACGCCTGTTGCGCTATTCCTGGCGGGAGCAGCCGGGCGATGCGACACGGCAGGACCCGCTCGACAGCACCGTCACCTTCACGCTTGCCCGCACCGTTTCCGGCGGCACGCATCTGCGCATCGTCCATGACGGCTTTGCCCGCAAAGCCATGCCCGCCGTCGCCATGGCTGGTGCCGGCTGCCGGCTTTCGCTGGGGTTGCACGAGGCCGGGAAGCCCATCGCCGCGAACACGCCGCGCCTTCTGCTGCGCGCGGCGTGAACATAGAAATCGGAGACGAAAAAATGAGCGGTGTTGCCAATCTGGTGCCGATGGTGATCGAGCAATCGAGCCGCGGCGAACGCGCCTTCGACATTTTCTCGCGGCTGCTGCGCGAGCGCATCATCTTCATCAATGGCGAGATCAACGACGACATCTCGGCGCTGGTCTGCGCACAGCTTTTATCGCTGGAGTCGGACAATCCCGACAAGGAGATCTCGCTCTACATCAACTCGCCGGGCGGCGTGGTGACCAGCGGCTTCGCCATCTACGACACCATGCAGTACATCAGTTGCCCAGTGTCGACCGTGTGCATGGGGTTTGCGGCGTCGATGGGATCGTTCCTGCTGATGGCAGGCACGCCGGGGCGTCGTATCTCGCTGCCGAACGCCACCATCCTGCTGCATCAGCCGCTGGGCGGCTTCCAGGGCCAAGCGTCCGATATCCAGCGCCATGCCGAGCGCATCGTGAAGACCAAACGCCACATGGCCGAACTTTACGCGCAGCATTGCGGCCGCAGCTACGAAGAGGTCGAACGTACGCTGGACCGCGACCATTTCATGACCGCCCGCGAGGCACAGGCATGGGGCATTGTCGACCACGTCTTCGACACGCGCAAAAAGGCGGCGTGAGGCGAAGGCAGATCGGATTTTCTTCGGCTTGCCGAAGAATTGACGAGACCGGTCTGGTTCCGATGGCGGCACCTCCCTATAATCGGGGGATGACCGACACGCATCCGTCCAGACCATCGCATCGTGTGATCGCCGCCGCAGTGCTCGCCATTGCCGGCCTCGTGTCCGGCACGGCCCTCGCAGAGGATGGCTCGCCGCCGCAGAAGGCCCTGCCCGGCGTGACTGGCGGCTATCACATTGCCAAGCCGGTCCCCCAGCCCGAGCCCGACGATGCGTTCCCCAGCAGCGGCAACGGCCAGTTCAAGATCGGCAATACCGATGTCAGGATTTCCGGCAGCATCACGGTCGATGTCGCCACGGGCGGAATGAAACCTCGAAGGTAGGGATAGCCGCGGCCGGCCCAGCACAAAAGAACAGCCCCGCCGTGCCCTAGGGCAAACGGACGGGGCTTTTCTGGATCTCAAATCCAATCTTGCCGGGAGTGTACTGCCGGCGTTTGATTTCGGATGCTTCGCGGCGTTCAACCGACGATCCGACTAGTAGTCTCTGATTTTTGTGGGGTACGGCCGGTCACGGTTTGTCGGGGCAGCGTTGAAGCTGACCCTCACACTTGCGCCTGCCGCGGCTCCAGCTAGATGTGGAGCCCTTGGGGACTATCAGGTGGCGTCATGCTCCGCTCCTTTGTCCGTTGCGACATTCGTCTCGAAGCGCAAATCGCACATGCCTGCGGCGTCTCGCAGACCGCCTTGGGGCGGCGAGGCCATCGAAAGACGGCCGGCTTCGTTGACGCCTTGAGACTGCTCCCGTGAGCCGGCGGCGTCAACCGCCTATAGCCGGTTACGGAAAAATGTGATCGCCGGGAGGTTACGTGCAGGTCAGTTTTTGCACAACTTTGTCAGGAGCGTGTTCGGCCTTTGTTCTTTCCGCTTGCCCCTTCGCGCGAAAGACGGTTAAACGACTTCCGTCGGGAGTTGTGGCGTCTCTCGACGTGGCGGCAAAAACACCTACATAGGGGATGGCCGGGAAAAGCCCGCCAATCCCATGAATTCCAGATCTGAGGCGGCGACCGGCGATGGCCGACCATAAATTCCTTTCCATTCGCGGGGCGCGCGAACACAATCTGAAGAACGTCGATCTCGACCTGCCGCGTGACAGCCTGATCGTCATGACCGGCCTGTCGGGGTCCGGCAAGTCGTCGCTTGCCTTCGACACCATCTATGCCGAAGGCCAGCGCCGCTATGTCGAAAGCCTGTCGGCCTATGCGCGCCAATTCCTCGAGATGATGCAGAAGCCTGACGTCGACCAGATCGACGGCCTGTCGCCGGCCATCTCCATCGAGCAAAAGACCACATCGAAGAACCCACGCTCGACGGTCGGCACCGTCACCGAGATCTACGACTACATGCGTCTGCTGTTCGCGCGTGTCGGCGTTCCCTATTCGCCGGCCACCGGCCTGCCGATCGAGAGCCAGACGGTCAGCCAGATGGTCGACCGCGTGCTGGCGCTCGAGGAAGGCACACGACTGTTCCTGCTGGCGCCCATCGTGCGCGGCCGCAAGGGCGAGTACCGCAAGGAGCTCCTCGAACTGCAGAAGAAGGGCTTCCAGCGCGTCAAGGTCGACGGCGTCTTCTATGAAATCGCCGACGTTCCGGCGCTGGACAAGAAATACAAGCATGACATCGACGTCGTCGTCGACCGCATCGTCGTGCGCGGCGAACTTGCCACAAGGCTTGCCGACTCCATCGAGACGGCGCTGAAGCTCGCCGAGGGGCTTGCGGTGGCCGAGTTCGCCGACAAGCCGCTCGACGCCAGCCAGACCGGCGAGGATTCGGTCAACAAGTCGAAGAACGAGACGCATGAGCGCATCCTGTTCTCGGAAAAATTCGCCTGTCCGGTGTCCGGCTTCACCATTCCCGAGATCGAGCCGCGCCTGTTCTCGTTCAACAACCCGTTCGGCGCCTGCCCGACCTGCGACGGTCTCGGCAGCCAGCGTGCCATCGACCCCAACCTCGTCGTGCCCGACGAGAACATATCGCTGCGCGACGGCGCCGTCAGCCCGTGGGCGAAATCGACCTCGCCCTACTACTCGCAGACGCTCGAAGCGCTTGGCAAGGCCTACAACTTCAAGCTCGGCGACAAGTTCAAGGATCTGACCACCGAGGCCCAGGACGCGATCCTGCGCGGCACCGGCGAGCGCGAGATCACCTTCCAGTACGATGATGGCTTGCGCTCCTACAAGACAACCAAGACCTTCGAAGGCGTCATCCCCAATCTCGAACGGCGCTGGAAGGAGACCGAATCCGCCTGGATGCGCGAGGAGATCGAGCGCTTCATGTCGGCGACGCCTTGCCCGGTCTGTAAGGGCTACCGGCTGAAGCCGGAAGCTCTGGCGGTGAAGATCGGCGGCAAACACATCGGCGAGGTCACCGAGCAGTCGATCCGCAATGCCGACAAATGGTTCACCGACCTGCCCGCCCAGCTCAACGACAAGCAGAACGAGATCGCGGTGCGGGTGCTGAAGGAAATCCGCGAGCGGCTGCGCTTCCTCAACGATGTCGGTCTCGACTACCTGACATTGTCGCGCAATTCCGGCACGCTGTCGGGCGGCGAGAGCCAACGCATCCGGCTGGCCTCGCAGATCGGCTCGGGCCTGACCGGCGTGCTCTACGTGCTGGACGAGCCGTCGATCGGCCTGCATCAGCGCGACAACACGCGGCTGCTCGACACGCTGAAGCACCTGCGCGACATCGGCAACACGGTGATCGTCGTCGAGCATGACGAGGACGCCATCCTGCATGCCGACTATGTCGTCGACATGGGACCGGCCGCCGGCATCCATGGCGGCGAGATCATCGCCCAGGGCACGCCCCAGCAGGTGATGGCCAACCCCAATTCGATCACCGGCCAATATCTGTCGGGCGCGCTGGAAGTCGCCACCCCTGGTGTTCGGCGTGAGGCGAAAAAGAATCGCCGCCTGAAAATCGTCGGCGCGCGCGGCAACAATCTGAAGAACGTCACCGCCGAAATCCCGCTCGGCACCTTCACCGCCGTCACCGGCGTGTCGGGTGGCGGCAAGTCGACTTTCCTTATCGAGACGCTGTTCAAGGCGGCCTCGCGCCGCATCATGGGCTCGCGCGAGCATCCGGCCGAGCATGACCGCATCGAGGGCCTCGAATTCCTCGACAAGGTCATCGACATCGACCAGTCGCCGATCGGCCGCACGCCGCGTTCGAACCCCGCGACTTATACCGGCGCCTTCACGCCGATCCGCGACTGGTTCGCCGGCCTGCCGGAAGCCAAGGCACGCGGCTACCAGCCCGGCCGCTTCTCCTTCAACGTCAAGGGTGGCCGGTGCGAGGCCTGCCAGGGCGACGGCGTCATCAAGATCGAAATGCACTTCCTGCCCGACGTCTACGTCACCTGCGATGTCTGCCACGGCAAGCGCTACAACCGCGAGACGCTCGACGTGCTGTTCAAGGGCAAGTCGATCGCCGACGTACTCGACATGACGGTCGAGGAAGGCGTCGATTTCTTCGCCGCCGTGCCCGGCGTGCGCGACAAGCTCGACACGCTGAAGCAGGTTGGCCTCGGCTATATCCATATCGGCCAGCAGGCGACGACACTGTCCGGCGGCGAGGCGCAGCGGATAAAACTCGCCAAGGAACTGTCGCGCAAGGCGACCGGCAAGACGCTCTACATCCTCGATGAGCCGACCACCGGCCTGCACTTCCACGATGTCGCCAAACTGTTGGAAGTGCTGCACGAACTGGTCGACCAGGGCAACACGGTGGTGGTCATCGAGCACAATCTCGAAGTGATCAAGACCGCCGACTGGGTGCTCGACCTCGGCCCCGAAGGCGGCGACGGCGGCGGCGAGCTTGTCGCGTCCGGCACGCCGGAAGCGATCGTGCGCGAAAAACGCAGCTACACCGGCCAGTTCCTCAAGGAGCTTCTGGAGCGGCGCCCCGGAGGCAAGCGCGAAGCGGCGGAGTGAGTATGAACCTCAGAGCGGCCCGCCCAGAGGATCTCGCCGCAATCGTTTCGCTGACGCAAGCGGCGTACGCGCCCTATACCGCGCTGTTCGGCGGACCGCCGATCCCGGTCACCGAAGACTATGCGCCGCGGATCGGGCGCGGCGAGGTCTGGCTGCTGGAGAGCGGCAGCGAACTGGCGGGCGTGCTTACACTGGAGCGGCATGCGGACCACGCGATGATCTTCTCCGTCGCGGTGTCGCCCGCCTTCCAGGGCAAGGGTTTTGGCATAAAGCTGCTCAATCACGCGGATCAACAGACGCGCTTGTGGGGCCTGCCGGAGACACGGCTCTACACCAATGCGAAAATGGAACGGAACATCGCGCTCTATCTCGCATACGGCTATCGCGAAACGGGTCGCCGGCCCAATCCCTATCGGCCAGGATGGATGCTTGTCGACATGGCAAAACCGATCGACGAGAACACGACGGGCTGATTTTTCTGAACTTGGGAGGATGATAATGACCAAATCCGGAACAATCCGCGCGGGCATGGGCGGCTGGACCTTCGAGCCATGGGATAAGTCCTTCTATCCGGACAAGCTGTCGAAGGCCAAGCAGCTGCAATATGCCAGCCGGCAGGTGCCGAGCATCGAAGTCAACGGCACCTATTATTCCAGCTTCAAGGAACCGACCTTCGTCAAATGGGCCAACGAGGCACCGGATGGTTTCGTCTACTCGCTGAAAGGCAACCGCTTCGTCACCAACCGGCGCGTGCTCGGCGAAGCCGGCGAATCGATGATGCGCTTCCTCGGCTCCGGCGTTGCGGCACTTGGCGACAAGCTCGGGCCAATCCTGTGGCAGTTCGCGCCGACCAAGAAATTCGATCCGGACGATTTCGAGGCCTTTCTGAAACTCTTGCCGGAAAAGCAGGATGGCGTCGCGCTGCGCCACGCGCTCGAAGTGCGCAACGACAGTTTCGTGGTGCCGGAGTTCGCGGCCCTGGCGCGCAAATACAAGGCGGCGATCGTCTATGCCGATCATGCCAAATATCCTGACATCGCCGACGTCACCAGCGATTTCGTCTATGCGCGGCTTCAGACGGGCTCGGACGACAATCCCGATTGCTACACGCCAAAGGGTCTCGACGAGTGGGCGGCGCGGGCAAAGACCTGGGCGCAGGGCAAGCAGCCGGAAGACCTGCGGCGGGCCGATCCCAAGACCGATGCGCCGGTCCAGCCGCGCGACGTGTTCGTCTACTTCATCACCGAGGGCAAGGTGCGCGCGCCGTTCGGGGCGATGGCGCTGATGAAGCGAGTGGCTGGCTGACGAGCTTCAGTCGTATCCGGCCACATGCTTAAAGCGCGTCATCTATGCTTTGTACGCGTAGCAAAGCGCCTATTCGCGGCATCTTCGCCATGATCGTAACCTTATCGACACTTCCTTGCCGCATGAATGCGACGACGCCAAGCCGCAGAGCTGGAACCGCCGTCGGCAGGGAAAGAGGGGCATGTCGCTCGACTACACTTCACTTCTGCTGGCTGTCGGTTTTTCCGCTGCTTGCCTCGGCCTGACATTGTTCGGCATGTGGCTGACCGCCCGGTCGGAGCGATTCCTGCTGACATGGGCGACCAGCCTGGTGTTCGTTGTCGGCGATATCTTTGTCTATGACGCCTATATCGACATGCCCGGCCGCCTGCTGGGCATCGCCGCGCTGGCCTTCCTGCTGATTGGTTTTTCGACCATGCTGGGCGCCGCCTATCAGTTCAGGACCGGTGGCTCGCCGATGCCGCGAGCTTTGTTGGGCTGCGTTTCACTGGCGGTGGCGCTGCCGCCCATGGCTCTGGGCTATGACGGCCTTGGCTTCATGTTCGAGAACCTGTTCGCGGCCTTGCTTCTGTTCGCGACGGCGTTCGAATATTGGAGAGGTCGCGACGAAGCCCCCGCCCTGACGATCGGCATCACCGCGCTCTATTCGGCCACGGCCACGTCCTTTGTACTGTGCGCCATGGTTCTCGCCTGGGATGGAAGACTGGTCCTGGGGCATGCGCCGAGCAACTGGGCCGAGGAACTGAGCCTGATCGTGGTCATCGCCAGCATGACCGGCATCGGCGCGTTGTCGCTTGCCCTCAACCAGGGGCGTCTGGCCAGGCATCACCGCCGCGATGCATTGACCGATCCCTTGACCGGCCTGCTCAACCGGCGCGCGCTGTTCGACATGCATGGCAATGCGCCGGTCGGAGCTTTTACCGCGGTCGTCGTCTTCGACCTCGACAACTTCAAAACCATCAACGATGAATTCGGCCACGCGGCGGGCGACGAGGTGCTGAGGGTGTTCGCCAGCGAACTCGCCGGCAATCTTCGCCAGACCGATGTCGCCGCGCGCATGGGCGGCGAGGAATTCGCGCTGGTGCTGAAACGCACCCTGCCGGAGACCGTGGAGGCAGCGGCAGAGCGCATCCGGACCGCTTTCGCGGCGCGCCGGATAGAAACCGAGATGGGCTCGCTGACATGCACGGTCAGCGCCGGATTTGCCTTCGGCGCCAAGGACGGCCCCAGCTTTGACAAGGTGCTCAGCGCCGCCGACAAGGCACTCTACGACGCCAAACGCGGCGGCCGCAACCGCGTCGTCATCGCTTCTCCGTTCCGGCGCGCGAGCTGATCACGCCTATTAATACCAGCCTCTGATCGCGGGTGGACGAACGCGGCTCCTATGCCGCAATGACGATCTCATTGAAGGTATCGAGATCGACATAGAAGACCTTGGTGATCTCCTCGATCAGATCGTCGTAGTCGCAGCCCTGTGATCTCAAGATGTTGATGGCAGCGATGATGTCGACGCGTTCGGTAAGCCGCCGCTTCTGGTAATCCTCGACGTAACGTTCCATGGCTGTCCCTTAGCCTGTGTGCCCAAACGCGTTTGAACGACAGAGATCGCAGGAGGGAAGCTAGGCAGCTTTGCTTGCGTGAAACTTGCCCGGCATTGGCCGTGCTCCTCGATCCGCGATAACCAGACTGATACGGAAGCGGCCGACTCACAAAGCCAAGGGAAAGACTAGCACGCGATATTGAGCGTGCCAGAGACACAGGTGATCGGATCGGAGAAATATTGGCCTTGCCAAGAACTTCGGATCGTCAACTGAAGTTCACCGCCGATTCTAGACGGTAAGGAACTTCCGCACATCAGCCCGGTCTAGATCTTCGGCCGGGCCGGTATGGACGATCTGGCCGCGGTCCATGATGTTGACCTCGTCGGCGAGCTCGCGGCAAAAGTCGAGATACTGCTCGACCAGCAGCACCGCGATGCCGGCCTGGTCGCGCAGATAGCGAATGGCGCGGCCGATATCCTTGATGATCGACGGCTGGATGCCTTCCGTCGGCTCGTCGAGCACCAGGAGTTTCGGCCGCATCACCAGCGCCCGACCGATGGCGAGCTGCTGCTGCTGGCCGCCGGACAGGTCACCGCCGCGGCGGCCAAGCATCTGCTTGAGCACTGGAAACAACTCGAAGACATGCGCCGGCACGTTGCGGTCGGCCCGCTTCAACGGCGCGAAGCCGGATTCGAGATTTTCCCGCACCGTGAGCAGCGGAAAGATCTCCCTGCCCTGCGGCACGAATGCGATGCCCGACCGGGCGCGGTCATACGCCGCGCTCCGGTCGAGCGCCTTCCCCTCGAAGGCAACGCTTCCGCTCGTCAGCCGGTGGTGGCCGACGATCGATCTCATCAAACTGGTCTTGCCGACACCATTGCGGCCGAGCACGCAGGTGATCTTGCCGGCGCCCGCCTTCAGCGACACGCCGCGCAGCGCCTGGGCGGCGCCGTAGTGGAGCGTGGCATTGGAAACCTCGAGCATGTCAGCGCCTTTTCCAGAAGCGGAGGAACGACAGATCGAAGCGATGGAATTGCACCCGCCACACCATGTTCATCTCCCCAGATAGACTTCGACGACGCGCTCGTCGGCCGAGACGAAGTCGAGCGAGCCTTCGGAGAGCACCGAGCCCTCATGCAGGCAGGTGACCTTGACGCCAAGCTCGCGCACGAAATGCATGTCGTGCTCGACGACGATGACCGAATGATCGCGTGCGATATCCCTGAGCAGCCGCGCGGTTTCCTCGGTCTCGGCATCGGTCATGCCGGCGACCGGCTCGTCGACCAGCAACAGCTTCGGATCCTGCGCCAGGAGCATGCCGATCTCCAGCCACTGCTTCTGGCCGTGGCTGAGATTGGCTGCGATTTCGCCACGTTTGTCGCCAAGCCGGATGATGCCGAGAATATCGTCGATCTGCCGCGCCTCGGCTGCGGAGTGGCGATGGAACAGCGCCGGGAAGATCGAGCGCGGTCCCTTCAGCGCCAGCATCAGATTGTCCTCGATCGTGTGGCTTTCGAAGACCGTCGGCTTCTGGAATTTGCGGCCGATGCCCATCATGGCGATCTCGGCCTCGTCATGCCGGGTCAGATCGACCTGGCCGTCGAAGAACACTTCGCCCTCGTCGGGCCGCGTCTTGCCGGTGACGATGTCCATCATCGTCGTCTTGCCGGCGCCGTTGGGGCCGATGATGGCCCGCATCTCGCCCTTGTCGAGCACCAGCGACAAATTGTTGATGGCGCGAAACCCGTCGAAGGAGACCGAGACGCCGTCGAGGTAGAGGATGGTGTTCGACTTGCTCATGGTCGCCTACTCCGCCGCCTGCGGTTCAGGGTCGGACAAGGACCATTCGCCTGGATTCCTTGCCGGCGAGCGCACGGGCTTCGGTGTCGCGGGCGCCATTCCAACCCTGGCGCCGGCTTCCTCAGCGGCGGCGACCGCGCGCAACGCCCTGGCATTGCCGCGCCAGCTGTCCCACATGCCGACGATCCCCTTCGGCAGCAGCAGCGTGACGGCGACGAACAGGCCGCCGAGCGCGAACAGCCACAGTTCCGGCAGCACGCCGGTGAACCAGGATTTCCCGGCATTGACGAGCAACGCACCGATGATCGGCCCGACGATGGTGCCGCGGCCGCCAACGGCTGCCCAGATCACCACCTCGATCGAGTTGGACGGCTCGAACTCGCCGGGATTGATGATGCCGACCTGCGGCACATAGAGCGCGCCGGCAATGCCGGCCATCACGGCAGAGACAGTGAAGGCGAACAGTTTTACGTTCTCCGCCCGCCAGCCTAGGAAGCGCGTGCGGCTCTCGGCGTCGCGCACGGCCATCAGGAGCTTGCCGTATTTCGAGCCGACGATCGCCCAGGTCAGGAACACGGCAAGCGCAAGCATCACGGCGCTGGCCGCGAACAGCGCCGAGCGCGTCGCGTCGGCCTGTACGTTGAAGCCCAGAATATCCTTGAAATCGGTCAGCCCGTTATTTCCGCCGAAACCCATGTCGTTGCGGAAGAAGGCAAGTAGCAGCGCATAGGTCATCGCCTGGGTGATGATGGAGAGATAGACGCCGGTGACGCGGCTGCGGAAGGCGAACCAGCCAAAGACGAAGGCAAGCAGGCCGGGCACCGCGAGCACCATGATCGCCGCGAACCAGAAATGGTCGAAACCGGTCCAGAACCAGGGCAATTCCTTGTAGTTCAGGAACACCATGAAATCCGGCAGGATCGGGTTGCCATAGACACCGCGCGAGCCGATCTGGCGCATCAGATACATGCCCATCGCATAGCCGCCGAGCGCGAAGAAGGCGCCGTGGCCGAGCGAGAGAATGCCGCAATAGCCCCAGACCAGGTCGAGCGACAGCGCCAGCAGCGCGTAGCAAAGATACTTGCCGGTCAGCGCCACGATATAGGACGGGATGTAGAAGGCGCTCGCCGGGGACACCGCGAGATTGAGCAGCGGCACGATGATGGCGACAGCCAACAAGATGAAGATGGTGATGGCGATGCGGCGGTCCGCGCCGGCGGCGAAGAAGCGCCCCGTGATCATGCTTCCACCGCCCTGCCCTTGAGCGCGAACAGGCCGCGCGGGCGCTTCTGGATGAACAGGATGATCAGCACCAGCACGACGATCTTGCCGAGCACGGCGCCTGCGTAAGGCTCGAGGAACTTGTTGACGATGCCGAGCGAAAAGGCGCCGACCAGCGTGCCCCACAGATTGCCGACGCCGCCGAAGACGACGACCATGAAACTGTCGATGATGTAGCCGCGGCCGAGATTGGGCGAGACATTGTCGATCTGGCTGAGCGCGACGCCGGCAATGCCGGCAATGCCGGAGCCGAGCGCGAAGGTCAGCGCGTCGACCCATGGCGTCCTGATGCCCATCGAGGCGGCCATGCGCCGGTTGGCGGTGACGGCGCGCATCTGCAGCCCCCAGGACGTGCGCTTCATCACGTAGAGCAGCACGCCGAAGACGGTGAGCGCGAAGACCAGGATCCAAAGCCGGTTCCAGGTGATCGCAAGCTGTCCGACATTGAACGAACCCGACATCCAGGAGGGGTTGCCGACCTCCTGGTTGGTCGGTCCGAAGATCGAGCGCACCGCCTGCTGCAGGATCAGCGACACACCCCATGTCGCCAGCAGCGTTTCCAGCGGCCGTCCGTAGAGGAAGCGGATGACGCCGCGCTCGATGGCGAGACCGACGATCGCGGCAACCAGGAAGGCAAGCGGCAGCGCGATTACCAGCGACCAGTCGAACAGGCCGGGAAAGGATGTGCGGATCACCTGCTGGACGACGAAGGTGGTGTAGGCGCCGAGCATGACCATCTCGCCATGCGCCATGTTGATGACGCCCATGACGCCGAAGGTGATGGCAAGGCCGATGGCGGCAAGCAACAGCACCGAGCCCAGGGAAATGCCGTACCAGATGTTCTGGCCGGCATCCCAGAAGGCCAGCGTCGAATTGATGTTGGCGATCGCTGCGGTCGCGGCTTCGTTCACGGCTCCCGAAGCGTTCGCCTCGACCGACGTCAGCAGTGAAACCGCGTCGCGATCGCCCCGCGCCCCGATCAGCGCCACGGCTGCAAGCTTGTCGGCCTCCGGCCGATCCGAGACCAGGACCGATGCGGCGCGGGCCTGTTCGAGCAGAGCCTTGACGCTGGCGACGGTCTCATTGGCGATCGCCGCGTCGAGCGGCTCGATGTTGGCCGCGTCGGGTGTCTTGAACATGGTGTCGGCCGCACTGATGCGCACTGCCGGATCCTTGGCGCCAAGCGTCAGCGTGCCCAGCGCGTCGCGGATGGTGCGGCGCAGCGTGTTGTTGACAGTGATCTTGGTTATGTCGTCCTCGGAGGCCTCGCCAGCGGCCTCACCGCTTAACGGGTCAAAAAGCTGGACGCTTTCATCGCCTTCCTTGCCGACAAACACCATCGAGTCGGCGGTGCGAATGTAAAGATTGCCGTCAGCCAATGCAGCAAGCGTCGGTTCGGCGGCGGGATCGCCTGTGGCGGTCAATTCGTGAACGACGGCTCCCGTCTCGGAAAAGTCCGTTACCGTCGCGAACTTGGCAATAATTGCACGCAGATCGGCTTCCGCGGCGCCCGAAGACGACAGCGTCGTCACCAGGAACAAAAGCGTCAGGCCCATCGCATGGAAAATCTTCATCGGGTCTTGGTGATCCTTGAAGGTTGAATGGGCGTCCGGACAGTGGAGGAAACCGTCCGGACGCGCGCGGTCTTGGGCATGGACCGCAAGGTCCAGCCCGGGAGGATCAGTTCGTGCCCTTGCCGCCGCACTTGCCGGTAGCGACGTTGAAGTTGCCGCAGGACAGAGGCTTGCGCCAATCGGAGATCAAATCCTTGGAGTCTGGCAAATAGTCGGACCATTCGTCGCCCATCACGAGACCAGGTGTCTTCGAAACCGTTTCGAATTGGCCATTGGCCTGGATCTCACCAATCAACACCGGCTTGGTGATGTGGTGGTTCGGCATCATCGTCGAATAGCCGCCGGTCAAGTTCGGCACCGAAACGCCGATCATGGCATCGATGACCTTGTCCGGATCGGTGGTGCCGGCCTTCTGGACCGCCTTCACCCACATGTTGAAGCCGATATAGTGGGCTTCCATCGGGTCGTTGGTGGTGCGCTTGTTGTTCTTGATGAACTTGTGCCAGTCGGCGATGAACTTCTTGTTCTCGGGCGTGTTGACGCTCTCGAAATAGTTCCAGGCGGCGAGATGGCCGACCAGCGGCTTGGTGTCGAGACCGGCAAGTTCTTCCTCGCCGACCGAGAAGGCCATGACCGGGATGTCCTCGGCCTTGATACCCTGGTTGCCGAGTTCCTTGTAGAACGGCACATTGGCGTCGCCGTTGACGGTCGAGACGACAGCGGTCTTCTTTCCGGCCGAACCGAACTTCTTGATCGCCGAAACTTCCGTCTGCCAGTCGGAGAAACCGAACGGCGTATAGTTGGTCATGATGTCCTCGGCCGCGACGCCCTTCGCCTTCAGATAGGCTTCGAGGATCTTGTTGGTGGTGCGCGGATAGACGTAGTCGGTGCCTTCAAGCACCCAGCGCTTCACCGAGCCGCCATCTTCGCTCATCAGGTAATCGACAGCCGGGATCGCCTGCTGGTTCGGAGCGGCGCCCGTGTAGAACACGTTGCGCTCGCTTTCCTCGCCTTCATACTGGACGGGATAGAACAGGATGTTGTCGAGCTCGGAGAATACCGGCAGCACCGATTTGCGTGATACCGAGGTCCAGCAGCCGAACACCGCGGCGACCTTGTCCTTGGAGATCAGCTCGCGCGCTTTTTCGGCGAACAGCGGCCAGTTTGAAGCCGGATCGACGACAACGGCCTCGAGCTTCTTGCCGAGCAGGCCGCCTTTGGCGTTCTGCTCGGCGATGAGCATCAGCATGGCGTCCTTCAGCGTCGTCTCCGAAATCGCCATGGTCCCCGACAGCGAATGCAGGATGCCGACCTTGATCGTATCGTCGGCCGCCCTGGCGGGCGCCGACATCAGCAGGCCGGCGGCGACCGCACCTGCCGAGAATATTTTTGTTATTGTCGAGAAATTACCCCTCATAGCGAAGACTCCCAAGCTGGTTGATTGCACCGCAACAATGCAATGCAACCCCCATGCCAAACGCCTCCGGGGCATAGAAAACCGACAAATAGACAAACATTATCAGGCAGTTATTATATTAAATTGAGCAAATCAAAGAGAGCCGGTTAAAAATCGGTTGAGGGAATTTTGCGCACCGCATACGGCATCTGCCTAAATTTTGCCCATTTTTAGTAAATGCCTAGATTTTGGTCTAAATGCACAGGTCGCGAATTACAAATGTTGCGGCACAGCGCAAAAATAGGGCAAGCTCGCTTCTCAACCGAGCGACGTCATGGCATCCCTGATTTCACGCATTTTCATCGGCATCGCGTTTCTGGCGACAGCAACCGGGGCCGCGCGGGCCGACTTCAGCGACGGCAAGATGCCCGACGGCACCTACCACTGCGAAGTCTATCTGCTCGGCATGTTCCTCAGCCTCGGCGACATCACCATCAAGGGAAATGTCTATACGGGCCCTGTCACCTTCGGCACCGCCCAACAGGGTTACAATTATCAGATGGATGCCAACGGCGTCATCACCTGGCTGGGGCCATTGGGCGGCTACACCACCGGCGGCAACGCGCTGTCGATGACCCAGGCGACGCTGGACGGCCAGGACCCGCCCTCCTTCGACATCATCATGAAGCAGCCCGACGGCGCCTTCACCGCCTCGACCTGCACCAAGAACTAAAACGAAAAAAGGCGCGGAACCCTGTCGGGCCCCGCGCCAGCAGGCAGTCGGGAGGTTAGATCGTCTTGGCCGACATCTGGGCGGCGATGTAGTCGGCCTGGCGGATCGCCAGCGACACGATGGTGAGCGTCGGGTTTTCCGCGGCACCCGTGGTGAACTGGCTGCCGTCGGACACGAACAGGTTCTTGATGTCATGCGCCTGGCCATGCTTGTTGACGACGCCGTCCTCAGCCTTCTCGCTCATCCGGTTGGTGCCGAGGTTGTGGGTCGAGGGATAGGGCGGCGTCGGGAAGGTGCGTGTGGCGCCGACCGCGGCGTAAAGCGCCGAAGCCTGCTTGTAGGCATGGTTGCGCATCGCAGTGTCGTTGGGATGGTCGTCGAAATGCACGTCGGCGATGGGCATGCCGTGCTCGTCCTTCTCGTCGGCATGCAGCGTGATGCGGTTTTCCGCGCGCGGCATGTCCTCGCCGACGATCCACAGGCCCGCCATATGGTCGTAATGGTCGAGCGCCGTGGTGAAGGAGCGGCCCCAACTGCCCGGATCGAGGAAAGCCGCCATGAACGGCAGGCCGAGCGACAGCGTCTCGAACTCGTAGCCGCCGACGAAGCCGCGCGATGGATCGTGGCGCGCCTCGTCGCGGATGATGCCGGCCATGGTGGTGCCGCGATACATGTGCACGGGCTTGTCAAAGATGGCATAGACCGAGCCCGTGGTATGACGCATGTAGTTCTTGCCCACCTGGCCCGACGAATTGGCGAGGCCATGCGGGAACTTGGCTGATTGCGAGTTGAGCAGCAGCCGCGGGCTTTCGATGGAGTTGCCAGCAACGGCGACGATGCGGGCCTTCTGCTCCTGCAGCTTGCCGTCCTTGTCGGCATAGACCACGCCGGTCACCTTGCCCGAGGCGTCATGATTGATCTTGACCGCCATGGCGTTCGGCCGGACTTCGAGATGGCCGGTCGCCTCCCCCTTGGGGATCTCGGTGTAGAGCGTCGACCATTTGGCGCCCCACTTGCAGCCCTGGAAGCAGAAGCCGGTCTGCTGGCAGGACATGCGATCGTCGCGCTCGACCGAATTGATCGCCATGTTGCCGGTGTGGCATTCCTTGTAGCCGAGCTTGTCGGCGCCGGCCTTCAGCACCTTGAAGTTGTTGTTGCCGGGCAGCCGCGGCCAGTCATTGGTGCCGGTCACCCCCATCTTGGCTTCCGCCTTGGCGTAATAGGGCTCCATCTCGGCCAATGTGACCGGCCAGTCCAGAAGGTTGGCGCCTTCCAGCCTGCCGTAGGTCGACAGCGTCTTGAACTCATGTTCCTGGAAGCGCAGCGACGCTCCGGCCCAGTGCGTGGTCGAACCGCCGACCGACTTGACGATCCACGCCGGCAGGTTCGGAAAATCCTTGGCCACACGCCAGTCGCCTGAGGTCGTGCGCTTGTCCTTCCAGGCGAGTTGGGCAAAGGAATCCCACTCGTCGTTGATGAAATCTTCATATTCGTGTCGCGCGCCGCCCTCGAGGATAACGACGTCGATGCCTTTCTGCGCAAGTTCGTTGCCGAGCGTACCGCCACCGGCGCCCGAGCCGATGATGACGACCACGCCATCGTTCTTCAGATCAAATGCTGCTGCCATGGTTTCCTCCCATGAAATCAATTGGATGCGGTTGAGCCAGGCAGCTCAGAGCCACTCGATGTCGTTGAAGCCGCGCGCGATGTAGCCGCCCTTGGAATAGGCCTCGCCCTCGTAGCCGAAGATCGGCCAGACCTCCTTCTGGTTGTAGAGGCTGACGACGAGGCCGCCGCGAACCGCCTGGAAGAAGGGCGAGTTCTCGATGTCCTTGAGCAGTGCGACCCGCTGCTCTTCCCAGCCAAGCCCGCGGTAGCCGTCCTTGCCGGCCTTCTTGTCGAGGTCGGCGATCCCGTTTTCGATAAGCGCCTTGTGGGCCGAATCCTTGCCGGCCATCTCGTCATGGCCCTTGACGGCGACAGCGTAATATTTGTCCGGAACCTGATCGTGCGGATAGATGTCGCGCGCCACCTGGATCAGCGTCGCCATCGTCTCGGGTTTCAGCGCCGATGTCTCAAGCCCCCAGGCATGTTCGGGGCTGATGACGGCGCTGCCGGAGATGACGAGCATCGCGCCGATGCCGCCGCGTTTGAGAAGCTCGCGCCGTGACAGGCCAGGCTTCCTTTCGTAGCCAGGCTTACTCTCATAGATCGTGACCATAGTTTCCTCCCTGCTTGCTGTTCGCACCCTGAGGTGCCGTTGCTGGCGCCGCGCCGGTTCGCGCGGCGGGTTATCTCCTATTGGAAGCGTCCCCCACGCTGCAGGACCTCGATCTTGTAGCCGTCGGGGTCCTCGATGAAGAAAAAGCGGGCGATGAGTGAACCGTCGCGATCGAACTCTACGATCTTCTTCGGGTTAAGGCCGAGGGCGCCAAGCCGGTCGTGTTCGCTGTCGAGATCGGCGACGGAGACAGCGAGATGACCATAGCCATCGCCGAGCGCATAAGGCTCCTGCCGACCCTTGTTGACGGTCAACTCGACTTCGAAAGGGGTATCGGCGTTGCTGAGGTAAACGAGCGTGAAGGTCTCGAAATCCAGCCGTTGGGCGACATCGAGGCCGAAGGCCTTGTTGTAGAAATCGATGGACCGGATCTCGTCGAGAACCCGGATCATGGTGTGGATCGCCTTCGCCAAATCAGTCTCCGCAGCTTTCATGCTTCGAAGATGATTATGCGCGCCGGCCAGGAAAGGTGGTGGCAGCCGATTACCACGCGTGGGACAGGAAAACGGCTAGTGTCATGCCGTCTCAAGGACGAAAGTCTGATTGCCGTTGTCGGCGGTCCGACCGAAGATGAAATTGCAGGCAGTGTTCAAAAGGCGCCGGCGGCTCCGTCGGCACCCAAGACTAACAAAAACGGGAGGTAACAATGTGCCGAGTCTTTGCCGCGCAGGATCCGGAAGGCTATCGCCAGATCAACCGGTCGATCCGCATCGACGGACATTCGACCAGCATCCAGCTCGAGGCGACGTTCTGGGCCCTGCTCGATGAAATCGCCGAAAGCCAGAACCTGACGACGCCCAAATTCATCTCGAAGCTGTACGACGAGGCCATCGAGATCAACGGCGAAATCCCGAACTTCGCCTCCATGCTGCGGACGACCTGCGCGCTCTATCTGCGCGGCCATCGGCCCGACATGGATGAGCGAATGGCGTTGAAGCGGGAAGCGGCCTAGAGACATTTCAGGAAAGAGTGAAACAGTTTTCCTGGGAAAAGCGCGTAGCGCTTTCCCTTGGGAATTGCGACAAAACAAAGAGTTAGGGCGGTTTTCGGTGAAACCGTGGACCGCTCTGGCGCCCTTCCGCAGCGATTTCGAGCGCCAGCCGGCCCATATCGGCAAAGAGTCCCTGGCGTTCGGAATAGTCGGTCAGTTCGCCGGTAACCAGATTGTCGACGACGGTCAGCAGCGATAACGCCCTCGCTCCGAAATGCGCCGCGATGCGGTAGAGCGCGCTGGTTTCCATGTCCACGGCCAGCGCTCCAAGCGCTCTTGCTTCGGCATAGCGGGCATGCGCTTCAGGATGGTAGAATATGTCGGTACAGGCCGTCAGACCGGCGTGGTGGTCGATGCCCAATTCGGCTGCCTTGGCCAATGCGCAAGCGAGAAGGCCCGCATCCGGACCGGCGTCGTCGTCGTAAAGGCCAAAGACCTGACCGTTCTCGGTATTTTCCGGCCGTGCCCACCGTGAGATCACGAGACTGCGCAGTTTGACCTCCGCGCTCAGACCGCCGCAGGTGCCGGTGCGGATCAATGTTCGGACGCCATAGTAGTCAAGCAATTCATGGGCATAGATCAGGAACGATGAAACACCGATACCCGTCGCCTGAATGCTGACCGGCTGGCCCCGAAACAGACCGGTAAACCCGAGCGAACCCCGCCGGCGGTTGACGCAGCGCGGGGCTTCCAGGAATGTCCGCGCCATCCATTCGGCGCGCTGCGGGTCGCCCGGCAGCAATACCGTATCGGCGTAGTCGCCCCTGTCTGCTTCGATGTGCGGCGTCAACAGCTGCTCCCGAACCCGCCTGCCCTTCACCCGCAATCATGGCGTTGTCAGCGCGTTGCGCAAGGGCAGAGCAGCAGGAGCACCTAATTTACGATTCGAGCACGTCCTTGACGATCGTTGCCAGTTGCTTGAGCGAGAACGGCTTCGGCAGGAACCCGAATTGCGCGTCCGCCGGCAGGTTCCTGGCGAATGCGTCCTCGGCATAGCCGGACACGAAGACGAACTTGATGTCCGGCTGACGCTTGCGCAATTCGCCAAGCAGGGTCGGCCCGTCCATTTCCGGCATCACCACGTCCGAAACGACGATGTCGACCTTGCCGCCAAGCGCTTCGAACACTTCCAGCGCCTCGACCCCCGAGGACGCCTCGTGCACCGTATACCCGCGCGAGGTCAGCGCCCGCATGCCGCCCATGCGCACGGCATCCTCGTCCTCGACCAGCAGCACCGTGGCGGATCCGGACAGGTCCTTGGTGCTGTCGGCCGGTTTGGCCGGCGCCGCGCTCGGCGCTTCACCGGGCTCGCCTGCCGTCTTTGCTTCCGCGATGTGACGCGGCAGGAAGATGCGGAAGGTTGATCCCTTGCCAACTTCGGAATCGCAGAAAATGAAGCCGCCGGTCTGCTTGATGATGCCGTAGACCATCGACAGGCCAAGGCCCGTGCCCTTGCCGACTTCCTTGGTGGTGAAGAACGGCTCGAAGATCTTCTTCAGCACGTCCGGCGCGATGCCGCTGCCGGTGTCCTCGACTTCGACCACGACATAGTCGGCCGCGGTAAGCTCCCGGTAGGGAAAGGTCTTGCATTCCTCGGTAGTGACGTTGCGGGTCCGCACCGTGAGATCGCCGCCGGCCGGCATCGCATCGCGCGCGTTGACCGCCAGGTTGACCACCACCTGCTCGAACTGGCCGATATCGACCTTGACCGGCCACAGGTCGCGGCCGTGGTCGACCTTCAGCTTGATGTCGTTGCCGACCAGGCGGGCAAGCAGCATCCTGAGATCGGCGAGCACATCGGTCAGGTTCAGCACTTCCGGCCGCAGCGTCTGCTTGCGCGAGAATGCCAGCAACTGCCTGACCAGCGAAGCCGCCCGGTTGGCATTCTGCTTGATGTTCATGATGTCGGGGAAGGACGGATCCGACGGCCGGTGATTGGTCAAAAGCAGGTCCGACGCCATGATGATGGCGGTCAGCACATTGTTGAAATCATGCGCGATGCCGCCGGCAAGCTGGCCGACCGCCTGCATCTTCTGGCTTTGCGCCATCTGGCCTTCGAGCGCCTTCTGCTCGGTGGTGTCGACGGCGTAGACGATGGCCGATTCCTCGGCGCCCTCGCCGCCGGTGCCGTCGGCGACGGCATTGACGTAGAAACGGATATGCCGGTCTTCGTTGCCGGGCAGCACGGTGTCGATCGGATCGATGTCGGCCTGCCGTTGCCGGGCCTTCTCGAAGGCGGCGGCAAAGGCCGGCCGGTCGCGCCCGTGGATCACCGTATCGAGCCGCACCCGGCGATCCACGGCATCCCGATCGACGACCGAGGAAAACAGCGACAGGAACGGCGCATTGGTGCGCAGGATGCGCCCGCTGGCATCGACGCCGGCGATCGCCATCGGCGTCGAATTGAAGAACCGGGTGAAGCGCACTTCCGAAGCGCGCAGATCGGCGGAAGCATCCTCGCCCTGCGTGCGGTTGAGCACGATCGTGCGCGTCGGGCCGCCGATACCTTCCCGGCTGGCCGAAACGCGATGCATGAAGCGCACCGGCAGGGCTTCGCCGGTCATCGTCGTCAGGTCGAGATCGATGACGGCGTTGCGTGTCGTGCCGGGATCGGCCTTGACCGAGCGCACCAGCGCCATGCCGTCACCGGCGACGATATCGGGCAAGCTCACCGCGCCAGGCGTGAAGCTGGCGAGATCGATCCCCAGCCATTCGGCGAGCGTGGCGTTGATGTAGGTGACGCGGCCGTCCTGATCGGCGGAGAAGAAGCCGGCCGGGGCGTGGTCGAGATGGTCGATGGCCTTCTGCAGGTCGAGGAAGAAACGCTCCTGCTCGGCCCGCTCCTGCGAAATATCGGCGAGTTGCCAGGCCAGCATGGGCAGCCGCTGGCCCGGAACGCTGAAGGCGCGCGCACGGGCGCGGTACCAGCGGGCGCCCGGTTCGGCGCCGGGCCGGATCGATTGCGCCAGCCGGAATTCCCCGTCGCCGGGCTGGCCGTCGCGCAGGCCGGAGGCCAGCCGGTAGATGGTCACCGAGGCCTCGGGAACATCCGAAAGCAGCCCTTCGACTGTCTTCAGGTCGGCGGCCGACGACGCCCCGGTCATGTCGGCGTAAGCCCGGTTGGCGTAGACGACGCGGCCCTTGGTGTCCGTGACCAGCAGCCCCTGCGACATCGAATCGACGAAGGCCTTGGAGAGTTCGTCGCCGGTCGAGCGAGGCGTGATCTGGACGAAGCCGATCGCGGTCGCGAACAGGAAGCCGACGCCGATCATCGCCAGCACGCCGAGCATGCCGAGCAGGAAGGGATCGCCAAGGCGCTCGCGGAACAGGCCGAAGACGATCGCGGCCCCCGTCAGAACGACGATGAAGATGATGAGCCGGGTGACCGCGCCGGGTCGCGTGTTTTGGTCGACGATCGGTACCGGATAGAAATCGGCTCGCGCTTCCTTGGCCATATGCCCCCTGCTCGTGAAGTCCGACGTTCCGACACCCGCCCCTAATGCATGTCGCCCAAAAATGACTTCGGTTTTGGGAAAACGACCTGCATGAAAACAAGGACCTAAGGCGCGTCGCATGAATCGGCTTCAGCGCGACGCGCTTTAGCCGGTTGAATCACATTCTCCTAGTCCGGAAAAGGCCCGGGCGGCAAATGTCAGATAAAAATGATGCCGACCGGCCTCCCAGTGTTTCAAGCTGTTCACGATGCGTGAAAGGTAACTTGCGGTGGCCAGCCGCAACGGTCTAGTGTCGCCTCACTTTCCAAAACCGACCAGGGGAAACCAATGCAGTGGCTGGATAGCGTGGCGGGCCCCGGTTATGCGGCAGCACTCCTGTGGACCTTCGCCGCGCTGATCCTGCTGGTCATCGTGCTCGTCATCATCAGGCTTGTCCGCAACCTGACCTTCGGAACCTTTGTCGCCGGCGGCCGCAACCGCAAGACGCGGCTGGCCGTCATGGACGCCACCGCCGTCGACAGCCATCGCCGGCTGGTGCTGGTGCGCCGCGACGATATCGAGCACCTGCTTCTGATCGGCGGCCCGACCGATGTCGTCGTCGAACGCGACATTCGCCTTGCCGCGCCGCGCCGTCCGGCGCTGACCGGAGATGGCGGCCTGCAGCCTGTCCCTGCCACCGCGGCCCCGGCAAAACCGCGGCCGCCCCAGCCCGCCCCCGCGCCTCCAAGACAGGCACCGGCGCCGCAGCCGGTGACCGCGGCGATGCCCGCCCGCCCGCGCCCGGCAGCGCCGCCACCGGCGCCCGCACCGAAGCCGGCGACGCAACCCTATCAGTCGACCAATGTCACGCCGCTGCCCGCCTATGGCTCCGCCAACGCCAATGTCGTCAAGCACGCGCCGCCGCCGTCAAGGCAGGACAGCATCGACGACACGCTGATGAGGGAACTCGAGGTTTCGCTCGACCAGCCCCGCTCCGGCGTCCCGGCGGGCAAACCGGCGGCCAAGGCGCCGCAGTCCCTCGACGACGAAATGACCAAGCTTCTGGGCGAACTGTCCAGCCAGAAGAGGTAGCGCGCCTGAGCCGCTTGCCGGTGGGCTGGGCCGATTCGGCGCTGAGTTCTCGATAAAAATGGCCGGTTTCCCGGCCATTTCAACATCGATGTCACTGCACCTCAGCGCGGGAAGTACGGCTCAGTCGTCGCGGTAGACTTTCTCGCGGCGCTCATGCCGTTCCTGCGCTTCGATCGACAATGTCGCGATCGGGCGCGCATCGAGCCGCTTCAGCGCGATCGGCTCGCCGGTTTCCTCGCAATAGCCGTAAGTGCCTTCGTCGATGCGCTGCAGCGCCGAATCGATCTTCGAGATGAGCTTTCGCTGGCGATCGCGGGCCCTGAGCTCGATGGCGCGGTCTGTTTCCGAAGAGGCGCGGTCGGCGAGGTCCGGGTGGTTGGCGTTTTCCTGCTGCAGGATTTCGAGAGTTTCGCGCGCTTCGCGCAGTATGTCAGTTTTCCAGGTGACGAGCTTTTGGCGGAAGTAGGATTTCTGTCGTTCGTTCATGAACGGCTCGTCTTCGGAGGGTACGTAATCGGCGGTAACGATGTCGTTCATTCGACTCACCCAAACAGCCCCAAATTTGGCGCCTATATATTCGCGACCAAACGCCTGCACAAGCGCAATCGGCGACCGACTCACGCAATTGTTAAAGTATCCCGGCGGCCCTCCTTGGGGCGAGATGCCCCTGATTCGATGGAGAAAGTGCGTCAACCCTTTGCCGCGCAGTCTCCTGTGATTCATCGAGCCGAGAACACGAACCATTGTGCGCCAAGCCGTTCTCGTGGCTAATCGCGGTGCGGTTTCGGCTTTCGGCGTCATGGAGGTTGGGTGAGCAGGCTCTATCTGTTACGACACGCCAAGGCCGGTTGGGCGCTGCCCGGCATGCGCGATTTCGATCGCCCGCTCGATGCATCCGGCCGCGCCGATGCCGAGATCATGGGAACGGCCATGCGATCACGGGGCTATGTTCCGGACCTGACGCTGTGCTCCAATGCCAAGCGCGCCAAGGAGACACTCGAGGGCCTGGCCGGCCAGACCGACACCGGCAAGGTTCTGTTTTTCGACACGCTCTACAGCGAGGACGCGGCCGGCTATCTCCGCCTCATCCAGGAGCACGGCGGCTCGGGTTCGCTGCTGGTCATCGGCCACAACCCGATGACGGAGGATCTGGCCATGGCGGTTTCCGGCGACGGCGACGAGACGGCGCGCGCAATGCTCAATCATGGGTTCCCGACCTCGGGCCTGGCGGTGGTGCGTTTCCTCGACGATCTGGCGAAAGCGTCCCAGCACGCGGGCTATCTCGAAGCGTTTCTGACACCGGCCGATCTTTGATCCCGATTTCCGGCGCCATTTCAAAGCTGGGTTCCAGAGCCTATATCGGACGGACCGAAGCCCGAGAGATCACATTTTGGCATCATCGCTGACCACCTTCACCGACGAGGCGAGAATTGCCCTCGATACGCTGTCGGGACGCGCCTCAGGGCTTTTTTCTCCATCGATGCGGTTGGGCGTTACAGGGCTTTCGCGCGCCGGCAAGACGGTGTTCATCTCCGCCCTGGTCCACAATCTGATCCACGGCGGGCGCCTGCCGCTGTTCGAGGCGCAGAAGTCCGGGCGAATCGCGCGCGCCTTCCTCGAAGAACAGCCGGATGACGCCGTGCCGCGCTTCCAGTACGAGGATCACATCGCCGCACTGGTCAACGACCGCGTCTGGCCTGATTCGACGCGCGCCATTTCGGAACTGCGGCTGACCATCGAGTATGAATCGGCCTCCGGCTGGAGCCGCATGTTCTCGTCAGGCAAACTGTCGGTCGACATCGTCGACTACCCCGGAGAATGGTTGCTCGACCTGCCGCTGCTCGGCAAATCCTTCGCCGATTTTTCGCGCGAGGCCATTGAGATGGCCGCTTTGCCGGTGCGCGAGGACCTGTCGCGGGCCTGGCGGGCAATATCTGCCGAGATCGACCCGAATGCCGACGCCGACGAGATGACCGCACGCCGCCTGGCCGAAAGCTTCGCCGCCTATCTCAAGGCCTGCAAGCTCGACGAAAGGGCACTTTCGACCTTGCCGCCCGGCCGCTTCCTGATGCCTGGCGATCTCGAAGGCTCGCCGGCGCTGACCTTCGCGCCGCTGGCCGGCCTCGGCGACAGGCGCCCACGCAGCGGCTCGCTCCATGCCATGATGGAAAGGCGCTACGAGGCCTATAAGACGCATGTCGTCAAACCCTTCTTCCGCGAACACATCACCCGTCTCGACCGCCAGATCGTGCTGATCGACGCCATGCAGGCGCTGAACGCCGGCCCCGGCGCCATGGCCGACCTGGAGCGGGCGGTAACCGAGATTCTGGCCTGTTTCCGTCCCGGGCGGGGCAGTTTCCTCACCGACCTGTTTTCACGGCGCATCGACCGCATCCTGGTCGCGGCGACCAAGGCGGATCACCTGCACCACGAAAGCCATGACCGCTTGCAGGCGATCGTACGTCGCCTGGCCGACCGTGCCGTGGCGCGGGCGAATTTCACCGGCGCCGACGTCGATGTGGTCGCCATGGCGGCGGTGCGCGCGACCCGCGAAGGCACCGTCAAGCATGGCCGCGAGACATTGCCGGTTATCATCGGCACGCCGATCGCCGGCGAGAAGATCAACGGTGAAACGTTCGACGGAAAGACGGAAACTGCTATATTTCCCGGTGATTTACCGAAAAAAATTGATGCGGTGTTCGACGTTTCGGGTCCCGACCACAGGCAGGACTCTGCCGACCCGGCAATCCGTTTTGTCCGGTTCCGTCCGCCAAAACTCGAACGCACTGCCGAAGGCGTCACGCTGTCGCTGCCGCATATCAGGCTCGACCGTGCCTTGCAGTTCCTGATCGGAGACCATCTGGCATGACCGCGCCCCGCAAGCCGGCGGCCTTCCGCATCGAGCCGGAGGCCGCGCCGAGACAACAGACGCCACAGGCGCGCCCGGACGAGCCCTCGCGCAAACCTCGTGCGATGAAGCCCGGCGTCGCGCTGGTCATCCCGGCGGAAGTCGACGTCTTCGACGAACCCGATATCATCGCCGCCGAACCGCCACCGGCGATCGCTCCCAGGAAACGCTCGCTGTTCGGCGGCATTTTCTTCGGCGCCATTGGCGTGCTGGTTTCGCTGGCTGTCGGCCTGTGGACCGACCAGCTCATCCGCGATCTGTTCGCGCGCGCCGAATGGCTGGGCTGGCTGGCCGCCGGCATGGCCGCAGTCGCCGTACTGGCGTTGCTGGTGATACTCATCCGCGAATTCCTGGCGATCGCCCGCCTCGCCGAAGTCGAAAAGCTGCAGAAGCGGGCGCTGGACGCCATCGCCCGCGACGATCCGAAGGCGGCACGGTCGGTGGTCGACGAACTGTCGGCTTTCGTCGCGGCCAAACCCGAGACGGCGGCTGGCCGCCGCGCCCTGACCGAACTGCGCGGCGAGATCATCGATGGCGGCAATCTGGTGCGCCTGGCCGAAGCGGAAATTCTCGGCCCCCTGGACGCCAGGGCCAAGGTGATGATCCTCGAGGCCGCCAAACGCGTCTCGCTGGTGACGGCGGTCAGCCCGCGGGCGCTTGTCGATGTCGCCTATGTCGTCTTCGAGGCCGGGCGCCTCATTCGCCGCCTGTCGGAACTTTATGGCGGGCGGCCGGGAACGCTGGGGTTCTTCCGCCTGGCGCGCAGCGTGCTGGCGCATCTGGCGGTCACCGGCTCGATCGCCGTTGGCGACAGTTTCGTCCAGCAGATCGTCGGCCACGGCCTGGCGGCACGCCTTTCGGCCAAGCTTGGCGAGGGCGTCGTCAACGGCATGATGACGGCGCGCATCGGCATCGCCGCGATGGAGACCGCTCGTCCCCTGCCCTTTAGCGCCGCGAAGCGCCCGGGCCTGGGCGATTTCCTCTCGGCGCTGACATCGTTTGCGACAAGGAAAGGCGCCGAAACCGCCGAGCCCGGCAAACAAGGTTCGAGCATTCGAGATGGTTGACAGATTGCGCTTTCGAACACCGAAAGTGACGAAGCATTAACCAATCTTCTTCATGGTCGAACCGGTTTCAAACAGCCTCTTTGTTGCCGGGTGTCGTCGATGAAAAGCGTAATTCTGTCCAGCATCCTGCCTCTCGCCGCCGCGATCACAGCGGTCGCCGGCATCGCCTCGGGGGCGTCGGCGGCGGAGCCGGACAAACAGTTCTTCCATTCGGCCGAAGGCAAATGGGTTGGCCCGGGCGAGATCGTCGCCGGCAAGTACAAGGGCACGAAATTCAACTGCAGCTTCACCGGCTCGACGCCCGACGGCCAGATGGGCATGACGCTCGACGGCGGCTGCCGGGTCGGCATGTTCACCCAGCAGATGTCGGCCAAGATCGAGCGCAGGGGCCGCGACTACAAGGGTTCCTTCATGGGCGGCGCGGCCGGTTCCGGCCTCGACATTATTGGCGGCAATGTGGTCGATGCCCGCAAAGTGGTCTTCACCATCAACCGAAACCAGCTGCGCGGCGTCATGCAGGCCCGCATTCCCGACGACAATTCGATGACCGTGACCGTTGCCGTCCGCGTCGCCGATCAGCTTGTCCCGGTGATCGGCATGAGCCTGAAACGCGTCGACACCGTCGAAGTCGGTTCCATCGCCCCGAACTGACCATCCTGGATCTTGCCCGAAACAAAAAAGCGGCGACCAACAGGCCGCCGCTCGGTTTTGATCCCATCGAATCAGGCGTTTAGCCCTTGATCGCCACAGTCAACTCGTCATAGGCCTTGCAGGCGTCGGCCAGCGTGGTGGCGCCCTGGTATTTCGTTGTCACCGCCTGCACCTTGGCGGTCAGGTCAGCCGCCTTGGACGGATCCTTGGTGATCGCTTCCTGCAGCGCGGCGGCCATGTCCTGCGCTTTCTTGGTCGCGATCTCCGCCGTGCACTCGGGCGCCTTGGAGCAAGCCGAACCGGCCAGCACCGCCAGGCCGACGGCCACAAACAAAAACTTCTTCATGTCAGTCATCTCCTCAAAAAGGGCGCGACTTGATCGTCGCGCCCTCCAATGGCCGAAGCCGAGCGTCCTTAACCTCTGATTGTGGCAAGAAGCAACGTGGTTGCGGCGTCAACTTGTGTATCGCCCTGCAACATCGCCCTGGTTCGGGATTCGGGGCTGTTCGATCCCCGCCGAAGCCCGTATCTTTGCGCCCTTGTCACACGACTTCACAATCGGAAACGATCCTCGAACGAGCGGAATGACGGCATGGCGGCAGAGGTATCGGGCAGCGATCTGGTCCAGGTGGTGGCGCTGCTCGCCGCCGGCGTCGTCGCCGTTCCCATCTTCAAGCGCATGGGATTGGGCTCGATTCTCGGCTACCTGGCCGCCGGCGTGGTGATCGGACCGTTCGGACTGCGCATCTTTTCCGAATCGGAAGCCATCCTCCATGTCGCCGAACTCGGCGTCGTCATGTTCCTGTTCATCATCGGGCTGGAAATGCAGCCGTCGCGGCTTTGGAGCTTGCGCCGCGAGATTTTCGGGCTCGGCGCGTTTCAGGTCGGGGTCTGCGCGGTCCTGCTGACCGGCGTTGGAATGGCCGGCGGGTTTCCAGTCTCGCAATCCTTCGTCGCCGGCGCCGGATTCGTGCTGACCTCGACGGCAATCGTCATGCAGCTCCTCGAGGAACGCGGTGAGATCGCCTCGCCGAAAGGCCAGCGCATCGTCTCCATCCTGCTGCTGGAAGACCTCGCCATCGTGCCGCTGCTGGCCCTGATCGCGTTCCTGGCGCCCGGCGGCGCCGACACCAGCCTGTCGGAGCGGCTGACAGAGGTCGGTATCGGCATTGCCGCGATCATCGGGCTGGTGGTAGCCGGGCGCTATTTGCTCAACCCCTTCTTCCGCATCCTGGCGGATGCCCGTGCCCGCGAAGTCATGACGGCCGCCGCACTTCTGGTCGTGCTCGGGTCGGCGCTCGCCATGCAGCTCAGCGGCCTGTCGATGGCGATGGGTGCGTTCCTGGCCGGCGTGCTTCTGTCCGAATCGACCTTCCGCCATCAGCTCGAGGCCGACATCGAACCGTTCCGCGGCATCCTGCTCGGCCTGTTCTTCCTCGCGGTCGGCATGTCGCTCGACCTGCATGTGGTGGCCGCGAACTGGAAGCTGATCGCCATCTACGTCGTCGCCTACATGGCAATGAAGGCGTTCGGCATCTATGCCGTCGCCCGCATCCTCAAGACAGGCCATCGCGAAGCGCTGGAACGCGCGGTCTTCATGGCGCAAGGCGGCGAATTCGCCTTCGTTCTCTATTCCGCCGCCGCCGCTGTCGGCATCATCGACAACCAGGCCAATGCGACGCTCACCGCCATTGTCATCATCTCGATGGTGTTGACCCCGCTGGCGATCGTGGCGTTGCGCTACCTGACGCCGCGCGACGAGCAGTCGCTCGATGGGGTCGATGTCGCCGACGGCCTGAGCGGCAGCGTGCTGATCATCGGCTTCGGCCGCTTCGGCCAGATCGCCAGCCAGCCGCTGCTGCTTCGCGGCATCGATGTGTCGATCATCGACAACGACGTCGAGATGATCCAGGCGGCGGCCGACTTCGGTTTCAAGGTCTACTATGGCGATGGCACGCGGCTCGATATCCTGCATGCGGCCGGTGCCGGCCGGGCGCGCGCCGTGCTCATCTGCGTCGACAAGGCCGATGTCGCGGTTCGCATCGCCGAGCTTGTCAAAGCCGAGTTTCCGTTGCTGACCGTATTGGCCCGCGCCTTCGATCGCGGCACGGCACTGCAGCTCATTCGCGTGGGCGTCGACTTCCAGCTGCGCGAGACCTTCGAATCGGCGCTGGTGTTCGGCGGCTCGGCCCTGGAATCGCTCGGCGTGGATCCGGAGGACGTCGCCGAAACGATCGAGGATGTCAGGCGACGCGACACCGACCGTTTCGAAACCCAGCTCGCCGAAGGCATTCGCGCCGGACAGCGTTTCCTCAGGGGCAATATCGGAACGCCGATTCCGACGCCGCTCTCCACGCCGCGTCGTGCCGGCCAGGCCCTCAATGAAGAAACGGCCGGCGTGCTGCACAAATCCGAAACTGCCGATTGAATAGGGAACACGCATGGAATTGGACAGCAGAGCCCTGTCGGTCGCCACATTCTGGCGGGACGCCGGCGAGGATGCATGGTTCGAGAAGAACGAGGCTTTCGATGCCGACTTCCGCAATCGCTTTCTCGACCTGCACTACGCAGCCGCGCGGCGTGAATGCGACGCCTGGTCGGATCATGCCGAAGGCTCGCTGGCGCTGATGGTCCTGCTCGACCAGTTTCCGCGCAATTGCTTTCGCGGCACCGGCCATATGTGCGCCACCGACCCGCTTGCCAGGCATTTCGCTCAAAAAGCGGTCATGGCCGGCCACGACCTGTTGCTCGAACCCGAACTCCGCGTGTTCCTGTATCTGCCGTTCGAGCACTCGGAACTGCTCGCCGATCAGGAAAGGTCCGTGGCACTCACCGCCGCCAATGCGCCCGAATACCTCAAATATGCCGAAGAGCACCGCGACATCATCCAGCGCTTCGGCCGCTTTCCGCACCGCAACAAGATGCTCGGCCGCGAAACCACGGCCGAGGAACAGGCTTTTTTGGACGGTGGTGGCTTCTCTGGCTGATGCCCCGGCCGCCTAGGGTAGCCACCAGTCGCGGCCGGATGGCAGCCGCTCGATACCGGCGGCATCCACCCCGCCCAAACGCTCCGATACGCTTCGCCCGTCGACCGCCAGACGGGGCGCGATCTCGGCCAGCGGCGCCAGCACGAAGGCGCGTTCCAGCATGCGCGGATGCGGCACTTCCAGCCCGGTTTCGTGGATAACACGGTCACCGAACACCAGAATGTCGATATCGATCAGGCGCGGCCCCCAGCGCTCCTCGCGCACCCGCTTCAGCTTGCGCTCCGCGTCGAGGCAGAGGTCGAGCAGCGCGCGAGGCGAAAGCCGCGTCGACAGTTCGGCGGCGGCATTGAGGAAATCCGGCTGATCGAGCTTGCCCCAGGGCGGCGTGCGGTAGAGCGAGGAAACAGCGGCCACGCTTGTATCGGCATCGGCGTCGAGAATGCGCAGCGCCGCGGCCATCGAGGCCGCCGGGTCGCCGAGATTGCCGCCGAGGCTGAGATAGACGGTGTTATTCTGGCCAGACAACGGTCACCTCGACGTAATCGAGCACGCCGGGCACCGGGGCATTGGGCTTGCGCACGGTGATTTCGGCCTTCCTGATTTGGGGAAACCGTTCCGTCAGCGCCTTTGCCACCTGCATTGCCAGGGCCTCGATCAGGAAGCGCCGCTCGCCGGTGATGATCTTCTCGATCACCATGAAGGCGATGCCATAATTGACGGTTTCCCCGATCGCGTCGTCGACAAGGGCGCGCCCGGGTTCGACGGACAGCACCGCGTCGACATAGAAACGCTGGCCCAGCGCCTCCTCCTCGTCCAGCACGCCATGCCGGGCAAAGAAGGCGCAATTCTTCAAGCGGATGACATACATGGCTCAGCGTTCCGGTCTATAGAGCTTTGTGCGTCCATTTGGACGCACAAAGCACGCTCTAACACTTTTGAATCTACGCATCGTGCTTTCCGACAATCGATTCCGGTTTTCGGGCCGATGCGGCGGTTTCGCGCGCCAGCATAGCATCCGCCATGGCCAGTGCGTCCACGTTGATTGCGACATCGTGGACGCGAAACAGATGCGCGCCCTTGAGCCTGAGAATGACGCTGGGCGCCGCCGGGCCGGCGGCGCGGTCGGCCACATCGCGGCCGGTGACGGTGCCGATGAAGCGCTTTCGCGAGGTGCCGGCCATCAGCGGCAAGCCGAGCCCATGAAGCTCGGAGAACCGCGCCATCAGGTCGAGGTTTTCCTCCGCCGTCTCCTTGGCGAAGCCGAAACCGGGGTCGAGCACGATATGGTCGTCGGCGACACCGTGCCCGCGGGCAATCTCCAGTGATTTTCCCAGGAAAGCCAACTGGTCGGCAATGACGTCGGGCAGCTTCTCGCGGTCCCGCCCGGTATGCATGACGATGAGCCCGGCACCGGTTTCAACCGCGATGCGCGCAATGTCAGGCTCGCGCTGCAAACCCCAGACATCGTTGACGATGTGCGCGCCGGCAGCCACCGCAAGGCGCGCGGTTTCGGCTCGATAGGTATCGACGGAAATCAGCACGTCGCCGGCGCTCGCCAGCGCCTCGATCACAGGCAGGACGCGCGCCTGTTCCTCCCCGGCCGATATCGCGGCAGCGCCGGGCCTGGTCGATTCCCCGCCGACATCGACAATCCCCGCCCCTTCGGCGATCATGCGGCGTGCCTGGGCCAGTGCCGTCTCGGTTGCATCGAACAGGCCGCCGTCGGAAAAGCTGTCAGGAGTGACGTTGAGGATGCCGGCAACCACGGCTCTTTCGCCAAGGTCGAGATGGCGTCCATGGGCCAGTTGCCATCGCCTCGCCGTCATTGCTCGTCAACCTCGGAGCATGATGCCGAAAAATGTGAAGCAGTTTTCGGACGACATGATGCTCTACCCCTTTGATTTGGAGGCGAATTCAGATTTCAGGTCGACCCGACCCGAAACCATCCGACTCTAGGCTCATCAACGATGTGTGATCCGCGCCGGATCAATTCCGTTGCGCCGGCAACGGCCGTAAAGCAAGGTGCTCGAAGAGGCAACATGATGAAACGATCCCTGCTCTGCGCACTGCTGCTTGCCATGACCGCCATCCCGGCGGGCGCGGCCAATCTCGTGAAGACATACAGCTATTTTTCCATCGGCGGCAGCACCCTCGACGATATCGAGACGCAGCTTTCCAAACGCGGGCCACAGGTCAAGAGCACGGGCTCCCGCCACCCCGGTGCCACCCAGATGGCCTTCACCACCCGCATCAGCTACGCCCGGCAGGCAGGTTCCTGCCGGATCGCCGACGCCGCCGTGACCGTCAAGGTCAAGGTGATCCTTCCGGAATGGCGCCGCCCGCGCAAGGCGGATGCCGACGTGAAGCTGTTCTGGGACACGCTGTCGGCCGACATCAAGCGCCATGAGGAGCGCCATGTCGAGATTGCCAAGAATCACGCCCGCAAGCTGGAAGAGGCGCTGAAGGCGACCTATCCGCGGAAGGATTGCGATGCGGCAAAGGCCAAGGCGGCCCAAATCACCGCCGCCGTCCTCGCCGAGCACGACCGCGCCCAGGTGCAGTTCGATCGCGTCGAGGGCGTCAATTTCGAAAGCCGCATCCTGCGGCTCCTGCGCTATCGCATCGAGCGTATCGAGAGTGGCCAATTGCGGCCGCCGGCCTGAATTTTCCTCGGCGCATCCATGGCGCCAACCCGGCCGAAGCGTAGTGCCAGATTCGAAAAATTTTCGAGCGGCGGTCGAAATCGGCCTATAGGGAACGACATATCACGGGTTGGCAGCGCACGACCCATCGAGCAC
Organism: Mesorhizobium sp. B283B1A; assembly: GCF_020165735.1. Classification (NCBI taxonomy): domain Bacteria; kingdom Pseudomonadati; phylum Pseudomonadota; class Alphaproteobacteria; order Hyphomicrobiales; family Phyllobacteriaceae; genus Mesorhizobium; species Mesorhizobium sp. B283B1A. The sequence goes on from NZ_JAIUIQ010000022.1 coordinate 59,554, forward strand.
GAGCACCACGACCGATCGCGTGGCGGACGCACCAGGCCAGCCCTGTCGGTGAACCGCAAGGCGCGCAAGCACATGGACAAAGACTATGGACCAGGCTGTCGACAAGCAGACCATGACGGCTGCAGCCACGCCGCTGACCGAAAGCGAGAAGAACGCCATCATCGCCGGCGTGCTTCTGTCGATGCTGTTGGCGGCGCTCGACCAGACCATCGTCGCGCCGGCGATGCCGACCATCGGCCACGCGCTCGGCCACGCGCAGTATCTGCCATGGATCGTCACCGGCTATCTCCTGACCGCGACCGCCATGGCACCGCTCTACGGCAAGATCTCGGATGTTTATGGCCGCCGGCCAACCGTTTATGCCGCTATCCTGATCTTTCTCCTCGGATCGGTGGTCAGCGCGATGGCGCCCAACATGTTTGTGCTGGTCGTCGGCAGGGCCATCCAGGGCGCCGGCGGCGGCGGACTGTTCACCTTGACGCAAACCGTCATCGGCGACCTCGTCCCGCCACGCGAACGTGCGCGCTACGCCGCCTGGATCTCCGGCACCTGGGCAGTCGCCAGCATCGCCGGGCCGCTGCTTGGCGGCACCTTCGCCGAACATCTTCACTGGTCGCTGATTTTCTGGATCAACATCCCGCTCGGCCTGCTGGCGATGGCGATCATCAACAACCCGCTCAAGAAACTGCCGATCGCCGCCAAGCGGCATCGCATCGACGGCCTGGGCGCGCTGCTGCTCGTCGCGGCCACGGCCTTGCTGCTGCTGGCGCTCAACTGGGGCGGCAGCGAGTATCCGTGGCTGTCCGGCGAAATCCTCGGGCTGCTGGCGGCATCGGTGGTTTTCTGGGCGGCGTTTTCGCTGCGGCTGCTGCGCGCGGCCGAACCGCTGATCTCGCTTGAAGTGCTGAGCAACCCGATCGTCCGCGCCGGCACCTTGTCGATGTTCCTTCTGCAGGCTGCCAACATAGGCCTGGCGGTCTACCTGCCTGTTTACCTGCAGTCGATCGTCGGCCTGTCGGTCAGCGAGTCGGGTCTTGCGATGCTGGGGCTTCTGCTTGGCACCGTGGCCGGCGCGACATTCAGCGGGCGAACAATACCGCGCTTCGTCCACTACAAGCGGATCGCCATGGTGGGCGTGCTCTTCTCGATCATATGCCTCGGCCTGCTCGCCCTCGTCGCCGGGCGCGCTTCGCTGCTGGTTGTCGAAGTCCTGACGGTCTGTGTCGGCCTGGGCAGCGGGACGACCTTCCCGGTCGCCACCGTATCGGTCCAGAACGCCGTCGACCGGGCGCATCTTGGCGTCGCGACCGGCGTGCTGACCTTCCTGCGTTCGCTGGGCAGCGCGCTGGGCGTTGCAATGCTCGGCGCCGTCGCCCTCGGCTATGGCCTGCCGCTGGCCGGCGAAGGCACACTGGCCGTCGGCCAGGTCATATCCGCCGAGCCCTTCGTGATGATCTTCCTTGCCGCCGCGGCGACGCTGTTCCTGGCGCTGATCACGCTTGCGTTGATGCCGGAAAAACCGCTTCGCGGCCAGGCCGAGCACCCGCCGGTGATGGCCGAGTAGAGCCGGTCAGCCAGGTCACTCCACCACGCCGAGCTTCTTTTGCAAGCTCGTGGACGATGTCGTGTACTGGAACACGATACGTTCGCCGGGGCTGATGATGCGCTTGGCGGCCTGCGCCATCAGCGCCACCTCGTGAAAACCCGACAGGATCAGCTTCAGCTTGCCGGGATACCAGTTGATGTCGCCCACCGCGAAAATGCCGGGCACCGATGTCTGGAACTTCTCGGTGTCGACCGGGATCAGGTTCTCGTGGAGATTGAGCCCCCATTCCGCGATCGGGCCGAGCTTCATGGTCAGGCCGAAGAATGGCAGCATGCGGGTGCAAGGCACCTCGACATCGCCCTCCGGACCACCCTTGATGGTCGCGGATGAGAGCTGGCCGTCGGCGCCGGTGAGCCCGGTCACCTGGCCAACCTTGAATTCCAGCTGCTTCATCTCCTGCATGGCATACATCTTGTTGACGCTGTCGGGTGCGGCCCGGAATTCGGGCCGTCGGTGGACCAGCGTGACGCTCTTTGCCACCGGCTGCAGGTTCAGCGTCCAGTCGAGCGCCGAGTCGCCGCCGCCGACGATGACCAGGTCGTGGCCGCGAAAATCCTCCATGCGGCGCACCGAATAGAAGACGCTCTTGCCTTCATAGGGTTCGATGCCGGGGATCGGCGGGCGCTTCGGTTGGAACGAGCCGCCACCGGCGGCGATCACCACAACCTTGGCCTCGAACACCTCGTTTTCGTCCGTGGTGACGCGAAAGCCGCCATCCTCCAGCTTCTCGAGGCTGGAAACCATCCGGTTGTAGGTGAAATCCGGCTTGAACGGCGCGATCTGCTCGAGCAGCTTGTCGACCAGCCCCTGCGCCGAGATCGAAGGCCAGCCGGGAATGTCGTAGATCGGCTTCTCGGGATAGAGTTCCGCGCATTGGCCGCCTGGCCGGTCGAGAATATCGATCAGGTGGCACTTCATGTCGAACAGGCCGAGCTCGAACACCGCAAACAGGCCGACAGGCCCTGCCCCGACAATGAGGACGTCTGTGCTGATGGTGCCGGTCATGCGCTCTGCCTCGCTGCTGTGTTGGCGTGAGACTGCATGACCACCGGCTCGCTGCCAAGCGGCAGCGGGAAAAATCGGCTTTTCAGCCCTGGCGCTCCGGCACCCGCACGACGAGGCCGTCGAGCGCGTCGCGCACCTTGATCTGGCAGGAAAGCCGCGAATTGGGCTGGACCTCGTAGGCGAAGTCCAGCATGTCCTCTTCCATCGCCTCCGGCTCTCCGACTTCGGCCGTCCACGCCTCATCGACATAGACATGGCAGGTCGCGCAGGCGCAGGCGCCGCCGCACTCCGCCTCGATCCCCGGCACGGCGTTGCGGATGGCGTTTTCCATGACCGTCGAGCCGTTTTCGGCGTCCACGTCGAAATGTGTGCCGTCATGGGCGATGAAGGTCAGTTTTGTCATTTGTCACCTGAGAGTTTCCGCCGAGATAATCACTCCGGCAGACAAGTCAACTGCCGCGCGAAAGCGCCGCTCCGTGACGTTTTTCCGCAAACCGGGATCAGCGATTGATGGCGGCGATGAAATCGCGCACTTCGTCGATCAGCGTGCCAAGCCGTTTGAGTGTCTGACCGTCCTCCGGACGACGCTCGATTTCGGTGGCGCAATCGGCGATGGCGAAGGCGCCCACGCCGCGCGCCGAGCCTTTCAGCCCATGCGCCAGCAGAAGCCGTCCCTTGACGTCGGCGTCGACTATTTTGTCGCGCACCGACAGCGCCTGCTGTACAAACAGGGCCAGCACCTCTTGCTCGAGGGCGCGATCGCCCATCGTTTGCCGGGCAAGGTGTGCCAAATCGACCGGCCGGGACTGCCTCGTTCCCGATACGTCGCCCCCGGGCATTGAGAAGGCAATGCCGCTTTCGCCACGCATGAACTCGAACTCCGTTTTCTTCGGTCGCCTGGAAAACTAGGCGAATCCAGTGGATAACGAGTTAATGAGTGGCCCGGAAAAATGTTGCGAAAGCGGCACCGGAATCACGCTTCTGTTAACCTTATATTTAAAGTTTTACGTATCCCACGGAATGCATGTTTTCTTTACCCCCCTGTGTCATTACGATACGAGGGTCCATTTTCAGCCTCCTGCGCGGGGTACGATAAAGACAATTATAAGCCCGCGGCAGCTAGTACAGGGTAGCGAAGGCATGGCGAAGAAACCAACGACGACGACGAGAACTCTCGACAACGACGTAGCCAGGGAACTGGAAAAAGCGCTCGATATCGACCTCAGCAGCGACGCTGACGGCGATCTCGATATCGCAGCTTCAATGGAAGATCTGGAAGCACAGATATCCCAGGCCGCCGACGAATTGGCACGAGAGGGGCGCAACCAGAAGCCGGAGCCCACCGTCAGTCAGGCCCAGCCCGCCAAGCCCGCGCCAAAAGCCAAACCCGCCGAACTGCGCCCCGTTGAGACGCGCAATGGCAATGGCACACAGGCGACGGGTTTCGGCACACAGGCGACGGGCTTCGCGCCGGCCAATGACGATCGCCAGAAGGATTACAAGACACTCCTGCACAGCCTCAACCGGCGCGCCTCCAACACCGTCTATTGGGTCATTGCCTTTGTCTCGCTCGCCTGGATCGCGGGCGCCGGCGGCTTGGCCAACCTGCTTTTCGGACCGAGCATCTGGCGGATCCGCACGCTCGACCAGTTCTTTGCCCGTCCCGAACTGATTGGCCTCGCCGTCGCGGCGATCGTGCCGGTGATCCTGTTCTGGGCCTTCGCGGCGATGATCCGACGCGCCCAGGACATGCGCATTGCCGCCCAGTCGATGACCGAAGTGGCTTTCCGCCTGACCGAGCCGGAAAACCTCGCCCAGGATCGCGTCATGATGATCGGCCAAGCCGTTCGCCGCGAGGTCGCGGCCATGGGCGAAGGCATCGAACGCACGCTCGCCCGCGCCGTGGAACTGGAAACGCTGGTCCACAGCGAGGTCAACCAGATCGAGCGCTCCTATTCGGAAAACGAAACCCGCATCCGCTCGCTCGTCGACGGGCTCGGCAGCGAGCGCGAGGCGGTCGTCACCCATGCGGAGCGTGTCCGCGCCTCGATTTCGGGCGCGCATGAAACGCTCAAGGAGGAAATCGGCGCCGCCAGCGACATCATCCGCGACTCGATCCTCAACGCGTCGACCAAGCTGTCGATGACGATCACCAATTCCGGTGACACGCTCATAGACCGCATCAATGAAAGCTCGATGTCGATCTTCGATTCGGTTGAAGGCCGCCTCGACACCATCACCGACAGGCTGTCGACCTCCGGCGAGGCTTTTGCCTCCCTGCTCGACACCCGCATCGCCAAGTTGACGGACACGACGGACGGCCTGACCCGGTCGCTGACCGACCTGCTCGACGATCGCACCACCGGCATGGTGTCGCTGCTTGGCGGCGCCGCCCGCACCCTCAATTCGGAATTCGAAGCCAGCCTCAACGGCATCGAGCGCACGCTCGCCGAACGTGGCCAGGCGCTGATCAGCGAATTCCAGACCCGCGCCGAGGCACTCGACACCGGCACGCAGAAGCTCAATGCGGCGCTCGAGGCCCGCGCCCGCCAGATCAACGAGACACTGGTCGAACGCGCCCGCGAAATCGCCCACACCTTCGCCGAAAGCAAGGATACGTTGTCCGCGATGATCGATCAGGGCAAGACCCAGATCGGCGCCGACATGGCCGACATCGTCAACTCGACTTCGACCATGCTGGAGGCCCGCGCCAGCGACTTTGCCGGCCGCATGGAAGCGGCGCGTCATGTCGTCTCGCGTTCGTTCGATTCCGACATCCAGCGCCTTTCCGATGCCCGCGTCGGCATCGAGGAAGCCGTCGAGAACCACAGCCGCAAGCTGTCCGAAAGCCGTGAGCGCATGGCGGCCGCCATGGAGGCGGACCTGGCGAAATTCGACGAGAGCCGTGCCGGCATCGATGCCGCGGTGACCAACCAGGTGCAGAAGCTGGCCGAAGGCCGCAGCCTGATCGCGCGTGCGCTCGAAGAGGATCTGCGCAAGGTCAACGAATCGCGCGCTGCCATCGATGCATCGCTCGGCAGCCATCTCGAAAGGCTGGAGGAAGGCCGCAACCGGCTCTCCCTGGCTCTGAACGAAGACTCCGGGAAGCTTGTGCAAGCCCGTACGATCATTGATGAAATGGTCGCCGGGCATGTCGGGAAACTGGCTGAAGGCCGCAACATCCTGTCGCGTGCCCTTGAGGCCGATCTCGGCAAACTGTCCGACAGCCGCGCCGACATCGATGGCCTCGTCGCCGGTCAGGTCGAGAAGATCGCCGAAGGCCGTGCCGTGCTCGCCAAGGCGTTGGAAAACGACATCGCCGGCATCAAGAGCCTCATCGAGTCGCACTCGGCAAAGCTGGCCGAAGACCGCAGCCTGCTCGGCCGTTCGCTCGAGGACGACCTTTCGGGCATAAGGAACCTGATCGAAGATCATTCGGGACGGCTCTCCAACGACCGCAGCCTGCTGTCGCAGACGCTCGAAGCCGACCTTGCCAAGCTGGCCGAGAGCCGCTCGAGCATCGACGGCTTGGTCGCCGGCCAGGTCGAAAAGCTCGCCGAAGGCCGCGACATCCTCAAGCGGGCGCTGGAATCGGACCTCAACACCATCAAGGGCGTCATATCCAGCCAGTCGGAGAAACTGGCCGAGGATCGTGGACAGCTTTCGCGGGTCCTGGAGGCCGACCTGCAGAATGTGAACAGCGTCATCGCCGACCACATGAACAGGCTCGTTCAGGATCGCTCTACCCTGTCGAAGGCTCTCGAGGACGACCTTGCCAAGCTGGCCGAAAGCCGCTCCAGCATCGACGGTCTGGTCGCCGGTCAGGTCGAGAAGCTTTCGGAAGGCCGCGACATCCTGCGGCGCGCCCTGGAAGCCGACCTCAACACCGTCAAGAACACCGTCGCCGACCAGTCGCAAAAACTGGTCGATGACCGTGCTCAGTTCGCCAGGGCACTCGAAGCCGATCTCGAAAGCGTCAACAGCCTTGTCAACAGCCATTCCGAGCGGCTCGTCCAGGATCGTTCGACGCTGTCGAAGGCGCTGGAGGACGACCTCGAAGGCGTTAACAGCCTTGTCAACAGCCACGCGGACAGGCTTGTCCAGGAACGTTCGACCCTGTCCAGGGCACTCGAGGACGACCTTGCCAAGCTGGCCGAAAGCCGCTCCAGCATCGACGGCCTGGTCGCCGGCCAGGTGGAGAAGCTGGCCGAAGGCCGCGACGTTCTCAAGCGCGCGCTCGAAGCCGATCTTGCCAAGCTGGCCGAAAGCCGCTCCAGCATCGACGGTCTGGTTGCCGGCCAGGTGGAGAAGCTGGCCGAGGGCCGCGACATTCTCAAGCGGGCGCTCGAAGCCGACCTGCAGAAGCTGACCGAGAGCCGAGGCGACATCGACGGTGTCATCGCCGGCCATGTCGGCAAGCTGGCCGAAGGCCGCAACATGCTGAGCCGCGCGCTTGAAGAGGATCTCGGCAAGCTCGCCGAGACCCGCAGGGACGTCGACCGCTCGCTGTCTGGCCACATCGATCAGATCGCGGCCAGGAGCACCGATATTTCCACCGCGATCGCGGCCGACGTGGAAAAGATCGAAGAGGCGTTCAGCCGTCAGACCGGGATCATCGAGGAACGCGCCGGCACCATGGAACGCGCGCTCTCGACCGGCGTCGACAACGTCCGCAACGTGCTCGAAAAGAGCGCCGTCTTCGTCGCCGGCGCTTTGCGCGAAAAGGTCCTGGAAGTCACCAGCGCGCTGCATGAGCAGGCGGGTGCGGCGTTCAGCGACGCCGATCGCAAGATCGCCGAGCGCGCCGAACAGACCTCCGCCGCATTGCTGGCGCGGGCCGAAGACATCGCCCGTACCTTCGAGGATGCGGATCGTCGTCTCCACGCCCGTGCCGAAGACACTTCGAACGCCTTGCTTGCCCGGGCGGACGATACGTCCAGCACGCTGCTGGCCCGCGCCCATGAAACCGCCGACCAACTGGCTGCCCGTGCCAGCGAGATCGCCGGAACCTTCGACATGGCCGACCAGAAGCTCGCCGCCCGCGCCCAGGAGACCGCCGATCAGCTCTCCGCCCGCGCCAACGAGATCGCCGGCACCTTCGACGCGGCCGACCAGAAGCTTGTTGCCCGCGCCGTCGAGACGGCACAGTCGCTGGCCGCCCGCGCCGGCGACATCCTGCGCAACTTCGAAAGCGCCGACCAGCGGCTCGGCGTGCGCATCGGCGAATCGGCCGAGGCGCTCGCTGCCCGCGCATCGGACCTCGGCCGCATCTTCGATGCCGCCGACCAGCAATTGGTGTCGCGCATCGCGGAAGGTTCGGACGCACTCTCCAACCGCGCGTCCGAGATCGGCCGCATCTTCGAAGAGGCCGACCAACGCCTGGTTTCGCGCATCGCCGACAGCACGTCGACGATCGGCGAGCACGCGCAGACCATCGTCGGCGCCTTCGCCAACACCGAGCAGAGGGTCGCCGATCGTGCGCGCCAGACCGGCCAGGAACTGGCCGTGCATGCCCGCGAAATCGAGCAGGCGCTTGCCGGCGCCGACGAGCGTCTCGCATCGAGCGCGGCGGCCGCGGCTGCCCGTGTCGAGGAGCAGGTCGCCAGCGTCGAGAACCGGCTCGCCTACACCGCCGAGACGATGGGCCAGAGGCTCAACGAGCAGGTCTCGAGCGCCGAGGCACAACTGGTGTCACGCGCCAATGTGATCGCCGAGACCTTCACGGCGGTCGGCCAGCATATCGGCCAGAGCACCAACGACGCCGCCAAGACGATCGGCGCCAACACCCGTGAGCTCAACACCATGCTCGCGGCGCGCTCCGCCGAGATGTCGAAGATCCTCGACGAAACCGCCCGCCCATTGGTCGAGCGTTTCGCCCAGGGCGGCTCGGAGCTGCAAAAGAGCATGGAAGAGGTCACGGAACGCGCCACCGAGAAGCTGCGCAGCGAGAATGCAGCCCTGGTCAACGCGCTCGCCAGCCGCACCGCCGAGACCCTGTCGGCGGTCGAAGGCGCGCGCTCGTCGCTGTCCGACAGCGTCGCCGACCTCATCGGCCGCATGACCAAGTCCAGCTCGCAGCTCGGCCAGCTGATCGAGCAGGCCGCGGTCAATCTCGGCGAGGTCGACGAACGCTTGACCGGCAGCACGCAGAGCTTCGCGGCCACCACCGAAAAGGCGGCACAGACCTTTGCCAGCTCGGCGCGTCTGGTCGATTCGAACACGACAAGACTGACGGACCTGTCCTCGTCGACCTTGCGTGAAGTCGCCTCGATCGCCACCAAGTTCGACGAACACAGCCGTCTGCTGGCCAGCGCCTCGGACCTGTTGAGTTCGGCCCAGAGCAACCTCGAACACACGCTCGAAAGGCAATCGTCGCTCGAGGATCTCGCGGTCGGCCTGGTCAAGAAGTCGGAAGATCTCGAAAGGGTCATGCGCTCGTTCGAAAACCTCGTCGGCCAGACGCTGCAGAACGCCGAAGGCAAGACGATGGAGTCGGCCGACAAGATCCGCAACGCCATCACCGACGTCGTCGACTCGGCCACCAAGCGCTTCGCCGATGCGACCGAGGAGATGCGGCGCACCGCTGGCTCGATCAAGAGCGAGCTCGACCTCACCCGCGCCGAGCTCAAGAAGGGCGTCATCGAGATGCCGGAAGAGGCAAAGGAATCGACCTCTGCCATTCGCCGCGCCGTTTCGGAGCAGATCAACGCCCTGAAGGAGCTCTCGGACATCGTTGCCAAGTCCGGTCGTGGCGGCGGCGATGTTTCGGAGCAACGCCCCTTGCGTCCGGCACCGCAAGCACCGGCGGCACGCCCGGCCGAGCCGCCGCGTCGCGCCCCGGCCCCGCAGCCGGACCTGCGCACGCCTCAGGCGCCGCTGGGCGGCACCGCGTTGCGCGGCACGCTCGACCTCGATCGTCCGGCCGAGGCGGCACCGCGCCCTCGCGCCGACGCCAACACCCGCACGCCGCAGGGTGGCTGGGTACGCGATCTCTTGACCGCGGCGTCGAACGAAGGAGACCTCAGGCCCACGACGCCTTCCGCTCCCACGGAAGCACCACGCGCGGCGGCCCCTGCCCAGCGCTCGCCGCTGCACGTCGTGGAATCGCTGAACTCGCTCTCCGTCGACATCGCACGGGCCATCGATCATGATGCCTCGATCGAGTTGTGGAACCGCTATCGGCGCGGCGAGCGGGACGTGTTCACGCGCCGGCTCTACACGCTGAAGGGCCAGCAGACGTTCGACGAGATCCGCCGCAAGTACCAGGCCGAGGCCGAATTCCGCGCCGCCGTCGACCGCTACTGCGACGACTTCGAAAAACTGCTCAAGGATGTCTCGCGCAACGACCGCGACAACATCATGGCGCAGACCTACCTGACGTCGGACACCGGCAAGGTCTACACCATGCTGGCCCACGCCAGCGGCCGGCTGCACTAAAGCCAGGAATTGGACAGGCGGGACCATGGTCCCGCCTGTTACTCTTCCAAACCTCCGGCAAGCGCTTAACCTGCCAACAACGACTGTTGCGAGCCGATGGATGCGTCCGTCCAAGGTTCGACCTACCCCACAGCGCGGAAAATCGGCCGGAAAAGCCGCAGCCCTGACGCTCAAAGGGTGTGATCGTGAAGACGGCAATCATATTCGACTGCGAATTTCTTTGCCTTGAGGGTTCGCAGCGCCGATTCTGGTGCGCGGCCCACGATCCCGACCCCGTCATCGCGCAGATCGGCGCGGTCAAGCTTGGGCTCGAGGACGACTTTCCCCTGCTCGGCACGCACAAGGCCTATATCAGACCGGTCGACCGGTTCGGTCAAAGATACGCCCTCGACCCGTTCTTCACCAAGCTGACCGGCGTCACCGAGGAGGACGTCGAGACCAAGGGAGTCGAGCTCGGAGCAGCCCTCGCCGAAATCGACCGTTTTTCCGGTGGCGCGCGGTTCTGGTCCTGGGGCAAGGACGAACTGAACATGATCGCCATCAGCTGCTATGTCGCGGGCAGTCAGCCTTCGATCCCGGCTACCCGGTTTGACAATGCCGTCAAGCTGCTGATCGCGGCCGGGATGCCGATCGAGGATCTGGCGAGGACGCCGAGCAACAAGCTCGCGGACTACTACGGCGTCGAGCACCCGCCATTGCATGGGCACGACGCGCTCGACGATGCGCTGTCCTTGGCCTACACGCTGCAGCATCTGATGCTGACCGCAAAGCTGCGGCCGGATGTCTTCGAGCGCCTGTAGCTTGAAAGCGTTGGCGAGATTCAGCTAACGAGACCGGCGCTCAGATCACCGAATCCGTCCAGCGAACGATCTGCCTGGCGGCATCACCGAACGCATTGTCGAGCGCACCGACATAGGCGGAGTTGCCTTTGCCCGAAACGGGTGCGGATGCGTTGAAGCTCTTGGAGGCGCGCACCTCGCCATTGCGGTCGTTGAGCAAGCGCACGAACAGGTCGACCTCGGCGTGTTCGCCACCATCGACGCGCACTTCGAAGGACCGGACCTCGACGATGACCTGGTAATCGATCGCCAGACCCTCGCCCGGCTTGCCGACACCGGCAAAGCTGCCCGAGCGCTGGAACGTCTCGGCAAGCCGCGCCTGCACGATCAGCGGCAGGCGATCGGCCCATTGCGCGCCCTTGAGATACTGGATCGAGCCGTCGGATGGCTTGATGACGATGTTCTGGCTGTCCAGCGCCTTGAGCGCCGAAGGCTGGGCGATCAGGATCTGCTTGCGGCTATGGCCATGCGCGTCGACCGAAGGCGCAGACAGCTCAAAGGTGTCGAGCGGCGCAGGCTTGCCGCCTAACGCCGCGCAGCCCGCCAGCGTCAGGGCAAGCAGTGCCGCAGCCGACGTCAACCCGCCCGTTCTCACCCACACAGACTTCACGCGCGATCCCCGTTGTCCCCGGATCGTAAGATCAACCCGCTTTTGCAGCTCATGTTTTTGGGGCGAGCCGGTCCCGAAGTCAACGCCGAGCCCTGCCATCGAATTGCCGAACCTCGCCGTCGCCGCCCGAAAGGATGCGCTGCGGATTGCGGCTGAGATCCGTCACCGCTTCCTCGATGCGGTTGATCGAACGGCGGCTGTCCTGCACCAGCGCCTCGACATTCGTCAGGCCCTGGCCCGAGAAGCGCGCCAGATTGTCGGTGATGACGCCAAGCCGCGCATTCAGCGTGTCGGCGACCTGCTTGAACGATTTCAGCGTCGCCCTTGCGTCGGCCATCACACCATCCGCCTGGCCGGAGCCGAGCAATTTGTCGACCCTGGCGAGGATACCGTCGACACGCACCGAGGCATCGTTGAGCCGTTGCGCCAATTGCTTTGCATCCCTGATCGTCTGGTCGATGTCGTCGGCCCGGTTGGCGAACTTGTTGGTCACGACGGCGATGTCGGCGGCGGCCTTGTTGGCGTTTTCGCTGGCCTTCTGGATGTTGGCCAGCGCCGTGCGCACCTGCGCCGGGTCGATGCCATCGAGCACGCCGTCGACCTTGGCCAGCGTGCCCTGCGTCTGCTTGGCGAAGTCGTTGACGGACCCGACCGCCGTGTCGACATTCTTGATGACGCCGTCGAGCTGCTGCGAGGTTTGCTTGAGGTTCGCGGTCACCGTGTCGACATTGGCCACGATGCTCTTGATCTTGTCCTTGTCGACAGCATTGAGCAGGCCTTCCGCCGCCTTCAGCGTGCCGTCGAGCTTGCCGGACACGCCCTTCAGTTCGTCCGAGAGGGCGCTGACCGAGGACAGGAACTTGTCGATGCCGTCCGAATTCTTGGCCAGCGCGTCGGAGAATGTCTGCACGTTCTTCACGGTCTGCGTCAGCGGCCCGCGAACATCCTTGGTGAAGCCTTCGAGTTCGCTCAGCACCTTGTCGGCGCGGTTGAAGATGTTCTGCGCCGTCTGCAACAGATTGGTCACGGCGGATGGGTTGGCGACGATCTCGGCGACCTTGCCTTCCTTTTCCGCCTGGTCGAGCAGCTTCACTTCCTTGGGGTCGGCGCCCTTGAGCTCGATGTTGGCCTGCCCGGTGAGGCCGGCAAGGCCGATATCGGCCTGCGTCGACTTGGTGATCGGCGTCATCCGGTCGATCTCGGTGTCCGCGATGGCGACGGTCGGATTATCGACGTCGATATAGACACGCTTGACGTCGCCGACCTTGACGCCGTTGAACAGCACGAAGCTGCCGCGGCCGAGGCCGGAAGCCGAGCCCGGGATGCGCACGCGCAGCAGCGTCGTCTCGCCCCTGTCACCGATCGCGGCCGTCCAATAGACGAAGCCGAACGCCGCCAGGATCGCAACCAGCGTGAAAATCCCGACAATGACGTAGTTGGCTCTGGTTTCCATTGCTTCACTTATGGCTATGCGCGCGCCGCAAGATCAAGTTGCCGGGCGCGTTTTCCGCGGAAATAGGATTTCACCCACGGTTCCTCGCTTTTCAGCATGTCGTCGATGGTGCCTTCGACCAGCACCTTTTTCTTGCCCAGCACCGCCACGTGGTCGCAGGCGGTAAACAGCGTGTCGAGGTCGTGCGTGACCATATAGACGGTCAGGTCCATGGTGTCGCGCAGCTTGACGACGAGTTCGTCGAACTCGGCCGCGCTGATCGGATCGAGGCCCGACGTCGGCTCGTCGAGAAAGACGATATCCGGGTCGAGCGCCAGCGCGCGCGCCAGGGCGGCGCGCTTGATCATGCCGCCGGAGAGTTCGGAAGGGAATTTCTGCGCCGCATCCGGCGGCAGGCCGACCAGCTCGATCTTGAGCAGTGCCAGCTCGTCCATCAGCTTTCTCGGCAGGTCGAGATATTCGCGCATTGGCACCTGCACGTTCTCCAGCACGGTCAGCGCCGAAAACAGCGCGCCATGCTGGAACAGCACGCCCAGGCGCATGTCGATGCGCAGCCGCTCGATATCGCTTGCCTTGTCGACGTCGACGCCGAACAGTTTGATCGTTCCCGACTGCTTGGGCATCAGCCCGAGAATGGTCCGCAACAGGACCGACTTGCCGGCGCCCGAAGCGCCCACGAAACCCAGGATCTCACCGCGTTTGATGTCGAGCGATAGTTTGTCGAGGATCAGCTTGTCCTCGATGGCAACCGTGACGTCGCGCACCGAAAGCACGAGGTCGCCCTCGTCCTGCTCCTTCGTCGCGGTCCCATTCCCCTCAGCCATGTCAGAACTCGATCGCTGCGTAGAACATGGCGAAAAGCCCGTCGAGGATGATGACGACGAAGATCGACTTCACCACCGAGGCGGTCACGTGCTGGCCGAGCGATTCGGCGCTGCCGCCGACCTTCATACCCTCGACGGACGCAATCGTGCCGATGATCATCGCCATGAACGGTGCCTTGATCAGGCCGGCGAAAATGGTGCTGAGATCGATGGCGACGCGCAGCCGGTCGAGGAAGGCGGCCGGCGGAATGTCGGAGTAGAGCCAGGCCGCGGCGATGCCGCCGCCGAGCGCCGCGAAATTGGCGATGATCGTCAGGCACGGCAAGGCGATCACCAGCGCAACCAGGCGTGGAAAGACCAGCACGCCGATCGGATTGAGGCCGATGACCTTCAGCGCGTCGACCTCCTCGCGCATCTTCATCGAACCGATCTCGGCGGTGATCGCGCTGCCGGAACGGCCAGCGATCATGATTGCCGTCATCAGCACGCCTAGTTCGCGCAGGATCAGCACGCCGACGAGGTCGACGACGAAGATATCGGCGCCGAAATAGCTGAGCTGGTAGGCGCCTTGCTGGGCGACGATGGCGCCGACGATGGCCGACATCAGCACCACCACCGGTATGGCGCCGACGCCCATGCGATCGATCTGGTTGAAGATCGCCGCCGGATTGACGGCATGGCCGCGGCCGAGCTTCATTTGCGCGCCGCGGATGGTGGCGCCCAAAATATTCATCGAGGCAAGGAAATCGTCGCGCATCTCATAGACGCGCCGGCCAACCGCCTCGAGGGCGCGAAGGATGATGTTGGGCGGCCGCGCCGGCCCGGATTCGGGTTCGCGGCGGACGGCCTCACCCACCGCATCGAGCAGGATGGACGCGATCTCGCTCTGGCCCTGCAGCCGGACCTCGACGTTCTTCTTCTCGAAGACGCTGACCAGCCGGTCGATCAGCCAGGCGCCGGCGGTGTCGATCTTCTCGATCTTGGAAAGATCGAGGGCCAAAGTCTTGAAACCGCTTCGTTTCTCGATCTTGCGCATCTCCGCGTCGATCAGTGCCACGGTCCGTGTCGTCCAGACACCGGAGAAGGCGCAGCCGAGAACGCCGCCCTCCTCGCCGATAGCCACGCGCGGCTGGTGGTCAGCCTCCGAGGCGGTCGTGCCGCTTGCGTCGCGCTTGCCTATGGTCAACATGGCGTCCTGTTTAGCCTGATGGGTCCGACCTTGTCGATTTGCCGACAACCCTTCTCGCACAGCCGGAGCAGAAAAATATGGCGCGTGTCATTTCGGTCGAGGCCGAGCGTTTCCCGATCGCCGGTACCTTCACCATTTCGCGCGGCTCCAAGACCGAAGCCGAGGTCATCACCTGCACGATCGGCCAGGATGGGCATGTCGGGCGCGGCGAATGCGTTCCCTACAAGCGCTACGGCGAGACCATGGACGGCGTGCATGCGGCGATAGAGGCCATGGGCGGGCGGATCGCCGGCGGCATCGACCGGATCGCCCTGCTCGATGCGATGCCGGCGGGCGCGGCCCGCAACGCCGTCGACTGCGCCCTGTGGGACCTCGAAGCCAAGATCAGCGGCACTCCCGTGGCGAACGCAATCTGGCCGGCCGGGCTGCGACCGCTGGAAACCGCCTACACGCTGTCGCTCGGCGAACCCTCGGCGATGGCGGCACAGGCCAGCGCCAATGCCAGCCGGCCGCTGCTGAAGGTCAAGATCGGCGGCGACAACGACATCGCCCGGATCCAGGCGGTGAGGCAGGCCGCGCCCGAGAGCCGAATCATCCTCGATGCCAATGAGGGCTGGACCGACTACAACATCGTCGCGAACCTCGCCTTTGCCGCGCAACAAGGCATCGCGCTGATCGAACAGCCGCTGCCGGCCGGCCATGACGGCATCCTGCGCCACATCGCGCATCCGGTGCCGATCTGCGCCGATGAAAGCGTACACGAGGCGAAAAACCTGGATTTGCTTATCGGCCTCTATGACGCCGTCAACATCAAGCTCGACAAGTCCGGCGGACTGACGGCGGCGCTCGTCCTGCGCGACCGCGCCCGGGAACTCGGTTTCGGCGTCATGGTCGGCTGCATGGTCGGCACCTCGCTGGCGATGGCGCCGGCGGTGCTGCTCGCCCAGGACGCCGATTTCGTCGACCTCGACGGTCCGCTGTTGCTTGCGCGCGACCGCGAGCCGGGCCTTGTCTACCGGGGTTCGCTCGTCTCACCCCCGGACCGGGTGCTTTGGGGCTGAGCGCGCCGCAAGCCCGATCAGCACGAGGCCGACGATCGCGATCGGGATCATCGCCAGGAACCCATCGACGCCGAGACGGTCATAGAGCGGACCGGACGCAAGCGTGACGGCTGCCATGAAGAAGCCGTTGAAGAAATAGGCGATGCCTTGCGCGGCACCGGTGCGCTCTTCGGAGACGGTCTCGCCGATCATTTTCTGCAATCCGATCAGCACCATTGCGACAGACACCGAATGCAGCGACTGCACGGCGAAGAAGCCGGGGACGCCAAGGCCTAGCGGCCATACTAGTGGAAAGACGGTCCAGCGCACGATCGAACCGATGCCGGCGATCACCATCACCTTGACCACGGATACGGACGCGAAAATGCGATTGAAAAACAAAAACATGCAGACTTCGGACACCACGCCCCAGGCCCACAGAAGGCCAACGACGGAATCGCTGATGCCGATCGATTTCCAATAGATGGAAACGAAACCGTAGAGGAAGGCGTGGCTGGCGGTGATGATGCCGACGCCAAAGGTGAAATAGAGGAAATAGGCGTTGAAGAGGCTCGGCGCCGCGTGCTGGATTTCAGTGGCCGACAACGGCGAAGCCTTACGCGGCCGCCCCATGCGCGGCGCGAACAAGGCCGCGGCAAGCGCTGCGGCAAGCGCCGCGAAAATGATCACCGGCACGGCTTTGGCTCCGGCCGCCGCCAGGATGAAGCCGCCCACGATATTGGCGCACAGATAGGAGATTGAACCCCATTTGCGCATGGCGGTGTAGTTCGAGCCGAAGCGGCGCACCCCGGACAATGCAAGCGAATCGGCCATTGGCGAATGCGGTGTCCAGACGATCGTCAGAATCAGTGATACGGCCAGCACGATCGCGTAGGTCGCCGGCAGGAAATAGCCCGCCGAAATGACCATCGTTGCCGCGACAAGCACGATATAGACGTCGGCGCGGTCCTTCGCCCGGTCGGCAAGTGCCGTCAGCATGGGCGTCGTCAGAACGCGCAGGAACATCGGCGCGGCAAGGATGACGGCGATCTGTTCGGCGCCAAAACCTTTCGCCTGCAGCCAGAGCGGAAAATAGGGCAGATGCGTACCTTGCGACACGAACAATGTCGCGAAGATGAGGCTCATGCGCAGCTCGAAATGGCGCGGCTTGACGAGTTGTTCTGGCGAAAGCGGCGGCAGGGACATGAATCGATCCAATTACGCCGCGCTCGGCCGGCTGGCGATGTAGATCGATCCCTTAACATGGCGGAAAACCGGGCGAAACCGGCTGGACTAACCGATTAACGCTGAAAGCCCCCGTGAATTCCGTGTCAGGCCGCCTGCCCGACCCGGTCTTCGATCAACATCGGGATGAAAGGCTCGTCCGGCGCTTCAGGCAGGACATGCGCCCAGGTCAGGATTTCCATGCGGCCGTCGAAATGTTCGACCACCGCCGTGCAGCTCTCCACCCAGTCGCCTGTGTTGATGTACTGCACATCGCCATAATTCTCGATCGCGGCGTGGTGGATGTGGCCGCAGATGACGCCGTCGACATGCGAGCGCCGCGCTTCCTCGCTGAGCACGGTTTGGAACGAACCGATGAAGTTCACCGCCTTCTTGACCTTGACTTTGGCCCAGGACGAGAACGACCAGTAAGGCAGGCCGAGCAGCTGGCGCAGACGCGTGATGACACGGTTGACCTGCATGGCCGCGTCATAGGCATGGTCGCCGAGATAGGCGAGCCAGCGCTGGTTGTGGACGACGGTGTCGAACTGGTCGCCATGGATGACCAGCAGGCGCCTGCCGTCGGCGGTCTCATGGATGGCGCGGTCGGCAACGACGATGCCGCCGAAATGCACGCCCTGGAACTGGCGGGCGAACTCATCGTGGTTGCCGGCGATATAGGTGATCGAGGCGCCCTTGCGCGCCTTGCGCAGCAATTTCTGCACGACGTCATTGTGGCTTTGCGGCCAGTGCCAGCTCCGCCGCAGCCGCCAGCCGTCGACGATGTCACCGACCAGATAGATGATGTCGGCGTCGTGATAGCGAAGGAAATCGATCAGGAATTCGGCCTTGGCAGCCTTCGAGCCGAGATGGACATCGGAAATGAACATGCTGCGGAAGGTGCGGGGCTCTTGGCCGGACATCGCGTTTTCACCGTTGCTTTCGCGCAGCCTATGCCCCGATTCATGCAACAACCGTATGACGGTTGCGATTGGGCCAGCCTAAGAGCTAGCCTGCCGGCCAAATCACAGGAGAAATCGTCATGGATCTCGGTATTCGCGGCAAGAAAGCCATCGTCTGCGCTTCGAGCAAGGGACTTGGAAAAGGCTGCGCCATGGCGCTGGCCGAGGCCGGCTGCGACATCGTCGTTAACGGACGAAACGCCGAACTGGTGGCGAAAACCGCCGCCGAGCTGCGCGAGCGCTACGGCGTGACGGTCACGGAAGTCGTCGGTGATGTCTCGAAACCCGAAGTGCAGAAGGCTCTGCTTGCCGCCTGCCCCGAACCCGACATTCTCGTCAACAACAATGGCGGCCCGCCATTGCGCGATTTCCGCGAACTCGATCGCGGCAAAATCCTCGAAGGCGTCACCCAGAACATGGTCACACCTATCGAGCTGGTGCAGGCCGTCATCGACGGCATGGCCAAACGTGGCTTCGGCCGCATCGTCAACATCACCTCGCTGTCGGTCTACGTGCCGATCCCCGGCCTCGACCTGTCGTCGGGCGCGCGCGCCGGCCTGACCTCGTTCCTCGCCGGCGTGGCGCGCACGGTGATCGACCGCAACGTCACCATCAACAGCCTGCTGCCGGGCAAGCTCGACACCGACCGGCTGCGCGGCCCGCATGAGGCAGGCACCGTCGAGGAGCCCGCCGCAGCGGCGGCGCGCAAGACCCGCATCAGCGCCGACGTGCCGGCCAAGCGGCTCGGCACGCCCGAGGAATTCGGCCAGATCTGCGCCTTCCTGTGCTCGGTCCATGCGGGCTACCTGACCGGGCAGAACATTCCGGTGGATGGCGGCCTCTACGTCAGCGCGTTCTGAGCCCCGACAATCACAACGCGAAAGAAACCCTGCCCAAGCGGCTGAAATAAATCAGCTATTCCTGTCTCGCCAATGTGATCCGCGATTGCGTCATTTGGCGTCTCGAAAAACCGCGGCCGCATGCTAAGAAGGGTCGCAGGCAGAGCGCAGGGAGGGCCGGAATGACTGGCGAGAGCAAGAAAACGGCACGTTCGGACCTCGACGAAGCCGCCCTCTACTTCCACAAGTATCCGACGCCTG
This sequence comes from Mesorhizobium sp. B283B1A, assembly GCF_020165735.1. Taxonomy (NCBI): domain Bacteria; kingdom Pseudomonadati; phylum Pseudomonadota; class Alphaproteobacteria; order Hyphomicrobiales; family Phyllobacteriaceae; genus Mesorhizobium; species Mesorhizobium sp. B283B1A. Next base: position 78,843 of record NZ_JAIUIQ010000022.1, read on the forward strand.
GAAAACTTGAAATCCAGGCGACCAAGCCGCTCGGCAACCAGCGCGACCTGGCGCTCGCCTATTCGCCTGGCGTGGCGGCCCCTTGCCTGGAGATCCGCGACGATCCGGCGACCGCCGCCGACTATACGGCGCGCGCCAACCTGGTCGGCGTCGTCTCCAACGGATCGGCCGTGCTCGGCCTAGGCAATATCGGCCCGCTGGCGTCCAAGCCGGTCATGGAGGGCAAGGCGGTCCTGTTCAAGAAATTCGCCGGCATCGACGTCTTCGACATCGAGATCGACGCGCCCGAAATCGAGCGCATGGTCGAAACGGTCGCCGCCCTGGAGCCGACCTTCGGCGGCATCAACCTCGAGGACATCAAGGCGCCTGAGTGTTTCGAGGTCGAGGAGCGGCTCAAGGCGCGCATGAAGATACCGGTGTTCCACGACGACCAGCACGGCACCGCCATCATCGTCGCCGCGGCCGTGCTCAACGGGCTGGAATTCGCCGGCAAGACCATTTCGGACATCAAGGTCGTCACCTCCGGCGCCGGTGCCGCGGCCCTCGCCTGCCTCAACCTCCTGGTCTCGCTCGGCGTGCGCGTCGAAAATATCTGGGTCACCGACCGCTTCGGCGTCGCCTACAAGGGCCGCATCGACGAGATGGACCGCTGGAAAGACCCCTATGTGAAGGATACCGAGGCGCGCACGCTGGCCGACGTCATTGCGGGTGCAGACGTCTTCCTCGGCCTTTCGGCCGCCGGCGTGCTGAAACCGGAACTGCTCCAGCACATGGCGCCGAAGCCGCTGATCCTGGCGCTGGCCAATCCCAATCCGGAGATCATGCCGGAGGTTGCGCGCGCGGCGCGCCCCGACGCGATGATCTGCACGGGCCGGTCCGATTTCCCCAACCAAGTCAACAACGTACTCTGCTTCCCCTACATCTTCCGTGGTGCGCTGGACTGCGGCGCCAGCGCCATCAACGAGGAGATGAAGATGGCGGCGGTCCGCGCCATCGCGGCCCTTGCCCGCGAAGAGCCTTCGGACGTCGCCGCGCGCGCCTATTCGGGCGAGACGCCGATCTTCGGACCCGATTTCCTGATCCCCTCGCCCTTCGATCCTAGGCTCATCCTGCGCATCGCGCCGGCGGTCGCCAAGGCGGCCTGCGACACCGGCGTCGCGACACGGCCGATCACCGATTTCGCCGCCTATATCGACAAGCTCAACCGCTTCGTCTTCCGCTCCGGCCTGGTGATGAAGCCGGTGTTCTCGTCCGCCAAGGCCTCGAGCGCCAAGCGCGTCATCTACGCCGACGGCGAGGATGAGCGTGTGCTGCGCGCCGCCCAGGTGGTGCTCGAGGAAGGCATAGCCGAACCGATCCTGATCGGCCGTCCGCATGTCATCGAAGTCAGGCTGAAGCGCTACGGCCTGCGCATCAAGCCGGGTGTCGATTTCGGCCTGATCAACCCGGAAGACGATCCGCGTTATCGCCACTATGTCGACCTCCTGATCGAACTCGCCGGCCGGCGCGGCGTGACGACGGAGGCCGCGCGCACCATGGTGCGCACCGACAATACGGTGATCGCCGCACTGGCGCTGAAGCGTGGCGATGCCGACGCCATGGTCTGCGGCCTCGAAGGACGCTTCGAGCGGCATCTGCGCAACGTGACGCTGATCATCGGGCCGCGCGCCGGCATCAAGGATTATGATTTGTCGACGCTGTCGATGCTGATCTCGCAGCGCGGCATCATCTTCCTCACCGACACCCACGTCTCCGTCGACCCGACCGCCGAGGAGATCGCCGAGATGACCGTGCTGGCGGCCGAGGAGATCCAGCGCTTCGGTATCGAGCCGAAGGCGGCACTTCTGTCGCATTCGGATTTCGGCTCGCGCGATTCGCCGAGCGCGCTCAAGATGCGGCAGGCGGCGGCGATCCTGGCGCGCATCGCCCCGGAATTGCAGTGCGACGGCGAAATGCATGCCGATTCCGCTTTGTCGGAGCATCTGCGCCAGCGCGTCTATCCGCATTCGCGGCTGAAGGGCGAAGCCAATCTCCTGGTGTTCCCGAACCTCGATTCGGCCAACATCACGCTGACGGCGCTGCGTGCCATGATGGATGCGCTGCATGTCGGGCCGATCCTGCTCGGCACCGACAAGCCGGCGCATATTCTGACGCCTTCGGTCACGTCGCGCGGCGTGGTCAACATGACCGCGCTGGCCGTCGTCGAAGCCGCGCACAAGGCACAGGCGATCGTCGATCTGGGCGCAACGCAGCTTTCGCAGTAAATTGCGGTTAACCGCGAATACGATAGCCTTGCTGACGATCAGGCGGAGTTGGACGGATGACAGTCGGAGGGTTGAAGCAGGCGCATGCTGCCGTGCTGCTTGGCCTTTTGCTGTCCGGCGCCACAATCACCGAGCCGCAGGCTGCCTCGCGGGTTTGCCGCCAGTTGGAAGCCGATCTTGCCGCTGCCTCGCGCGGCGGTGGCGGCGGTCCGGCAATGATCCGCAAATACGACGCCGCGATCGAACGGCAGCGTGAGCAGATTTCAAAAGCCCGCGGCCAGGCGAACGGCGCCGGATGCGGGTTTTCGTTGTTTTCCCGCAACGTCAACCAGTGCGCCGGCCTCAACGCCACCATCGACCGCATGAACGCCAATCTCGACAGCCTGCAGGCCAAGCGAGCCCAGCTCGCCGGCGGCGGCGGATCGCGCCGCGACCGTGGCCGCATCCTGGCCGCGCTCGACGCCAATGGCTGCCGCGACGACCCGGTTGCGCCGCGCCGGGAACCCTTGCGGGAAGCAAGCCGTGAAGACGGCAGCGCAAACCTGTTCGACCAGCTTTTCGGCGGCGACGACCGGCAGGCCGACAGGTCGGACCAATCCGACGATACGAGGGACCAGCCTGACGATACGGAGGAGGAGCGCGGCGTAAGCCGCGTCCTGAACCGGCCCGGCATTCCGGACTTTCCGAGCACCGGCGGTGAGTTCCACACCACCTGCGTGCGCACCTGCGACGGCTATTTCTTCCCGATGTCGAACGCCGCCTCGACCAGCGACTTCGAGCGTGACCAGAAGAACTGCGAATCGAGCTGCCCCGGCACCGAGATGCAGGTCTTCTATTCACGCGGCATGGACGACGATTCGGCATCGATGACGTCATCGGTCACCGGCAGGCCCTACAGCGAATTGCCGACCGCCTATCTCTACAAGCAGTCCAACGTGGCGCGGCCGCCGGCCTGCGGTTGCAACGCCGCGCAGAATTTCCAGATCATCGGCGGCAACCCGCCCGTCCCTGAGCAGTCCCAGCCCGAGACGAACGCAACATCGTTCACCCCGGTTCCGCCTTCCAAGCCCGATCCGGGGGCGGATCCGGAGACCCTGGCGAATACGGAAGGCGGGCTCGACCGCGAAGCCATCAAGCGTCTCTCCGCCAAGCCGGTGACGTCGCCCGTGTCCGCCTTGCCGCCGGAGCAGCGCAAGGTCAGGGTCGTCGGACCAGCGTTCCTTCCCGACCCATCAGCGGCAATAGATCTGCAAGCTCCGGTCCCGAAGGCAGCCCGGTAAGGGCAAGCCTCAGCGGCATGAACAGTGCCTTGCCCTTGCGCCCGGTCGCTTCCCTGATCTTGCCCGTCCAATCCTTCCAGACTGTCCCGGTCCAGGGATCTTCAGGCAGGACATCGAAGGCCTGGTGAAGGAAATCGCGGTCGTCCGTGGAAAATTCGGGCTTCTCCTGCGGCCCCTCGCGCAGGATCCGCCACCAAGCCACGGCATCCGCCAACCTGTCCAGATTGCCGCGCACCGCCAGCCAGAACGGTTCGGCCTGCTCGCCGGAAATGCCAAGCACCATTAGCCGGTCGCGCGCCTCGTCGAACGGCATATGGTGCAGCAGCACGCGGTTGAGCACGAAAAGCTCGTCCGGATCGAACTTGGCCGATGATTTCGACGTCGCGGCCGGGTCGAAGTGGCCGGCGAGTTCGCCGAGGTCATGCGCGGCAGCGACGTTTTCCGAAGTGCCAACCAGCACGGCGAGCGAAGCGACCGCCATCGGCTCGATGCCATCCTCGCGCAGGCTTTCGATGGACAGCGCGCCGGTACGCTTCGACAGCCCCTCGCCCGAGACGGTGGTCAACAGATTGTGGTGGCCGAACACCGGAGGCTCGGCACCTAATGCCCGGAACAAGGCGATCTGGACACCCGTATTGGTGACATGGTCGTCGCCGCGGATGACATGGCTGATGCCCATCTCCATGTCATCGACGACGGAAGGCAGCGTGTAGAGATAGGTACCGTCCTCGCGCACCAGGACCGGGTCGGACAGCGAGGCCAGGTCAACCGTTTCCTCGCCGCGCACCAAGTCGTTCCAATGGATCTCGGTGCGCTCCGGCTGCTGCGGATCGGCGGAGAAATTGGGCAACAGGAAGCGCCAGTGCGGCCGGCGGCCGTCGGCCTGGTACTCGGCCACCTGCTCCTGCGTCAGCGTCAAGGCCTCGCGGCCATAGACCGGCGGCAGGCCGCGCGTGCGGCGCACCTTGCGCCTGAGATCGAGTTCCTCGGGCGTTTCGTAGCAGGCATAGAGAACGCCCGCGGCCTTCAGCCGCTCGACCGCCGCGTCATAGATCTCGAAGCGTCGCGACTGATATTCGGTGGCATCCGGAAAAATGCCCAGCCAATGCAGGTCGTAGAGGATGGCGTCGGAGAATTCCTGCTTCGAGCGGGCGATGTCGGTGTCGTCGAAGCGCTGGATGAAGCGGCCCTTGTTGTTGAGCGCAAACAGCCAATTGAACAGAGCGGTGCGCGCATTGCCGATATGGATGCGGCCGGTCGGTGACGGAGCGAAACGAACGGTAACTGTCATGAGCGGGGCGTACCGGATGCCTTGGTGATTGACAAGATGCGCCCCCGCGCCGTGCGGCAGACATAGAACATGGCGCAAGCAATGAAAAGACCGGGGTGGCCTGCGTCCCAGGCGGCACATAGGCGGCCTTCCCCCTGAGGCCGCAGGTCAACTCGTCGAGGGACGGCGCCGGCAAACAGGTCGTTGAAGCCGATCAGTGGCCGAAGTCGTCGGAACTGAGGCGGGTCCAGCGGTCGCCCATCAGCCCACCGATAAAGATGTCGCCGGAGCGGACCGCTTCCGTGACCTCGGCAATTCGCGAGCGGACCATCGTCCCCCCGGCATAGCGGAAGAAGACATTCCTGTAGCCGAAGAGTTGAGGCATGAATCGGCTCTGCGTCTGCCCGGTGATGCCCACGCAGCCCAAATCCCACGCAGCCGCGACAAGTCCGTCCAGCGTCGCACCCCAGTGAGACCCGGACGCCTGGATTTGCAACAGGTTCGCGATGCCGCCGGTTTGACCGTAGAAGGCATGACAACCGAGTATTTTGCCCGTTTCGTCGTAGGTGCCACCGAAATGAAGCGGACCGTCGGCCCGCTTCTCGGCCGCCAGCGCCAGCAGCCGTGGCAGCTCGCCATCCTCCCAGCTCGGCCGAAGAGCGTAATCGGACAGGAGGGTCGGCAGCCGCTCGGCAAACTGCGCGGCATCCATCGGTTCATGGTGGACCCGGTGCGACGATGAAGGCTGGACGGGGGACCCGAACCTTCTTTTCGCAAGGGCATCGAATGCTCTGGCGCCGGGATCGAGTACCAGGCGAGGCAGGCCGGGCCATCTACGGTGCAACATGGCGGCGGCCATCGCGGCCGGCCGGAAAATACAGGTCCATCCCAGACAATGCACCGGCAGGAGCTGATATTTCATCGGGCGCGCGAAGGCCAGGGACACCCGGTTGGCGGAATCGGTCAGATACAGATCGAATTCGCCTTGATGCAGGACACGCAGCAATTGCGGGCCGGCGGAACCGTGATCGGTGCCGGGGTCGGCCATCAGCGGACCGATGATCGCCGCTTTCAATGTCGTTCCGTTGAGCTCGTAGCGGGCTTTCAGGACGCCGAGGAACCCGCCCAGATCACCTTGCGGGTTGATCTGGACAAGAGCGTTGCTCGGACCCGACTGGCCGGCAGGGTCGAGATAGATCTCCCTCATATACGCGGCCGTCTCCGCGACCGCGCGATCGCGGAGGTGACGCCGCCGCCGAAACTTGGTCAGGAAGAGTGCTGCGACCCGCTCGAGATCTTCGGCGGCCAGCGGCCGAACCGAACCGTGTTGGGAGTCCAGCACCAAAGGCGAAGCCACCTTTTCTGGACCAGCATTTGTGGAAACAAGAGGCAAGCCAAAATCCTGCGCTGATCAATCCGATCCCCAGGATACGCACCTACTATCTCTGAGTTGCTTTTGAGTAAATGAGCGGCAACCGGTGGTAGAAACGACGTGTCGCGGCCTGCGTTATAACCAAAACGCCTAGAAACCGGGGGCGCAAAAACGATGCCGCGTACGTCGCTCCAGCTGACTGATGCCTGGGAGGGGCCTCCAGCCGAAGCCGGAGGCCCCTTCTGCTCAAATGACCAGGCCCTTGGTCAGTTCAAGCGCCTGGCGCTCGAACAGGCGGCGGTAGATGCCGCCTTTCAGCCGGATCAGCTCGTCATGCGAGCCTTCCTCGACGATCTTGCCGCGATCGAAGACCAGCAGCCTGTCGAGCGCCCGCACCGTCGAGAGCCGGTGCGCGATGACCAGCGTGGTGCGGCCGACCATCAGCCGTTCCATCGCCTGCTGGATCAGCACCTCCGATTCCGAATCGAGGCTCGATGTCGCCTCGTCCAGGATCAGGATGCGGGCATCGGCGAGGAAGGCACGCGCGATCGCCACGCGTTGCCGCTCGCCGCCCGACAGTTTCACGCCGCGCTCGCCTACCAGCGTACCGTACCCCTTCGGCAGGCTGGTGATGAAGTCGTGCGCGCTCGCCAGGCGTGCGGCATGCTCGATCTCATCCTGCGTCGCGCTTGGCCTGGCATATGCGATGTTTTCGGCCAGCGACCGGTGGAACAGGATCGGCTCCTGCTGGACGATCGCGATCTGCCCGCGCAGCGATGCCTGTGCCACCTGCGAGATATCCTGGCCGTCGATCAGGATCTTTCCAGCGTTCACATCGTAGAGCCGCTGGATCAGCTTGACGAAAGTCGTCTTGCCCGACCCCGAATGGCCGACCAGCCCCACACGTTCACCCGGTGCGATGTAGACCGAGAAGTCGCGATAGAGCGGCGACCGGTGGCTGCCATAATGGAAGGTGACGTTGCCGAAGCTGATCGCCCCTTGCGTGATCCGGATCGGGCTGGCGCCGGGCCGGTCCTCGATGCCGAGCGGCTCGGACTGGAAATCGACCAGTTCCTCCATGTCGTTGATCGAGCGCTGCAGGTTGCGGATATGCGTGCCGATATCGCGCAAATAGCCCTGCAGCACAAAGAACGAAGTGAGCACGAAGGCGACGTCGCCGGCGCTCGCCTGCCCCCACGACCACAGCATCAGCGCCAGGCCGATCACCGCGGCGCGCATGGCCAGCAGCAGCGCTCCTTGCGTGGTGCCGTTGATGGTGCCGCGCACCCAGGTGCGCCGCGTGCGCGCACGCCATTTGGCAACCACCTTGGCAAGGCGGCGCTCCTCGCGCTCCTCGGCGCCAAAACCCTTGACCACGGCGTTGCAGCTCACCGCGTCAGCCAGCGATCCGCCGAGGCGCGTGTCCCAGGTGTTGGCAAGCCTCGCCGCCGGCGCGACATAGCCGAGCGACAGCATCGCCGTCACCATGATGAACAGCACCGAGCCTGCCGCGACGACCGCGCCCATCAGCGGCCAGAACCAGCCAAGCAGCAGCGTCGAGCCGACGAGCATGACAACCGACGGCAGCAGCGCGATGAGGATCGTGTCGTTGAGCAGGTCGAGCGCCCACATGCCGCGCGTCACCTTGCGCACCGTCGAGCCGGGAAAGCTGTTGGCATGCCAGTCGGTGGAAAAACGCTGGACGCGATGGAAGGCATCGGCGGCGATGTCGGCCATCATCTTCAGCGTCAGCTCGACGATTCCCATGAAGGCCAGGTTGCGCAGCACGACGCCGGTCAGGGCGAGCGCCATCAGGATGGAAAACGCCGTCATCGCGGCATTCCAGGCAATGGCATCCGCGCCGGCGCTGCTGGCGACGGCGTCGACCAGCCGGCCGGAATAGAGCGGCGTCAGCACATCGGCCAGCGTCGACAGCAGAAACCCACCCATGATGAGCGACAGCCGCCATCGCTGGCGCCGCCAATGAGTGAGCGTGAAGCCAAGAACGCTGCGAAAGGCGCTCGCGCGCAGATCGATCTTAAAACGAGCCATGATGTCATTCGGGCGCAAACGAGCCCGATCCCAGTAAGGTCGAAAATTGAAAAGCCGCGCTGAGGCAGATGGTGCCCGGGATGCGGAGTGGCATATTGGCGTCGAGCCCTCGGGAGGGCGGCGACCGGCATCGGCATAAGCCTGAGCTCGATCCGGCTTCGGCACGAGAGACAGACCCTCGCGGAGCGCTGGATGAGACCTAAGCTTCGCGGCCTCGCATTACCATTTGAAATACTGCCATTCGGACCTCCCGCAAATGAATCGCGGAACGGCCCTTATAATGACAGCCTGACGCATCGCCAAGACCAGCCCATGCCCGAAAGTATATCTGGTCCAGCTACTGAGGTTATTTTGCAACAACCGCTGGTGGACGCTTAGCCGCGTGCCGTCGGCGCACAGTTTGCGCCCAATCTCGCTTCTGCGTAACTGCGGGCCTGATTATGCTGAAAACCCCGGGTTGGAGACCTTGCAGCATGGCCAAGCTCATTTTCAGGATGAACCAGTCCCTCGATGGTTACGTCGACCACCTGGCAATGCCCTCACGCCCCACGATCTTTCGTCACTGGATAGAGCAAGTGCGCGCCATTACCGGCAGTGTGTACGGTCGCGGCATGTACGAGGTCATGCGTTATTGGGACGAAGACCGTCCCGAGTGGAGCGCGGAAGGACACGAGTTCGCGGCGGCGTGGCGAAACCAACCGAAATGGGTTGTGTCGCGCTCGCTGAAATCAGTCGGCCCCAATGCCACACTTGTCCAGGACGACGTCGAGGCGGTGATCCGTGGGCTGAAGGCTGATCTCGCTGGGGAGATTTCGCTGTCTGGCCCCAACCTTGCCCGAAGCGTGACCGACCTTGGTCTGATCGACGAGTACCAACTCTACTTCCACCCGGTCGTGCTTGGTCACGGCAAGCCGTTCTTCGCCGGCCCTCGGCCGCCGCTTCGCTTTGTGGCCAGCGATCTGATTGACGACGACGTGATCAGGTTGACCTACGTTCCTGCCTGATCCGCCAACGCGCATCCGGCATCGATCCCCTAGAGCAGTTCGCCGTTTCACGGAAACGGCGAACTGCTCTAACTCTTTGTTTTAACGCAATTCCTAAGGGAAAGCGCAACGCGCTTTTCCCGGGAAAACCGTTTCACACTTTTCCTGGAATTGCTCTAGCCGCGATCCCGGAATCGGTTGGTGATGGGATAGCGGCGGTCGCGGCCGAAATTCTTCCTGGTGATCTTCACACCCGGTGCCGCTTGCCGGCGCTTGTACTCGGCGATGTAGAGCAGGTGCTCGATGCGCGTCACCGTCGCCCGGTCATGGCCGCGCGCGACGATGTCGTCGACCCCCATCTCGTTCTCGACCAGGCATTCGAGGATGTCGTCCAGCACCGGATAGGGTGGTAGCGAATCCTGGTCGGTCTGGTTTTCGCGCAACTCCGCCGACGGCGCCTTGTCGATGATGTTCTTAGGGATCACCTCGCCGGAAGGCCCGAGCGCGCCTGGCGGCACATGGCTGTTGCGCCAGCGCGACAGCGCGTAGACCTGCATCTTGTACAGGTCCTTGATCGGATTGAAGCCGCCATTCATGTCGCCGTAGAGCGTGGCATAGCCGACCGACATCTCGCTCTTGTTGCCGGTAGTGACCACCATCGAGCCGAACTTGTTGGAGATCGCCATCAGGATGGTGCCACGCGCGCGGCTCTGCAGGTTTTCTTCGGTGATGCCTTCCTTGGTGCCCTCGAAAAGCTGCGTCAGCGCATGCAGGAAGCCCTCGACCGGCTCGAAGATCGGCACGATGTCATAGCGGCAGCCGAGCGCGCGGGCACAGTCCTCGGCGTCCTTCAGCGAATCCTTCGACGTGTAGCGGTAAGGCATCATCACCGCGCGCAGCCGCTCCTCGCCGAGCGCATCGACGGCAAGGGCGGCGCAGATCGCCGAATCGATGCCGCCGGACAGGCCAAGCACGACATTCTTGAAGCCGTTCTTGTTGACGTAGTCGCGCAGGCCCAGCATGCAGGCGCGGTAGTCGGCCTCTTCCCGTTCGGGGATTTTCGACATTGGCCCTTCCGCGCAGGCCCAGCCGTCGTCCGTGCGCTTCCAGGTCGTGACGTCGACCGCGTCCTCGAATTGGCTCATCTGGAATGCGAGCGTCTTGTCGGCGCCGATGGCAAACGACGCACCGTCGAAGATCAGCTCGTCCTGGCCGCCGAGTTGGTTGGCATAGATGATCGGCAGCCCGCATTCGATGACCTGGCGGATGACGACCTGGTGGCGGACATCGATCTTGGCGCGGTAGTAGGGCGAACCGTTCGGCACCAGCAGGATTTCCGCCCCGCTTTCGGCCAACGTCTCGCAGATGCCGACTTCGCCCCAGATGTCCTCGCAGATCGGAATCCCCACCCGCACGCCGCGGAAGTTGACCGGCCCCTGGATCTCCGGCCCAGCCTGGAAGACGCGCTTCTCGTCGAACTCGCCATAGTTCGGCAGGTCGAGCTTGTAGCGCTCGGCGATGATCTTGCCGCCATCGGCGAAGACGATCGAATTGTGGGTGCCGCTCCTGCGCTTCAGCGGCGTGCCGATGATGACGCCGGGGCCGCCATCGGCAGTGTCGGCGGCAAAGTCCTGCGCAGCCTTCTCACAGGCTTTCAGGAAGGCCGGCTTCAGCACCAGATCCTCCGGCGGATAGCCGGCGAGGAAAAGTTCGGTGTAGAGCACGAGGTCGGCGCCCTGGCGCGCGGCATCCGCCCTCGCCTCCCGCGCCTTGGCAAGGTTACCGGCGACATCGCCGACGGTCGGGTTGAGCTGGGCGATCGCGATGCGCAGGATGTCGAGCTTCTTGGTCATGCTTTCCGGTTTAGCGCGGCGGAATTGGCCTCGCAATGGCGTTCGTTTGGACCAATTCGGGCCAGGCTTTGGCGTTCAATCGTCGCCCACATACTCGCGCAACGACTGTGGCGAATGGTTCTCGCCGATCGACATCGCCAGGATGCGCGAAATGTGCCGGCGCGGCAGGCCGGTGTCCGCCACCCATCGATTGATCTGTGCCTGGATCTTGTCGAGGTCCCGCTTCGAGGTCGGACTATCGGCGATGTCGAGGCCGGCATCGCGAAGGGCTGCGGAAATATCGGCCGAAATGACGAAGGCGTCCCAGCCCAGCCAGCGCAGGAAATACTGGCCGGTGTTGCCGCCGAGCCGGCTGCCGTGCTTGCCGAGATAGGCCATCAGCCCGACTTGATCATCGGCTGGCCAATCGGCGAGGAAATTGCCGAAGCCGCCATGTTCCCTGGATACGCGTTCGACGAAGGCCGCATTTTCCCGGACGGACCTGATCTTCTGCGGGTTGCGCACGATGCGCTGGTCGGAAACCAACTCGTGCCAGAAATCGTCAGGCTGGAACAACAGCCGCTTCGGCTCGAAACGCAGGAACGCTTCCTCGAAGCCCGGCCACTTCTGCTCGATGACGCGCCAGACGAAACCCGCCGCGAAAACGCGCTCGGCCATGGTCGAGAGGATGCGATCGTCCGGTATGTCGGCCACGGCTGCATTGTCGGGCACAGGCCCCAGCAGCGTCGCAAGCTCGGCCTCGCCGCCCTTGCGTTTTGCCGCGCGCAGGCGAATTTTCTTGAAATCGGCCATCGGTCCCTCGCTGTCTGCCTGAATGTACCACTTCCCGTCAGGGCCGGCAGCCTCTACGTCTATCTCCACCGACGATGGAGATGGCCATGAACAAGACGATCGATGAACTGGCGAACCGCTGGCTCAAGCGTCGGCCGGACGGCCTCAGCCCGTTGGAAAGCCGGGTGCTGCAATCGGCGCTCGAGCGCACCACGATCTCCAGGGACACCAACAAGGCGGTGGCTTTCCACCAGACCTTCGGCGACCGCCTCGCCGATACGATCGCCCGCATCGGCGGCTCCTGGTCCTTCATCCTGGCCTTCCTGGCTTTTCTGGCCCTGTGGACCACCGGCAATGTCTGGCTGCTGTCGCGCGATGCTTTCGACCCCTACCCGTTCATCTTCCTCAACCTGGTGCTGTCGATGGTCGCCGCCCTGCAGGCGCCGGTGATCATGATGGCGCAGAACCGCCAGACCGAACGCGACCGCATCGATGCCGCCCATGACTACGAGGTCAACCTGAAGGCCGAGATCGAGATCATGGCACTGCACGAAAAGCTGGATGAGCTGCGCCACAGCCAGATCCTCGGCATGCGCGAAGAGATCGCGCGGCTGGCCGATCTCGTCACGAGGATCGACGAGAGGCTGTCGCAACAGTCGGCTTCATGACCGACGCGATCCATCATTTCATCGAACAGTATGGCCTGCTTGCCGTCTTTCTCGGCTGCGTTGCCGAAGGGGAAAGTGCTGCCATACTCGGCGGCTTCTTCGCCCACCAGGACGTTTTCGTGCTGTGGCATGCCGTTGTCGCGGCAGCCCTCGGGGCCTTTGCCGGCGACACCTTGTTCTTCATCCTGGGCAGAAGTTTCGCCGATAATCGCCATGTCGTCAGGCTGCGCGGCCGGCCCGGTTTCCGCCGCGCTTACCGCCTGCTCAACACCCATCCCAACATCTTCGTGCTGTCGAACCGCTACGTCTACGGCATGCGCCTGGTCGGCGGCATCGCGGCCGGCCTTTCGACCATAGCCGCACCGCGCTTCGTCATCCTCAATGCCATCTCGTCGATGATCTGGGCGGTGCTGTTCAGCTCGATCGGCTATGTCTTTGGACTGGGGGCCGAGCATTTGATCGGCCAGGCGCTGATGCGCCACGAGCGGCTGTTCATCGGACTTGGCATCGGCCTCGCCGTGGCCGTACTTGCCTGGCTGGTCGCCCACCATATCGCCAAGCAGGAGCGCGGCCACGAGCAGTGATGTCGCGGACGTCAGATGGGTCAGATGGGAAAGCCGGTGAGCCGCTCGATGAGCGCAATGCCCCAGACGCCGGCGACGATGACCACCGAAATCAGCACCGCCAGCGAACCACAATCCTTGGCCAGCTGGATGTCGACATTGAACTCGCGGCTGAAGGCGTCGCAGGCCGCCTCGATGCCGGTGTTCAAGACCTCGACCATGATCAGCAGCAGAACCGCGCCGATCAGCAACGCATAACCGCGCCACGAGACCGAAACGAACCACCCTGCCGGCAAGGCGAGCGCAAGGAGCGTCAGCTCCTGCTGGAATGCCTTCTCGTTGGCGGCCAGCTTGCGAAACGCTCGCACCGAATTGATAAAAGCGTCGATCAGCCGCTGCATGCCCAAATCCCTCTCCGAACCACCGGCACGGGATAAAGCAATGGCCCGATCAATGGAATAAGCCGTCTCGTCCAAAATTCATTCCGCGACCGGTATCGATGGCGTCGACTTTTCAAACTGCGGCAGCCCGTCGTCGATCGAATAATAGTCGCCCTTGTCGCCAACGAAGATATGACAGTCGCCCTTGAGGCCCGTCGGCCTGTCGAACGATCCCGCCATGACCGAAATGTAGTCTTGATCCCCCGGCTTCCAGAAAAGCACCGACCCGCATGCCTTGCAAAAGCCCCGCCTGGCGAAGGAGGACGCCTCGTACCAGGTGATGCTTTCCGAACCTTCGATGACGATATCGGCGTCGGCGACATTGGTCGCGGCGTAGAAATGGCCGCTCTGCTTGCGGCACTGCGAGCAGTGACAATAGACAACGCCGCGCAGCGCGCCGCGCGTCCGGAAGCGGACCGCTCCGCACAGACAAGATCCCTGGTGACTGTCACTCATTCCAACCTCCTCCGAAAACGCGGCATCGTCCTCACCGCCAGGATTCCAGCTTTGCGCCGGCCGCACGCAAGCAAATGCGACATGCTCTGGTGCAGCAAATCCGAAATTCGGTTTCTCCAACAGCGTAACAGGCCTGCGAACTCAGGCTGCCAAACCGGCATTGTTTTCGGATTGTTGGTGGCAGGCAGAAGCCTTTACAGCCGTAGCCGGAGAAAAACCTGCGGATTTTACGCGAATTAAGGAAACTTTAGCGCTGGCGCATCTATGGTCATGTCGTGTGAAGGTTGCGGGTGGGGACGCGCCTCTTCGCGTCTCGTTCTGGAATGTCGGTAGCATTCCCCCATGTCGGCGATAAGTGGACCCGCAAATCTTCGCCGGGATCCGAGGGGAAGAGTGGATCAGACATGCAGCCGGCAGCCACCCAGACCGAAAGAAACACCGATATCGCCAGCACCGTCGTCACGACCATGCGCCAGCTTGGCGTGCTCGGCGTGCCGCGCAACTACGAGATTTTCTACGAGGCATTGAGCGGCACCAACCGCGAGCTCAGTCTCGCCGTCGTGTCGCTGAGCAGCCGGCCGACGCAGGATGAGCTGGATCAGATCGGGCGCACCTTCTTTGCCCACAACCATGGCCCCGGCATCGTTGAGCATGCGCGGGACGTCATCGCCAGGGAGCTTGAGGAAGTCGCATCACTCCTGCGGAGCGAGCGCAGCCACATCGAGAAATACGGCAGGATCCTCGACGAGACTTCGAGCGGCCTCAGCGGCCGCAGCCTACTGTCGCAGGACCTCTTGCAGAAGATCGCCAACGCCATGTCGGTCGCCACCAGTTCGACGATCGATCATGGCAGGCAGATTGCATCGACACTCCGTGACAAGACCGCCGAACTCGAGAGCGTCAAGTCGAAGCTCGAGGAATACAAGCGGCTGGCCGACACCGACCCGTTGACCCAGATCTGGAACCGCCGCGCCTTCGACAAGGAAATCACCAGAATCTACAACAGCAACAATGGCATCCTGTTCAATGCCCTGATCCTTGCCGACATCGATCGGTTCAAGGACATCAACGACCGCTACGGCCATCCGGTCGGCGACAAGATCATCCAGATCATCGCCGAGATTTTCCAGACCAGCATTCGCGGCGACATGTTCGTCGCCCGCACCGGCGGCGAGGAGTTCGCGCTGATCATCGAGGGCGCCAGCGAGGACGCCACCTACGAGATCTCGGAGCGCATCCGTGCGCTGATCGAGCAGACGCCGTTCACCAGCAGCCAGACCGGCGCCAATTACGGCACCGTCACCGTCTCCATGGGCATCTGCATGGCATCCGAGGCCGATGGCCCCGAAGACCTCTACACCAAGGCCGACCGGGCGCTTTACCGTTCCAAGGTCAGCGGGCGCAACCGCGTCACCAAGCATTCGACGATGGCCGGCCGCGCCGGCAAGAGTTGGCTTCTCTACAAGAAGGACTGAAGCCTTCCATCCCGCCCTGTCGGCTCGGCAAGTATTTGACCACAAACGGAAAAGGCGCCGGATTTCCCAGGCGCCTTTTCTTTGCGTCAGTCCAGCCTGGCAGCAATCAGCCGTTCACGACCTGCTTGTGCCGCACCGGATGGCTCTTCTTCAGGAGATCCGACACCAGGAACGCCAGTTCGATCGCCTGATCGGCATTGAGGCGCGGGTCGCAATGCGTGTGGTAGCGGTCCTGCAGTTCCTCGGCGGTGATGGCGCGCGCGCCACCGGTGCATTCGGTGACGTTCTTGCCGGTCATCTCGACATGGATGCCGCCCGGATGCGTGCCTTCGGCGCGGTGCACCTCGAAGAAGGTCTGCACCTCCTTCAGGATGCGGTCGAAAGGCCGCGTCTTGTAGCCGGCGGCCTCGATGGTGTTGCCGTGCATCGGATCCGACGACCAGACGACGCTGCGGCCTTCCTTCTGCACCGCGCGCACCAACTTCGGCAGATGGTCGGCGACCTTGTCGGAACCGAAGCGCGCGATCAGCGTCAGCCGGCCGGGCTCATTGTCCGGATTGAGCAGGTCGATCAGCTCCAGCAAGCCGTCCGGCGTAAGCGACGGGCCGCATTTCAGGCCGAGCGGGTTCTTGATGCCGCGGCAATACTCGACATGGGCATGGTCGGGCTGGCGGGTGCGGTCGCCGATCCAGATCATGTGGCCTGACGTGGCGTACCAGTCGCCGGAGGTCGAATCGACACGGGTCAGCGCCTCCTCGTAGCCGAGTAGCAGCGCCTCGTGGCTGGTGTAGAAATCGGTCTCGCGCAGGGCATAGTTGGTTTCCGAGGTGATGCCGACGGCCTTCATGAAGTCCATCGTCTCGGTGATGCGGTTGGCGAGCGACTCGTACTTCTCGCCTTGCGGGCTGTCGGAGACAAAGCCGAGCATCCAGCGATGCACGTTCTCCAGGCTGGCATAGCCGCCCTGCGCGAAAGCGCGCAGAAGGTTGAGCGTCGCGGCCGACTGGCGGTACGCCATTTCCTGGCGGGCGGGATCGGGAATGCGCGATTTGGCATCGAATTCGATGCCGTTGATGATGTCGCCGCGATAGCTTGGCAGCGTCACCTCGCCCTTGGTCTCGTTGTCGGACGAGCGCGGCTTGGCGAACTGGCCGGCAACACGGCCAACCTTCACCACCGGCTGCGCGCCGGCAAAGGTCAGCACCACCGACATTTGCAGGAAGACGCGGAAGAAGTCGCGGATATTGTCCGCGCCATGTTCGGCAAAACTCTCGGCGCAGTCGCCGCCCTGGAGCAGGAAGGCCTCGCCGGCGGCAACAACCGCGAGCTGCTTCTTCAGCTTGCGCGCCTCGCCTGCAAAGACCAGCGGCGGAAAGGTGGCGAGCTGGGCCTCCGTGTTCTTCAGCGCGCCAAGATCCGGATAAGCAGGAACCTGCTTGATCGGCTTTGCTCTCCACGAATTCGGCGACCATTTCGTCATCGCTGCACCCAACGCTCTTTCCGGCAAGCACCCTCGCCCGCCATTTCCAGCCCCTATAGGGGTGGCGGCTCCATACACGAAGCCGATTTTCTATTCTAGACCGGAATTTCAGCGCTGGCGAATGATGGCCGGCGGCTAGGCGGCCTTCTCCACCAGTCGCGCCAGCTGCGTCATGACGACCGCGGAGCCCGCAAGCCGCTTCTCGGCCGTCGGCCAGTCGCGAGTGAAGACGACGCTGTGGTCAGGCCGGATCTTGGCCAATGACCCCTGTTCGCCAATGAACTTGACCAGCCCGACCGGGTTGGAGAATTCGCGCTTGCGGAAATGGATGACGACGCCTTTCGGCCCGGCGTCGAGTTTTTCCACATTGGCCTTGCGGCAGAGCGCCTTGATGAAGACGATCTTCAAGAGATGCTTCACCTCGTCCGGCAGCGGGCCGAAACGGTCGATCAGCTCGGCGCCAAAAGCGTCGATCTCCTCGGTGTTTTCGAGATCGCCGAGACGGCGGTAGAGCGCCAGCCTGAGCTGCAGGTCGGGCACATAGCTTTCCGGGATCATCACCGCGGTGCCGACGGCGATCTGCGGCGACCAGCCGCCATCCTGGACCTCGCCGGAATCCTTCACCTCGGCCACCGCCTCTTCCAGCATCTGCTGGTAGAGTTCGAAGCCGACCTCCTTGATGTGGCCGGACTGTTCTTCGCCCAGAAGGTTGCCGGCGCCACGGATATCGAGATCGTGGCTGGCGAGCTGGAAGCCGGCGCCCAGCGTGTCGAGCGACTGCAGCACTTTCAGCCGGCGCTCGGCCGTGTCGGTCAGCTTGCGGTTGGCCGGCAGGGTGAACAGCGCATAGGCGCGCACCTTCGAGCGCCCGACGCGGCCGCGCAGCTGGTAGAGCTGCGACAGGCCGAACATGTCGGCGCGATGGATGATCAGCGTGTTGGCGGTCGGGATATCCAGGCCAGATTCGACGATGGTCGTCGACAGAAGCACGTCGTACTGGCCGTCATAGAACGCATTCATGATGTCGTCGAGTTCGCCTGGCGGCATCTGGCCATGGGCCACGGCGACCTTCAGTTCCGGCACGGATTCACGCAGAAAATCATGGATTTCGGCGAGATCGCTGATTCGTGGAACCACATAGAACGAATGTCCGCCACGATAGCGCTCGCGCAGCAGCGTCTCGCGGATGACCAGCGGATCGAAGGGCGAGATGAAGGTGCGCACCGCCATGCGGTCGACCGGCGGGGTGGCGATCAGCGACAATTCGCGCACGCCGGTCAGCGCCAGTTGCAGCGTGCGCGGGATCGGCGTCGCCGACAGCGTCAGCACGTGGACGTCGGTCTTCAGGTCTTTCAGCCGTTCCTTGTGCTTGACGCCAAAGTGCTGCTCCTCGTCGATGATCAGCAGGCCGAGATTCTTGAACGAAATGGCAGACCCGAGCAGCGCATGGGTGCCGATGACGATATCGACCTGGCCCTCGGCAATGCCTTTCTTGGTTTCGGCCAGTTCCTTGGCGCCGACCAGCCGCGAGGCTTGGGCAACACGGATCGGCAGGCCGGAAAACCGCTGCGAAAAGGTCTTGAAGTGCTGGCGCGACAACAGCGTCGTCGGCACCACCACTGCGACCTGGAACCCTTCCATGGCGGCGATGAAGGCGGCGCGCAGCGCCACTTCGGTCTTGCCGAAGCCGACGTCGCCGCAGATCAGCCGGTCCATCGGCTTGCCGGCGCCGAGATCATCCCTGACCGAGTCGATCGCCGTCTGCTGGTCGTCGGTTTCCTCATACGGGAAACGGGCCGAGAATTCGTCATAAAGGCCTTCGGCCGGCACCAGCGCCGGTGCGGCGCGCATCTGCCGCTCGGCGGCGATGCGGATCAGTTGCCCGGCCATGTCGAGCAAGCGCTTCTTCAGCTTCGCCTTGCGCGACTGCCAGGCGCCGCCGCCGAGCTTGTCCAGCGTCGCCTCGGCTGTGTCGGAGCCGTAACGCGACAGAAGCTCGATGTTTTCCACCGGCAGGAACAGCCGGTCGTCGCCAGCATAGTGGATTTCCAGGCAGTCATGCGGCGCACCGACGGCTTCGATGGTGCGCAGGCCGATGAAGCGGCCGATGCCGTGGTCGGCATGGACGACGATATCGCCGGCCGACAAGGCCGATGCCTCGGCGATGAAGTCGGATGCCCGCTTCTTGCGCTTCGAGCGGCGGATCAGCCGGTCGCCCAGAATGTCCTGTTCGGCGACGACGACCAGTTTTTCGGTCTCGAAACCGGATTCCAGCGGCAGCACGGCCAAGGCCGCTTGCCCCGGCTCGAGTTGTTCGGCTTCGGCCAGCGTATCGACCTGTTTGAGGTTGCCGAGATGATGCTCGGCCAGGATCTGGCCAAGCCGGTCGAGCGAGCCTTCGGTCCAGCCGGCGATGACGACGCGGCGGCGTGCCGCGCGCTCGTCGGCGATGTGCCTGACGACGGCGTCGAAAACATTGACGTTCGGATCGGCGCGCTCCTCGACGAAGCTGCGGCCATGGCGCGAACCGGCGTGGTAGACCTTTTTGGCGCCGGCATCGGGCGCGTCGAAGGGCGTGAAGTCGATCGCGTCGCGCGGCCCGAGCGAGGCGATCAGGTTTTCCGGCGAGAGATAAAGCAGATCTGGCGCCACCGGCTTGTAGGGCACCGCATCCTTCAGTGCGGCGTCCGCCTGCTTCTTGCGCGCCTCGTAATGGTCGAGAATCAGCGTATGGCGTTCGGCCAACGCCTCGTGCGCCAGGTGGTCGAAGACGACAGGCGTGTCGGGCAGATAGTCGAACACGGTCTCCAGTCGCTCGTAGAAGAACGGCAGCCAGTGCTCCATGCCAGCGAAACGCCTGCCCTCGCTGACCGCCGCATAGAGACCGTCATCACGCTGCGGCGCGCCGAAAGCTTCGATATAGGCGCGGCGGAAGCGGCTGATGGTTTCGGGCGTCAGCGCCACCTCGCTCATCGCCTGCAGCGCCATCGACTTGCGCTGGCCGGTGGTACGCTGCGTGGCGGCATCGAAGACGCGGATCGATTCCAGCGTATCGCCGAAGAAATCGAGCCTCAGCGCCTCGGTCCATCCCGGCGCGAACAGGTCGAGAATGCCGCCACGCACGGCGAACTCGCCGATACCGCGCACCGTCGGCACCCGTTCGAAGCCCGACGTTTCCAGCCGCGACACCAGCGCGTTCATGTCGATCTGGTTGCCTGGCCTGGCGTGAAAGGTCTGCGCTTCGACAAGCTCTGCCGGCGGAATGCGCTGCAGCAGCGCATTGGCGGTGGTGAGGATGACGGCGCGGTGCGGCTTCCTGGCCAGCGCGATCATGGCAGTCAGCGCATCGAGGCGCTTGGCCGCGGCATCCGAACCGGGCGAAACGCGGTCATAGGGCAGGCAATCCCAGGCCGGCAATTCGAGCACCGGAAGGCCGGGGGCCGCGAAGGACAACGCCTCGATGATTGCCGGCAGGCGCTGGCCGTCACGCGCCACGAACAATACCGGCTTGTCGGGCGCGATCTCCAGCGCGGCCTGCACCAGCGCGAAGGCTTCGTAGCCATCGGCGACACCGTCGACGATGAACTGGCCGGCATGGCCCTTCGGCAGACCAATGGTGGGAATGAGGCTCATCAAATCACGGTCTTGTTTTGTCGCAATTCCCAGGAAAACTGCTTGGGACTTTTCCTGGGAATTGCTTGTGTTCAGAAAATCATGGTCCGGCGGGACGCCAGGATCTTTTGCAGGACGACGCAGTCGATATCCGCCGGCACCGGGCGTTCGCCGGTTATCAGCGGCA
The DNA here is from genome assembly GCF_020165735.1 of Mesorhizobium sp. B283B1A. NCBI lineage: Bacteria > Pseudomonadati > Pseudomonadota > Alphaproteobacteria > Hyphomicrobiales > Phyllobacteriaceae > Mesorhizobium > Mesorhizobium sp. B283B1A. The sequence goes on from NZ_JAIUIQ010000022.1 coordinate 99,569, forward strand.
GGAATTCGGTGTCGGGAATGTCGAGGAGCCTCTCATATTGGTCGATCTCCTCGGCCGTCAAGGCGGCGATCTCGGCATCGGCGAAGGTGCCGAGGATCAGATCCATCTCGCGCAAGCCGCGATGCCAGGAGCGGAACAAGAGCTTGCGGCGGTGGACGTCCAGCCCCTCGCTTGATCGTTTCGTTCCGGTCATTGTGGCGCATCCTCACTTGCTGCGGCGCATATAGCGTGGATAGAAGGGGCTGTCAGCCTTGCGCTGCTGCCGTCGCGACATAAGCTGACATCATGCGTCCTTCCATCCTCGACCCCCTCTTTGTCCCGATCACCTCGCTCGCCGGCGTCGGGCCGAAGGTCGGCGCGCTGATCGAGAAGGTCGTCGCCGCCGACCTCGGCGATCGCGCGGCGCGCGCCGGCGACCTTCTGTTCGTGCTGCCGCACACCGTCATCGATCGCCGCAACCGGCCGGGCATCGCGCTCGCCGCCGAAGGCGCGATCGTCACGCTCGAGGTGCGCATCGACCGTCATCAGCCGCCGCCGCGCGGCAACCGGTCGGTGCCCTACCGGGTCTTTGCCCATGACGATACCGGCGAAATCGGCCTGACCTTCTTCCATGCCCATGCCTCCTACCTCGAAAAGGCGATGCCGGTCGGCGGGCATGTCGTGGTCTCGGGCCGCATGGAATGGTTCAACGGCCGCCCGACCATGGTCCATCCCGACCATATCGCCCTGGCCAGCGAGGCGGAAAACCTGCCGCTGGTCGAACCGGTTTACCCGCTCACCGCGGGGCTGTCCGGCAAGGTGCTGCGCCGGGCGATCGGCCAGGCGCTCGGCCGCTTGCCGGAATTGCCCGAGTGGCAGGACAGCGCCTTCATGCGCCGGCACACCTTTCCGACCTTTGGCGATGCGCTCGCCCGCATCCACAACCCGGCCGATCCGATCGACGTCTCCATCGACGGAGCCGCCTGGCGGCGCCTCGCCTATGACGAATTGCTGGCGGGCCAGGTATCGCTGGCGCTGGTGCGGGCAAAGATCCGCCGCTTGTCTGGCCGTCCCCTGGTCGGCGACGGCAGCATCGTAGAGAAACTCCGCGCCGCGCTTCCCTATTCGCTGACCGCTTCCCAGGAATTCGCACTGGCCGAAATCAATGCCGACCTCGCCGACCCCGAGCGCATGCTGCGGCTTTTGCAAGGCGATGTCGGGTCCGGCAAGACGGTTGTCGCGCTGCTTGCCATGGCGTGCGCCGTCGAGGCTGGCGGCCAGGCGGCGTTGATGGCGCCGACCGAAATCCTGGCGCGCCAGCATCTGGCGACGATCGCCCCGCTTGCCGCCAGCATAGGCCTGCGCATCGCAATCCTGACCGGGCGCGAGAAAGGCCGCGAACGCGCCGACACGCTGGCCGGCCTGGCCAGCGGCGAGATCGACATCGTCGTCGGCACCCACGCGCTGTTCCAGGAAACGGTAACTTTCCACGACCTGGTGCTGGCCGTCATCGACGAGCAGCATCGCTTCGGCGTCCACCAGCGACTTGCCATCACCGCCAAGGGCGATGCGCCCGACATGCTGGTGATGACGGCGACACCCATCCCGCGCACGCTGGTGCTGACCGCCTTCGGTGACATGGACGTGTCGAAATTGACGGAAAAGCCGGCCGGCCGCCAGCCGATCCGAACCGTCACGCTGCCGCTGGAGCGCCTGGACGAACTGGTCGGCCGCATGGAGGACGCCGTCGCCGGCGGCCAGAAGATCTACTGGATCTGTCCGTTGGTCGAAGAATCCGAAGAGATCAAGCTGATGTCGGCGGAAGATCGTTTCGCCTCGCTGAAACCGCTGTTCGGCGATCGTATCGGCCTTGTCCATGGCCGCATGAAGGGTGCGGAGAAGGACGAGGCGATGCGCGCCTTCAAGCAGGGCGAGACACGCATCCTGATCGCCACCACGGTCATCGAGGTCGGCGTCGACGTGCCCGATGCCACCGTCATGGTCATCGAGCATGCCGAGCGCTTTGGCCTGGCGCAGTTGCATCAGCTGCGCGGTCGTGTCGGACGCGGCGACAAGCCGTCCTCCTGCGTGCTGCTCTACAAGGATCCGCTCGGCGAGACCGCTAAACGCCGGCTGTCGGCGATGCGCGAGACGGAGGACGGCTTCCTGATCGCCGAGGAAGACCTGAAATTGCGCGGTGAAGGCGAGCTTTTGGGCACCCGCCAGTCCGGCACGCCGGGCTTCCAGGTGGCGCGTATCGAGGCTCATGCCGATCTTCTGGAAGCTGCCCGCGACGATGCAAGGTTGATCCTGTCGCGCGACCCTGAGCTGCAATCCGACCGCGGCGAGGCGCTGCGCCTGTTGCTCTATTTGTTCGGTCGCGACGAAGCCGTTCGGCTCCTGCGCGCCGGATGAGCCAAGGCGGCAACCGATGGGTTGGCAAGCATTCCCTCGATAGGCTCACCATTCACGACAACCATTTGCTTGACCTCGGGCGCCACCAGTCCGGCCGACACGATCAGCTTGGCACCGTCCTCGATCGTCATGTCGAGCAGCACGATGTCCGACTTCGGCACGTACATCAGGAAGCCGGTGGTCGGGTTCGGCGTGCAGGGCATGAACACGGCAATCAGCGGATCGCCTTCCTGATCAAGCTTCTGGTTGATCTCGGTCTCTTTCTCGCTGGCGACGAAGACCAGCGACCAGACGCCCTTGCGCGGATACTCGACCAGCCCGACCTGGCGGAACATGTCGCCCTTGTTCGACAGCACGGTCTCGAAAATCTGCTTCAGCGAGCCATAGATGCCGCGCACCAGCGGCATGCGGCCAAGCATGCGCTCACCGAAATTGACGATGGCGCGGCCGACGATGTTGGCCGTCAGGAAGCCGATCAGCGTGATCAGGATCAGGGCGACGATCAGCCCGAAGCCCGGCACCGGGAACGGCAGGTAGGTATCGGGGCTGTAACGCGCGGGAATATAAGGTTTTACCCAGGAATCGACCCAGCCAATGAACGACCAGGCAATATAGGCGGTGATCGCCAGCGGTGCGCAGACGACGAAGCCTGTGAGGAAATAGTTCCTCAGCCGGGTCATGCCAGAAGTCTTCGGAGCGTCGGACATGGTTCACCGGGGCGCGGGTTGCAGCGCAACATTAGTGAACAGCAAAGCCGTTTGGAACTGCGAAGTTTTTAAAGGCCCGATTATGCCGCCGCTTCCAGCGGTTCTATCTTCTCAAGTTCCAACGCTAGTTTCTTCGCTTCGGTCTCAAGCTCGTAAGCCTGCTGAAAATTCATCCAGAATTGAGGCGTGGTGTTGAAAAACCGCGCCAGTCGCAAAGCAGTGTCGGGGGTCAAGCCGATCTCCTCCTTGGCAATGCGTTCGATACGGGTACGCGGAAGATTGAGCTTTTTTGCGAGGGCGCCAGCGCTCATGCCAAGGGGAACGAGATATTCTTCACGCAGGAATTCTCCGGGGTGAACTGGACGGGCGAACTTCGATGCCATTCGGCTCAACCTCCCGATTTGAGAGGTAAAACTTACTCCACCGTCACCGATTTCGCCAGATTGCGCGGCTGGTCGACGTCGGTGCCCATGAACACGGCGGCGAAATAGGCCAGCATCTGGATCGGCAGCGCATAGATGATCGGCGAGATGATTTCCGGCACATCCGGCAGCACGATCGTTTCCATCGTCTTCACGCTTACCTGTGCCGCGCCCTTGCTGTCGGTGATCAGGATGATCTTGCCGCCGCGCGCCGCCACTTCCTGCATGTTGGAAACGGTTTTCTCGAAGATGCGGTCATGCGGCGCGATGACGATGACCGGCATATTCTCGTCGATCAGCGCGATCGGGCCATGCTTCAACTCGCCCGCGGCATAGCCTTCAGCGTGGATGTAGGAGATTTCCTTGAGCTTCAGCGCGCCTTCCATGGCCAGCGGGAAATTGGTGTCGCGGCCGAGATAGAGCACGTCCTTGTAGCGCGACAGTTCGCGTGCGATGCGCTCGATCTGTTCTTCGAGCTTGAGCACCTGGTTGGCATAGCGCGGCGCTTCCGAAAGCGCGCGCACCAGGGTTTTCTCCTGTTCCTTCGAGATTGTGCCGCGGGCCACGCCGGCGCGCACCGCAAGCGCGGCCAGAACGGACAGCTGGCAGGTGAAGGCCTTGGTCGAGGCGACGCCGATCTCGGGTCCGGCAAGTGTCGGCAGCACGACGTCGGATTCGCGCGCCATGGTCGATTCCCGCACATTGACGACGGCGCCGATCTTCATGCCGGCCTTGCGGCAGTAGCGCAGCGAGGCCAGCGTGTCGGCGGTCTCGCCCGATTGCGAGATGAAGAAAGCGGCATCGTTGGCCGACAGCGGCATTTCGCGGTAGCGGAATTCCGAGGCGACATCGATATCGACCGGCAGCCGCGCATAGCGCTCGAACCAGTATTTGCCGATCAGGCCGGCGAGATAGGCGGTGCCGCAGGCGGAGATCGCCAGCCGGTCGATCTTGGCGAAATCGAACGGCAGGTCGAGCGGCTTGGAGACGCCGGAGACGAAATCCACATAGTGGGCCAGCGTGTGCGAGATCACCTCGGGCTGCTCATGGATTTCCTTCTCCATGAAATGGCGGCGATTGCCCTTGTCGACCATAAAGCTGGTCGACAGCGACTGCTGGCGCTTGCGGGCAACCTTTTTGCCGTCGATGTCGAAGATGGCGACGCCGCCGCGGCGCACCACCGCCCAGTCGCCGTCTTCGAGATAGGTGATCGAATTGGTGAACGGCGCGAGCGCGATGGCGTCCGAGCCCAGGAACATCTCGCCATCGCCATGGCCGACGGCCAGGGGCGGACCGTTGCGGGCACCGACGATCAGATCCTCGTCGCCCTTGAACATGATGGCCAGCGCAAAGGCGCCTTCCAGCCGCTTCAGCGCCTGATGCGCGGCCTCGACCGGCTTCAGGCCCTTGGCCAGTTCGCGCGCCACCAAATGGGCAACGACCTCGGTGTCTGTCTGCGACGAGAAAGAGTAGCCGTCGCGGATCAGTTCGTCGCGCAACTCGGCGAAATTCTCGATGATGCCGTTGTGGACGATGGCGACGCCGGCGGAAAAATGCGGATGCGCATTGGTCTCGTTGGGTACGCCATGGGTCGCCCAGCGTGTATGGCCGATGCCGATGGTGCCTTCGAGCGGCTCGTCCTTGAGCCGGCGTTCGAGGTTGACCAGCTTGCCTTCGGCGCGGCGGCGGCTGAGCTCACCCTTCTCGATAGTGGCGACGCCGGCCGAGTCATAGCCGCGATACTCGAGCCGCTTGAGCGCATCGACAATGAGGGGCGCGACCTGCGAGTGGCCGACGATTCCAACGATACCGCACATGCAGACAGCCCCCAATTCCCCGTGGAAAACCAGCGTTATTTAGGGATGGCCGGTTCGCCGCGAAAGTCACATTGCATTTCGTCCGCTGTAACGGACGCTTCTGCACGCATGCATCATGACACAGCGCACTTGCAATCCGGTTACCGCAATCGTTCAGTTTTTGAAGGCCGGTCTTACTTCTTTTTGGCAGCCGCGGCCGAGGCAAAGCGCTCGCGCAATTCCTTGCCCTTGCCGGGAATCGTCTTCTGGCGGGCGCGCCCGAAAGCCAGCGCATCGTCGGGCACGCTTTCAGTGATCACGCTACCGGAGGCGATATAGCCGCCCTTGCCGATTGTAATAGGCGCGACCAGCGAGGAATTCGAGCCGATGAAGGCGCCCTCGCCGATGTCGGTGAAGAATTTCGAGTAGCCGTCATAGTTGCAGGTAATGGTGCCGGCGCCGATATTGGCCCCCGCGCCGACACGCGCATCACCGACATAGGTCAGATGGTTGACCTTGGCGCCTTCCTCGATAACAGCCTGCTTGACCTCGCAGAAATTGCCGACTTTTGCCTTTTCCCGCAGATCGGCGCCCGGCCGCAGTCGTGCGAACGGACCGACATCGCAATTGCCCGCGACAGTGGCGCCTTCGATATGGCTGAAGGCATGGATCTTGGCGCCGCCGGCGATCTTTACACCCGCCCCAAACCAGACATTCGGCTCGACGACGGTGTCGGCGCCGATTTCGGTGTCGTGCGAAAAGAACACGGTTTCCGGTGCGATCAGCGTCACGCCCGATAGCATCGCCTCATGCCGGCGGCGAGCCTGCCAGATACCCTCGGCTTGCGCCAGTTCGGCGCGGTTGTTGATGCCGAGCGCATTTTCAAAGCTGGCTTCGGTCGCAACCACATCGAGGCCTTGCCCGCTAGCGATCTCGACGATGTCGGTGAGGTAATATTCGCCCTTGGCGTTCTTGTTGCCGACCGCGTCGAGCAGCTTCAGCGCCTGGCTACCGGCCACCGCCATCAGCCCGCCATTGCAGAAGGTGATCTTCTTCTCTTCCTCGCTGCAATCCTTCTCCTCGCGGATGGCGACCAGTTTGCCGCCCTTTTCGATCAGCCGGCCATAGCCGGTTGGATTGGGTGTACGGAAGCCGATGACGGCGACGGCAGCACCTTCCGCCAGCTTCAGTCGCGCCACGGTCAGCGCCCCCGGGTCGATCAGCGGCGTATCCCCGAACATCACCAGGACATCGTCGTAACCCCTTGATATCGCTTCGCGCGCAGCCAGCACGGCATGCGCGGTGCCAAGCCGTTTTTCCTGCACGAAGGTCTCGGCCTTCACAGCGAATTTTGCCGCGGCCTTGCGCATTTCCTCCGCCCCATGGCCGATCACCAGCGCCTGGTCGCCGGCCCCGGCGGCTTCCGCGGCCTTCACCACATGCGCGACCATCGGCAGGCCGGCGATTTTGTGCAGCACCTTCGGCAGCGCACTCTTCATGCGCGTGCCTTCGCCGGCGGCGAGGATGATCGACAGGCAGGTTCTCTGGCTCATGGATGGACAACCATATGAAAAAGCGTTGGGAATCAAAGCATGCTAGCAGTGGCGCCATGCTGCACCAATGCGGTTAAATTCCGGTGAGATGGCGGAGCAGGTGGCTTTTAATCAGTAGGTCTACCGCCCGGTCCGTTAAACGCCCGTCCTGCGGCCGGACCGCTAGCCCAGCCGCCCCAACACGGGGAAATTTTCCAGCAGCCAGTACGATACGGCCTGCACCCCGCCGGTCAGGAAAAACACGCCGGCAACGACCAGCAGCGCACCAATTGCTTTTTCCACTCGGCCGAGATGGACGCGGAATTTGCCGAGAAAACGCATGAAGGCGCCGGAAAACAGCGCCGCGATCAGGAAGGGTATGCCAAGCCCAAGCGAATAGGCGGCGAGCAGCAGCGCGCCCTCGCCCACGGTTTCGCGACCGCCGGCCAGCGTCAGGATCGGTCCCAGCACCGGGCCGATGCAAGGTGTCCAGCCGAAGGCGAAGGCCAGTCCCATGACATAGGCGGCGACAGCACTTGCCGGCTTGCCCTGCGACTGGAAGCGCGCCTCGCGCGACAACAGCGGGATGCGCAGGATACCGAGGAAATTCAGGCCCATCAGGATGATCAGCACGCCGGCACCCATCGCCAGCGGCTCCTGCCAGACGCGCAGCAGCCGGCCGATGGTCGAGGCGCCCGCGCCGAGCGCCACGAACACGGTCGAGAAGCCGAGCACGAACGCGATCGAGGAATAGAGCAGCGCGCCGCGCGTGCCTTCACGCGCCGTCGCACCTGTATTGCCTCGAAAATCGTCGACCGAGACACCGGCCATGTAGCAGAGATAGGGCGGCACCAGCGGCAGCACGCAAGGCGACAGGAACGAGATGGCGCCCGCCCCGACCGCGCTGACATAGCCGATATCCAATGCCATTCCAAAACCCTGCTGTTTCGGCGACGATACTGTTTGGGCGCCGATATAGCGAAGCCCTGGCCTGTGCGCCAATCACCAATGTGTGGCAACCAGTCGCTGTTCGGGCAATCTCGCTGACCCCACCCAACCAAGTACGACCGAAACGAGGGAATTGTTACTGACAACCAAAGCCCAGCAACCGATATCCCACAAGCCCTTTCGGGAAGAACCTCCGGCCGGCAGGCGTTGACACAACGAGACCGCGATTTCCCGCGCGTCTCCACATATCAGGGAGGTTTCCATGAAAATCATAACCGCAGGGCTGGCCGCGCTTCTGCTCAGCACCGCCGCATCCTTCGCCGCCGAGGCGTGGAAGGAAGCCGATGTCGGCGGCACCAAGATCTACACCGATGCCAAGGGCATGACGCTTTACACCTATGACAAGGACAGCAAGGGCAAGTCGAACTGCTACGACAAATGCGCCGCCAACTGGCCGCCGCTGAAGGCCGCGGCCAGCGCCAAGGCGGACGACGAATGGAGCGTTGTCAAACGCACCGACGGCACCAAGATGTGGGCCTATGACGGCAAGCCGGTTTACACCTTCGTCAACGACAAGAAGGCTGGCGACATGAGCGGTGACGGTGTCGCCGGCGTCTGGCACGTCGTCAAGGCCGACTGAGCCTCCTTCCCGCTTCACGCCTGTTGGCGGGGCATCAGCTGGTCGCCGGGCATCCTTCGATACCGTCGGCGGCCGGCCTCATGATCGAGGGACGGCATTCCTCGACTCATCGAAACGGAGCTCGGTCGTTTTCGCCAATTTGCGACCATCGTTTTTCTCAGCCAAATTCTGTGATTTTCTCCATACACTCTAAGAGTGTATTGCTGCCGGCATCCCCGCAATTTGGGCGCTTCCCCTTGACCGGATGCGAAAGCGCGGCCATGTGAGCGGCAACAGGAACGAGATTTCGTCGCGCGCAGCGGAATTCTTCTGGCGCATCACAGCTGAATAAGAGACCTCATGGACGTCGTCGTCGTCGAATCGCCGGCCAAGGCAAAGACAATCAACAAATACCTCGGCAAGAACTACAAGGTTCTGGCCTCGTTCGGCCATGTCCGCGATCTGCCGGCCAAGGACGGCTCGGTGCGTCCGGACGAGGATTTCGCCATGTCCTGGGCGGTCGACACCGCTTCGGGCAAGCGCCTCGCCGACATCGCCAAGGCGGTCAAGGATGCCGATGGCCTGATCCTCGCCACCGACCCGGATCGCGAGGGCGAAGCCATCTCCTGGCACGTGCTGGAAGTGCTGAAGCAGAAGCGTGCGCTGAAGGACAAGCCGGTCAGCCGTGTCGTCTTCAACGCCATCACCAAGTCGTCGGTGCTGGAAGCGATGGCCAATCCGCGCCAGATCGATGCGCCGCTGGTCGATGCCTATCTGGCCCGCCGGGCGCTCGATTATCTCGTCGGCTTCACGCTGTCGCCGGTCCTGTGGCGCAAATTGCCGGGCGCCCGCTCGGCCGGCCGCGTCCAGTCGGTGGCGCTGCGCCTGGTCTGCGACCGCGAATCCGAGATCGAGCGCTTCATCCGCGAGGAATATTGGCAGATCGCCGCCATCCTCGGCACGCCCCGCAACGAGACTTTCGAAGCCCGGCTCACCGCCTTCGAGCGCAAGAAGCTGCAGAAGCTCGACATTGCCAACAAGGCGCAGGCCGACGACATCAAGGCGATGCTCGAGGGTGCCACCTTCAAGGCGCTGTCCGTCGAGGCCAAGCCGACCAAGCGCAATCCGGGCCCGCCCTTCACCACCTCGACGCTGCAACAGGCGGCTTCCTCGGGCCTCGGTTTCTCCGCCACCCGCACCATGCAGGTGGCGCAGCGGCTCTATGAAGGCATGGAGATTGGCGGCGAAACCACCGGCCTGATCACCTATATGCGAACCGACGGCGTGCAGATGGCGCCGGAAGCGATCGACGCTGCCCGCGATGCGATCGCCAAGGAATTCGGTCCGAAATACCTGCCGGAAAAGCCGCGCGTCTACACGACCAAGGCCAAGAACGCGCAGGAAGCGCACGAGGCGATCCGTCCGACGGATTTCATGCGCACCCCGGCATCGGTCAGGCAGTACCTCGATTCCGACCAGATGCGGCTCTATGAGCTGATCTGGAAGCGCGCCATCTCCAGCCAGATGCAGCCGGCCGAGATCGAGCGGACCACCGTCGAGATCGAGGCGGTGAACGGCTCGCGCACCGCCGAGCTTCGCGCCGTCGGTTCCGTCGTCCGCTTCGACGGCTTCATCGCAGCCTACACCGACCAGAAGGAAGACGACGCGGAGGACGAGGAAAACCGCCGCCTGCCCGAGATCCGCGCCGGCGAGCAGCTCGCCCGCCAGGCGATCAACGCCACCCAGCACACCACCGAGCCGCCGCCGCGTTATTCCGAGGCGTCGCTGATCAAGAAGCTGGAAGAACTCGGCATCGGACGGCCGTCGACCTACACCGCGATCCTGAAGACGCTCGAAGACCGCGATTATGTCACGATCGACAAGCGCCGGCTGGTGCCGCAGGCCAAGGGGCGGCTGCTGTCGGCCTTCCTGGAGAGCTTCTTCGAGCGCTATGTCGAATATGATTTCACCGCCTCGCTCGAGGAAAAGCTCGACGAGATTTCCGACGGCAAGCTCGCCTGGAAGGACGTGCTGCGCGACTTCTGGAAGGATTTTTCAGGCGCCGTCGCCGATATCAAGGAACTGCGCGTCACCGACGTGCTCGATGCGCTGAACGAGGAGCTGGCGCCGCTGGTATTTCCCGCGCGCGAGGACGGCTCGAACCCGCGCATCTGCCCGAAATGCGGCACCGGCAATCTATCGCTGAAGCTCGGCAAGTTCGGCGCTTTCGTCGGCTGTTCGAACTATCCGGAATGCTCCTTCACCCGCCAGCTCGGCGACGCCGCCAACCCCAATGGCGAGAATGGTGGCGGCGAGGACGGCACCAAGGTGCTCGGCAAGGATCCTTACACGGCCGAGGAAATCACGCTGCGCTCAGGCCGCTTCGGCCCCTACATCCAGCGCGGCGACGGCAAGGAAGCCAAGCGCTCCAGTCTGCCCAAGGGTTGGACGCCGGAATCCATCGACCATGAGAAAGCGCTGGCACTGCTGTCATTGCCGCGCGATGTGGGAAAACATCCCGAATCTGGCAAGATGATCTCGGCCGGGCTCGGTCGTTACGGTCCGTTCGTGCTGCACGACGGCACCTACGCCAATGTCGACAGCATCGAGGACGTGTTCTCGATCGGCCTCAACCGCGCCGTCACGGTGATTGCCGAGAAGCAATCGAAGGCCAAGGGCGGCCGCAACGGCGGCACCGCCGCTGCCTTGAAAGAACTGGGCGACCATCCGGACGGCGGTGGCAAGATCGTCGTTCGCGACGGCAAATACGGGCCTTACGTCAATTTCGGCAAGGTCAATGCTACGCTGCCCAAGGGCAAGGATCCGCAATCGGTGACGATCGAGGATGCGCTGGCGCTGATCGCCGAGAGGGAAGCCAAGGGCGGCGGCGGCAAGAAGCCGTTCCGCAAGGCAGCAGCCCCGGCAACCAAGAAAGCGGCGACCAAGAAGCCGGCCGCGAAGAAAAAAGGGTAGCACGGCGTGGCGCGCAAGATCACCGGAAGAAGCCACGGCGATCCGCGCACCGCCGACACCAGGGCCAAGGTCAAGGACGATTACCGGCCCTCGCGTGACGAGATCCTGCGCTACATCGCCGAAAATCCCGATCGCGCCGGAAAGCGCGACATCGCCAAGGCGTTCGCCTTGCACGGCGACGACCGCATCTGGCTGAAGGACATTTTGCGTGACCTGCAGGACGAAGGTGTCCTGACCAAGGAACGCAAGGGGCTGGCCCGCGTTGGCGCCCTGCCCCACGTCACGGTCCTCGATATTTTCGACCGTGACGCCGACGGCGTGCTGTTGGCGCGTCCCATCGAACACACGGCCAATGGACCGCCGCCCATCGTGTCCATCCGCCTGTCGCGCAGTGGTGGTGGACCGGCGCCCGGCATTGGCGACCGCGTGCTGGCCAAGACCTTTCCCGCCGACGAGACGAATGTCGCCCTGGGCGGCCCTGCCTATACCGGCCGGGTGATGAAGATCTTCGAGAAACGCACCGATGCCGTTCTCGGCGTCTTCCGCGTGCTCAAGGACGGCACCTTTCGCATCGAACCGGTGGAACGGCGCCAGCCGGAACTGATCGTAAACAAGGAATTCCAGAACGGCGCCAAAAACGGCGATCTGGTCGAGGTCGAGCCCGCGCGCGCCTCGCGCTACGGTCTGCCCCAGGCCAAGGTGCTCAATGTGCTGGGTTCGCTGACCAGCGAAAAGGCGGTCTCGATGATCGCCATCCACGCCCACGACATTCCCCACATTTTCCCGGCCGACGTCATCGCCGAATCCGAGGCCGTCAAGCCGGCAACGCTCGATCACCGTGAGGACTGGCGAGACCTGCCGCTGGTCACCATCGATCCGGCCGACGCCAAGGACCATGACGACGCGGTGTTCGCCACGCCGGACCTCGATGAGAAGAATCCGGGCGGAGTGGTCGTCACGGTCGCCATCGCCGATGTCGCCGCCTATGTGCGCTATGGCACGGCGCTCGACCGCGAAGCCTTGAAGCGCGGCAATTCGGTCTATTTCCCGGATCGCGTCGTGCCGATGCTGCCCGAACGCATTTCCAATGATCTCTGTTCGCTACGCGAGGGCCAGGACCGCCCGGCGCTGGCGGTGCGCATGACCTTCTCCGCCGACGGTCACAAGATCAGGCACTCCTTCCACCGCATCATGATGAAATCGGCGGCCAAGCTGGCCTACCCGCAGGCGCAGGCGGCGATCGACGGCGTGCCGGACGACAAGACCGGCCCGATCCTCGACACGGTGCTGAAGCCGTTGTGGGATGCCTATGCGATCCTCAAGCGCGGACGCGACGGCCGCCAGCCGCTCGAACTCGACCTGCCGGAGCGCAAGATCCTGCTTAAAGCTGACGGCACGGTAGACCGCGTCATCGTGCCGGAGCGGCTCGATGCCCACAAGCTGATCGAAGAATTCATGATCCAGGCCAATGTCGCCGCCGCCGAGTCGCTCGAGGCCAAGAAGCAGGCGCTGGTCTACCGCGTCCACGACGCACCGTCGCTCGCCAAGCAGGAATCGCTGCGCGAATTCCTGCAGACGCTTGGGCTGTCGCTGGCGCGCGGCGCGCAGATGCGGCCCAGCCAGTTCAACGGCATCCTGGAGCGGGTGCGCGGCGCCGACAATGAAGGGCTGGTCAACGAAGTGGTGCTGCGTTCGCAGAGCCAGGCCGAATATTCGCCTGGGAATATCGGCCATTTCGGCCTGAACCTCAGGCGCTACGCGCATTTCACCTCGCCGATCCGCCGCTATGCCGACCTCATCGTGCATCGCGGACTTATCGCCGCACTCGGCCTCGGCCCGGGCGGACTGACGCGCGACGAAGAAGCCCGGCTCGAGGACGTCGCGGTGCTGATCTCCGGCACGGAACGCCGCGCAATGGCTGCCGAACGCGATACGGTCGACCGGCTTATCGCCGCCTACCTCGCCGAGCGTATCGACGACCGCTTCGACGCCCGCATCTCCGGCGTCACCAAATCGGGACTATTTGTCCAATTGCCGCAGTATGGCGCCGATGGTTTCATCCCGGTGTCAACTCTGGGCGGCGATTACTATATATACGACGAAACGGCCCGCTCCCTGTTTGGAGAACGCTCGGGCAAAGGCTACCAGCTCGCGGATCGGGTCGAGGTCCGGCTCGTCGAGGTGGCACCGATGGCCGGCGCGATGCGCTTCGAGATGTTGACCGACCCGAAGCCCCTGCCAGGCTCCGTCAAGTCGTTTCACAAGGCCAAGGGCCGCGCCCGCGCGTCGCAATCGCGACCGGGTTCGCGCGGCAGGAGACGATGATGCCAAAAGAATTAGGGATGCAAGAACAGGTTTTCGGCGGCGAACATCATTCGGGCCGGGTTGCCCGCCCGCTGTGGACGGCGATGAAGCGCGGCCTGCTGGGCCGCTGCCCGAATTGCGGCGAAGGCAAGCTGTTCCGCGGCTTCACCAAAACTGTCGACGCCTGCAGCGTCTGCGGCGAAGAGATCCACCATCATCGCGCCGACGACCTGCCTGCCTATCTGGTCATCGTCATTGTCGGCCACATCATTCTCGGTGCCTTCATGGGTGTGGAAGCGACGTCGACCTTGTCGACCTGGCAGCACATCGTCATCTGGGTGCCCTTGACCATCCTTTTGTCGGTTGCGCTGCTGCAGCCTGTCAAAGGTGCCGTCATCGGACTGCAATGGGCGTTCTATATGCACGGATTCGGTGGCGAAAAGGATGCAATCGAGCCGCATCCCGGGGCCTGAGGTGCAGGCTGGCGCAATACGCCAACGGTTAAAGCCACTTTCGCATGCAAGAAGTTTCCGCTAGGTCGTGCGCATGGATGGTATGACCAAGGCGCAAGTCGACGGGATCGAGAGGAGCATGGTCGCTCCTAGCGATCGGCCGATGCGCCCGCGCGATGCCGCGACCCTGATCCTTCTCGACCGCAAGGGCGATGAAGTACTGGTCCTGATGGGCCGCCGCCACGCCGGCCATGCCTTCATGCCCGGAAAATTCGTTTTTCCCGGTGGCCGCACCGACCCTGCCGACAGCCGCATCCCGGTCGCCACCGTGTTGCACGCTGAGCAGGAAGCAAAGCTGCTTGCCGGTCCCGGCCGCACAAGCGCGGCGCGCGCCCGCGCCATCGCCCTGTCGGCGATCCGCGAGACCTATGAGGAAGCCGGGCTGCTGATCGGCCGCAAAGGCGTCTTCGCCACCGCCAGGCGCGATTGGCAAGGCTTTTCCGAACATGGCGTGCAGCCCTCCCTGGACATGCTACGCTTTATCGCGCGGGCCATTACCCCGCCCAACCGGGTGCGCCGCTTCGACACGCGTTTCTTCAGCGCCTGGCGCGACGATGTCGCCGTCGAATTGCCTGGTGGCGGGCCGACCAACGAACTCGAGGAACTGGTCTGGTTGCCGCTTGCCAAGGCAAGGGAAGCCGACATCCCCGACATCACGCGAATGATCCTGGACGAGCTGGAAAAGCGCCTCGCCCATGATCCGCTGCTGCGTCCCGGCGGCTCCGTCCCCTTCTACCGGCTTGTCGGCAACCGCTTCACCCGCGAACTTCTCTAGAGCACTTCCAGGAAAAGCGTGACGCGGTTTTCCGTCCGGAATTGCGTAAGATCAAAAAGACAGAGTATTCAGCATCTCATGACGGTCGATACCCAACAACAGGGCGACGAACGCGTACATTGGCTGCCGATGGTGGCGGCGATCTCGTCGATCAGCGTCGTCGGCATCGCCATCGGCCTCGGCATGCCGTTGCTCAGCGTCATCCTGGAAACGCGCGGCCATTCGGCTTCGATGATCGGCCTCAACACGGCCGTCGCCGGCCTGGCTTCGATCGCGGGCGCCCCGCTCGCCACGCCGCTCGCCATGCGTTTTGGCGTCGCCTGGACCATGATCGCGATGATCGCCGCCGGCGCGCTGGCCTTCGTCGGCTTTCACTTCGCGCCTGATTTCTGGATGTGGTTTCCGCTGCGCATCGTGCTGCACATCGCGCTGACGGTGCTGTTCATCCTGTCGGAGTTCTGGATCAGCACCTCGGCGCCGCCGCACCGGCGCGGTCTGGTCCTTGGCATCTACGCCACCGTCCTGTCGCTCGGCTTTGCCGCCGGGCCGTGGCTGTTCGCTCATCTCGGCAGTTCCGGCTTCAGGCCGTTCGGCGTCATCATCGCGCTGGTGACGCTGGCCGCGATACCGGTGCTGGCCGCGCGCAACGAGAGCCCGAGCATTGTAGCCGATGGCGAAACCAGCAATTTCCTGCGCTATATCTGGCTGGTGCCGTCGGCGACCGCCGCGGTCCTGGTGTTCGGCGCCGTCGAGACCGGCGGCTTCGCGCTGTTTCCGGTCTACGGCAACCGCATCGGCTATTCCGAAGCAGACGCGGCACTGCTGCTGACCATGATCGGTCTCGGCAACGTTTTGCTGCAGATCCCGATCGGCATGATCAGCGATCGCGTCAGCGACCGCCGCTACCTGTTGCTCGCCTGCGCCACCGTCGGCCTCGTCGGCACCGTCTTCATGCCCTTCTTTGCGCAGAATTGGCACCTGATGGCCGCCCTTCTGTTTGTCTGGGGCGGTGTTGTCGCGGCCATGTACACGATCGGCCTTGCCCATCTCGGCTCGCAGCTTTCCGGCCATGAACTGGCATCCGCCAACGCCGCCTTCGTGCTTTGTTACGGCGTCGGCATGGTGCTCGGTCCACAGGCGATCGGCATCGGCATGGATGCATTCGGCCCGTCCGGCTTCGGCTGGTCGCTCGGCCTGTTCTTCGGCGCCTACATCGCCCTGGTCTGCTTCAGGCTGATCCGCAAGATCCTCTTGTAGTCTCGCACCGGTCGAAGCCCTTGTCCGCCCCCGGAGGCACGATGCTGACAGAACCTTGTCAGGAGGACCCGGTTAAAAGAGTGTCCCCAAAACATCCGAAGTTGAGGACACTCCCATGATCGACAGCGGCTTTGAAACCACATCCCTGCGCATGACGCTTCTGCTGCTTGTGAGCTTCCAGGCTCCGGCCGCCGATGTCGACCGCATCATGGACGCGGTGGTGGCGCTCGCCCCGCTGGCCATGGGCAAGTACGACCGCAACGCCTATCAGTCCGCGCACGGCATCGAGCGCTACAGGCCGCTTGAAGGGGCAGCGGCCGGCGCCGAAACCGAACTGCGTCGCCGCCCGGGCACGGTCGAGGTTTCATTCGAACTGCCCGATGACCAGGCGCTGGCTGCCCGCGTCGTCGAGGCGATTTTCCAGGCGCACTCCTATCAGGAGCCGGTGATCCGCATTCAGCCGATCCTTGCCAGCAGGTCCAAGGGGCTGGACGACCGCGCCAACCCGAATCGTTGGTGGAACACGACCGGAGACTGGAAGAAGGTTGCGGCGGTTAAGGAAGAAGCATAAAGCGGCCTTCCCTTCTCCCCTTGTGGGAGAAGGTGGCCTCGCGAAGCGAGGTCGGATGAGGGGTGTTCCAGCTTGGCGCCGACGGCACCCCGTTACCCACCCCTCAACCGTCTCGGCGCTGCGCGCCGATCCACCTTCTCCCACAGGGGGAGAAGGA
>NZ_JAIUIQ010000023.1:0-111611 GCF_020165735.1 Mesorhizobium sp. B283B1A
GCAATATAGAATTGGCCATCGCGTATCTTTTGTTCGGCAACGAGGATGCCCGGCTGGCTCTCCAGTCGCGACACATAGGCTTGCCAGCGCTCTGCCGCGCGTGCTTCGGGGCTTACATCACGAACCTTGGAGATGTCGAATTCCGGTCCGCCTACTGAAAGCTGTCGGGCCGCGGCGCGCGCCCGATCTATCCAAGTGTCGGGAGCCTCACCCTCGGCAACGATGCGCCCATCGACGATGGCAAGCCGTACTGACTCCGGCGGAGCCAGCGACGCCGTCAGCCGCTTCAACACGAACTCCGGTTCAAGGCTCTGATAGAATTGCCACTGCGAATGGACCCTGCCGGGATCGACCTGCGTTCCCGACAGCAGGGCTTGCGGGTCGGCGGCAAGCGGGTCTCTCAGGCCGGCAATATAGAATTGGCCATCGCGTATCTTTTGTTCGGCAACGAGGATGCCCGGCTGGCTCTCCAGTCGCGACACATAAGCCTGCCAGCGCTGCCCGGATTGCCATGAAAGAAAGAACCAACCGCCTGCCAAAACCAACAGCAGCAGGCCCAGGCCCACCACCAGCCACGGAAATCCCTGGTTTGATTCCTCCTGCTTCAGCTCGACGCAGGCCTGCAACTGCGCCTCTATGCCGGCCAACTGCGACCCGTCGCCGTCAAACTCCATTAAAGCCTGCGAGTATTCCTCATGGACACGGAGCAACACGTCGCGAACTATGTCATGCAATCCTTCTGGGGGGTTTCCTCGGATCACCGAAACCAGGGTCGCGAACGGTCCTACTTCTGACCAGAGACGAAGGTCGCCAAAACGAATAGTGTCCAGGCCGCTCTGCTCCTTCTCGTTGAATGAGTCCTTCACAAAGTCTTGGATTGCACTCAGCATAGAAGAGATCAGTTGAGGATCTTCGCTCGTCGCATTGTCGGCAGCTACATGCGCTATCAAGAGCCCAGAAGTGCGGTTAATCAGAAAGACATGTTCAACACGATATAAAAGAGAATGCTTCAGCACAACTTCCGAAAAGCTGGCTCCAGTTCTCCAAGATTCAAGTCTCCACTTGAGGCCATGCCAGGTAAATATATGTCTTAAGGTTTCATTTAGCGACTGAAAAGTCTGGTCGATCTTTTCCCCGATTGACTTGCGAATTGCTGGAAGAAACACAGGGTATAATATATCCGTCAGCGTGCGCGGGCTCTTCTGGATCGACCGTTGCACAGCCCTTTCGACAGCCGGCGCAAGCGCCTCACCGAGTTGCGCATGAGGCGCTCGTGCGGCTGCATTGGGAAGCACGTCGCCCACTGCCGCGGCAAGCTGCTCCGGTTCGTCGAGCAGATGCGTAACTCGTGAAAGCTCTGAAATTTCGCGGCTGACCAGCAACTGGCGCAGCGTTTCCATGCGAGGATCGGCGGTTGGAACTCCTCCGAGACGCGCACGGTAGTCCGGATCAACGTTCCGAGCAATTTCGATCAAAAGACGGGCCAGAGCCTCGCGATCAATCTCTGTATCGTTCGAGGCTGTTCTTTGCGGAAGGCTGATTGGGTCGACGGTCGACGTCAAATCCGATCAACTCACTTTCCAGCTACGGTCCGAGTTGTTCTTGCTGCCGACGGGATCCTGATTCAGACATTTTGCAACTTCGACAAACAGGCCGGCCAAAAGATTTCGGTCGGTCTTGACGTTGCCGAGATCGGAAAACATTTTCTCCATCAGCATCTGAATGCCTTCATTCTTTTGCTTGATTTCCTCACGCAGCAAATGATCGTTTCGATTTATCCGGTCGGCAATTTCGCGCTCAAGCTCGTTCACTTGATCCGACAACGCGCGCACCTGCTTTTCAAGCGCTTGATTTTGCTCGCGAAGATTCCGGTCAATCTCCTTGTCGGCGTCGGCTCGCGCGTCTTTTTCGTTCCGCAATTGCGCCGCAAGCGAGTCGACCTGCTTTTTCGCGTTTGACTCGTACATTTCAAGATTGCGCTTGGCCTCGGATTCGACATCCTTGAAGCGCTGCAAGACCCGTTCTTCAAGCTTGGAAAAGCGGCGATCATAGTCCTGCATCTGGTTGCCGAACAGCAGATCACGTATCTTGTCGACACCTACAGCGTCGCCGGGGGTCCCGCTCTCGCGAGCCTGGCCCGCCATGAAGGCGAGCCCGTTTGCGTCAGCATTACTTGTCAGATTTCCGTCCGCTTTATTTGCCGGAGAAGCGGTACTCGAAGATTCCTTGGCCATCCGTATACCCTTCATTTAAACAGCTAACACCGTGCTAATTTAGCAACTAGTAAAGATGTCAGCAAAACACCCGGCTCGCAAGCCGGAATCTTTTCCGCCTTAGCGGGTTCACGCGTAAATTTGACATGCTGATCGAGCTCGACAATCTACCAGCGAACAGGCCCTTTTACGGAACCATGTGCGCAAATTGGCGGCCGTTGTGGAGCACTGCGGCATCGAGATCGAGTGCCTTGGACCCATCATCAGCAACTGCGGCGCTCGACTGCGGTTCCGATCAGTTCGATCAGGATCGGCTTGCCCTCGCGTGTTCGCCCGCGACCATCTTTTGTTGCCGGGAGGCGCAGCACTAAGGCTTGGGCATGAGCGCTTGCCATTCAAGCCTGTCTTCAGGTCTTTTTTTGCTACCCTAATTGGCCCCGATCTTGACAGGGCAGTGCTGTCATCCGATGCCGGTATCGGGTTTCGACATTCGCCAACTCTTGCAGAAGAAAACGAAAGCTCAATGATCCACAATAATGCTACCGCAAGGGTGTGGTACCGATGTTCAATGTCGAGCAAAACAGCGGCGCAATGCATGCCGGCATTCACAGGCAGACCTGCCGGATACTGGGTATAGTCATGGTCGACGTTGGGCTCGAATGGATCGGCATCGATCGTGCCGGCCTGCGCCGACAAAGATCAACGCAGCTTGTTCTACCTGTTACGAACCGGCGCGGGTGAGACAACGTGGCGTATAATCCATTGGTCTCGATCGTAGTTCCTGCGCACAACGCGGAGGTAACGCTGACGCGCGCACTCGATTGCCTTCTCGATCAGGAAACCACGGATTGGGAGGTGATCATCGTCGACGACGCCTCCACGGACCGCACCCCCGCGATCATCGCCGCTTATGTGGAACAGGATGCCCGATTTCGGACCTTGAGTTCTTGCGCGAAAAGCCCCGCCGGCGCACGCAACAACGGGCTTTCGACGGCGCGTGGCCGCTGGTTGATGTTCCTGGACGCCGACGACTGGGTGGATGGCAGCTTCCTTACGAAAATGCTGGCCGCACTAAAAACCGCTCCCGATGCAGTGGCCGCTTATTGCGGTTCGCGGCGCGTCATGCCGGATGGAGCGCTCACCCCGGCGAGCATCGCGCCCGAGGTCGCAAGCCAGCCCTTCGAAACGTTCGCCCGCCGATGTGCCATCGCCACTCACGCGCTGCTGGTCGATCGCGCGACAGTTGTGGAGTTGGGCGGTTTTGATGTGTCTCTTTCCACCTGCGAGGGCTGGGATCTGTGGCAGCGCGTCGCGCGTCTGGGCAAAAATTGGGTGATGGTCGACGAGCCGCTCGCCTTCTATCGAACCAGCCCCAACGCGCTCACCCGCAATTCGAGGCAGACGCTGGCAGACGCGGAAATCATTATCGCCCGCGGCTTTGCCACCGACCCCAGGGTCAAGCACCCAGCGCCGGCGCATGCCAATGGGGCGATCTCGGCGGGCGGCCGCACCGCTTCCGAAGCACTGGCGTGGTTCGCCCTGTGGAACGCTGCGTCGGATTGCGGCAGCGGCGGCGGCTCGATCAACCCGCAATCCCTGCGCGCGCTCCCGGCAAGGCGTAAGTGGGCGCGCGAGATCGCCCAGGTGTCCTTCGACGGCCTGATGGTAGGTAGCCTATCGGTGCCAGCCCATATGGCTGCCCGCTGGGACATGTTTGGCGGCGCCATCACCGAGTTGATCATCGAACTCGGCAAGGTCTGGGGCGACCCGGTTGCGGGTCGTCGCCTACAGTATCATCTCGAGCAGATGCTGCTCGATGCCGACGATCTTGCCGCTCCTCGCAGGCTGGCGCGCACCTTCGGAATTCGCGTCGACGCTCGAAATCCAACCTCGACCGAGCTTCCGGAAGGAATCGATCAAATCTATGCCTACCTGATGATGGATGGGCAGATCGGGGCTATCGTACAGTTCGGCGTACTCGGGAAAGTGACAAGGCGCCATTGGATTGAACTGATCCTGAATTTCCTACCACAAAAGGACGACGGTGCCGACACATCAAGCACGCTGGCAGCCGAGGCACTGTCGACCACAGCGGAACAGCAGCCTGATCCGGACAGCCACTTCGGCAAACTCGCGCAATTGATGTCGGAAGCGCGGGAACTCGTTCGGTCAAGCGCCGAAGCAACGCAGCCGCATCCGGCGCCGCGCCGTGCACCGGCGTCGAGTGGCCACAACAAGGATCGTACGTCGTTCTGGAACCGGTATTTCGCGACAGAGGATCCCTGGAACTACAGCTCGCCCTACGAACAGGAAAAATATGAGCGGCAGCTCGAAATTCTGCCGGCAGGTCCCATCGGACGGGCGCTTGAGCTGGCCTGTGCGGAAGGCCATTTCACGCGCCAATTGGCGCCCCGAGTGGGCCATTTGACTGCCACCGACATTTCCGCCGTAGCCATCGAGCGGGCGCGCGCGCGCTGCATCGACCAACCGAATGTCGAGTTCGGCGTACTGGATTTTTTTGCGGACACGCTGCCCAGTGAGATGGATCTGATCGTCTGTTCGGAAGTGCTCTACTACCTCGATGATCTCGCCGGGTTGCGGCGCATCGCCAAAAAATTCGTTGAGGCACTGGCGCCCGGCGGGAGTTTCATCAACGCACACGCATTCGTGCTACGCGACAATATTGAAAGGACGGGCTTCGACTGGAACACATTCGGTGCCCAAACGATCTCGAAAACCCTGTCAGAGACCGAAGGCCTCGTCCTTGCGCAATCGATCCAGACCGAACTCTATCGCATAGATCGCTTCCGCCGCCTGTCGCCGGACCACATGGCGACGGAGCCGGTGATTGATCATGTGCCGGTCCGTGCACCCATCGGTATCGGGGTCGCGCGCAATATCGTCTGGGGCGGGGCGCGGGTCTTGCGCCGCGACGTCGTTCATAGCGAGCGGCGGCAACGTATCCCTGTCCTCATGTATCACAGCGTCGCCGATGAAGGTCCGGCCGCGCTCGCCCGTTTCCGGCTCACGCCCGCTGCATTCGCAAGCCAGATGGCATGGCTGCGCGCAAATGGCTTTCACGCGATCATGTCCGAGCAACTGGAATGGTCCATCGCCAACCATGAGCCCTTCGCTGGCCGCCCGGTGCTCATCACCTTCGATGACGGATTCCAGAACTTTGCCGACCATGCCTGGCCGATTTTGCGTGCGCACGACCTGACCGCGGAAGTGTTCCTGGTCACGGACTTGGTGGGTGAAAGTGCAAAGTGGGACGCTCTCAGCGGTCCGCCGACACCGCTTATGGATGCGGGAACGGTGCGACGTCTCGCCGCCGAAGGTGCGTTCTTCGGAAGCCATCTGGCGACGCATCGCGCCATCGATGGTCTGTCGAGCTCTGAATTGGCCGCCGAGCTGCTGCGGTCTCGTATGTTCGTCGAACGGTGGACCGGCCGGCCAACCACGGCCTTCGCGGCACCCTTCTCTGTCACCGATCGACGGCTCGGCAGGCTGGCCAAGGAGTCCGGCTATCGGATCGGCTTCGGCGCCAGACACGGGCCGGCGGACCTTAATAGCGATCCCATCGACCTTCCGCGCATCGAGATTCGCGGGGATCGCTCGCTCGATGACTTTGTTGCCACCGTCGAGGCCGTTCTCAATTGAGCGTGAACTTTGTTCATGTCATATTTCCGCTCACAATGCGCAAGATCGACAGACGCCAGGTGTAGAGGGCGATGCGACTGTCTATCGCGCTGGTGGGAATAGACGCACACGGTCACGCTTTTGGCTGCCATGGGGTCGGCGATGCTCAACGCGGCATACGTTCTGCTCTACCAGAAGCCCCGGTGAGGCCCAGCGTCCTGAATTGCGGATCACATCACTGATTTGCGCGACCAGACCCTACGCAATGGTCTAGCTTGAACGATGGCGTCTTGCGCCGCAACATCCCCTTCTTCAACGTAGGAGCAATGGCGGGCATAGATGTTGTTGCTTGCCGATTTGACCGGAAGGTTAACAGCATGATGCGTCTCATCACTCGACGATTGGGAGCCAGGAACCTGGCGCGCCCGGGACAATCTCGCCGACACTTTGGCGCGATGTTCGTCCTGGTTTCCAGGCCGCTCATCTTTGGAATCACCCTTTTATTGGCTGGTCCAGCGCAGGCGCAGGCGCCGGCAACCGTCCCGCCTGAAAGGGTCAAGCAGCTATTCGAGCTGCTCGACGATGCGTCAGTGAAGGCCTGGGTGGCCGAACAGCGAAATGCTGGGTCAACGAGAGCGCCTGCGGAGACAAGAGCTTCCCCGGCCGACGCACCGTCCGGCGCAGCGACCGCACCAGGCCAGATGAATACGATGGCATCCTCGACGCTCGATATGATCAGGCATCATATCGGAATAATCGTGCACACTTTGCCCCTGCTGCCAAGTCAGTTCGCGCGCGTTCGGGCAGAGACGATGGAGGATATGTCCAGCAAGGGATCTGCCGGCGTACTCTTGCTGATTGCGATGTTCATCGCTGCCGGCCTGGCGCTTACTTGGGCAACGTACAAGTTGACCCGTCCATTTCGTCTCTGGATCATCGCGCAACCGAAGGGTACGCCCGTTGGGCGGGCCAAGAAAATCGGCGGTCGCACACTTTATTCCAGCATGCTGATCGTCTCGTTCGCACTGGGCAGCGCTGGCGCGTTCATGCTGTTCGACTGGCCAATGCTTATCCGCGAGATTGTACTGACATTTCTGATGGCGGCAGTCATTACATGGGGTGTGCGCATGTACGTCACCGCCATGCTGGTCCCTTCCTTCATGAACGTCGAGAACGCGGTCGAGGTTCGCGCTTTGCCGATCACCAATGAAGTGGCTGACCATTGGTCCTATTGGCTACCTCGAATCGTTGGCGTCTTCGCCTTCTTCGCCGCCGCGTTCATCCTCTTGCCAGGTCTCGGCATCGATCGGGACGGAATGATGGTCCTGTCGCTTGGCGCCGATTTCGTGCTTTTATTGCTTTTGCTGCTGGCCATCTGGCGTCGGCCAAGAACGCAACGAGACGGTGCGCGCCACAGCGTTCACACGGAAGCGACATGGCTATTGACGGCTTATTTGGTCGTCCTGTTCCTGCAGCGCATCGCCGGGCTTTATGTAATGTTCTGGTTCACCTTCGCCGCATTCTTCCTGCCGTTGGCGATCGTGATGACGCAGCGCGGAGTTAATTTCGTCCTGCGGCCAGGTTCGGAAGATCTCGGCCGGCCTACGATCCCGGCGGTGGCGATCGCAGTCATCGATCGCGGGATCCGAATGATTTTTATCCTGGCGGCGGCTTACTTTCTCGCGCGTGTCTGGGGTCTGGACATGCAATCCATGCGCGACAGCGATACGACGACCTTCATATTGCGCGGCCTGATTAATGTTGTGGTCATTGCCCTCGCGGCCGATTTCGGCTGGTCGATCATCAAAGCCTTGATCGAACGAAAGCTGGGCATCGAAACACCACACCCTGTGATCAGCGACGAAGAGGTCCCTATGCTCGATCCGCAGCAGGCGCGGCTGCACACGCTGTTGCCGATCCTTCAGAACATTCTGCTCGCATCGATCATCGTGATGGCGGTGCTTATGATGCTCGCCTCGCTGGGTATCCAAATCGGCCCGCTGATCGCTGGCGCTGGCGTTGTCGGCGTCGCGGTGGGCTTTGGGGCACAAACCATCGTCAAGGACATCATTTCGGGCGTGTTTTTCTTGCTCGACGATGCGTTTCGTGTCGGCGAATATATCTCCTCGGGCAATTACAAGGGTACCGTGGAGAGCTTTTCGCTGCGTTCGGTGAAGCTGCGTCATCATCGTGGTCCACTGTTCACCATACCTTTTGGGGAACTCGGGGCCGTCCAGAACCAGAGCCGTGACTGGGTTATCGACAAATTTAACATCACCGTTGGCTATGACACCGATATCGACTTCGCTCGCAAGCTGATCAAGCGGATCGGCCTCGAATTGGCGGAAGATCCCGAGTTCAAACACTGGGTGCTCGACCCGATCAAAATGCAGGGCGTACAGGAGTTCGGCGAGTACGGCATCGTATTGAGGGTCAAGGCCACAACGAGGCCGGGAGGCGCCTTCGGTATGAAACGCAAATTCTATGTACGCCTTCGCCAGGTGTTCAAGGAGCAGGGCATCGAACTCCCATTCCCGACCGTCCAGGTGCAGGGGCTACAGAATCCACACGGGGCAGAGAATGCGCCGGTGGACATCACACCCGTGTTAAAAATGGCCGCAGCGCAATCGCACACCATTCGTCGCAGAAAAAAAGCCAGCACGACGGAATAGGAAAGAGCGCCCGTCAACGAATCGACGTCGGAGATCCCCACTAAGCGGCAAGGTTCGTGCGCGCCTCGCCGCCGGCAACACTGTCTCCACAGTGGTGCGCGAGCCGACGTCATGGCGTACACGAGTTCGGTCGACGGAGCGCCGTGACCCGGCCGAGACATCGCGACGAGGTTTGCAGGTGCTCGCTTATATGGCATCCCACGAATGGATTGTGACGCGCCAAAACTTGTGATCACCGTATAGTCTTGGCAGTGCGCAGGGGGCTAGATTACTACCGCATAGCGCGGAACGGAAATCCGATAAGACTCGATCCAGAAGAATGGGGAAATCGTGGGGCGACGCCAGCGCTCTGCGCAAAACGGCTATTGAGGCTGGATTCTCCAAGCCCCTTTTGTTAGCCAAACAGGATGAGCAACCGATTGCCGCCCGCATGGGCAAAGCACCTCAGGACCCCACCGTCGCCGAAGTCGGCATCACCGAAGGCTGCGTCATCCAAAGCGCGGTCCCACCGCAGCCACGCCGACGACTTGCTCTTACGGCAGGCGCTCGAGTGGCAGCAGGCCGAACGTCTATCCGAGGCTGAAGAACTGTGCCACAGGGTCCTGGCTCGCACGCCCAACCATCCGCTGGCCCTGTATATCCTGGGAACGCTCGGGCTCGATTTCGATGACGAAAAGTCACTGCGATATTTCGCTCGGGCGGTGGCAGAGGATCCGCAGAATCCTTATTACCATCTAAGCCTCGGCGAGACCTATTTGAAGGTCAGCGAATTTACGCCGGCGATCAAGCACTTTCAGTACGCCCTTGAGTTGAAGCCGGATCTGGTGGAGGCGCTTTGCGCCTTGGGCGATGCCTACAATGCGTTTGACAAGGGGGAGATGGCGCTGCCGCTCTTTGAGAAGGCGCTCAGGATTGACCGAAATCATCCCGTAGCCCGATTGGGGCTGCCCCGCGCGCTCGCAAGCCTCGGCCGTATGGACGAAGCCGCGGTTCATCTGAAAGAGGCAATAGAACGGCGCATCGAGGTACCGGCTGCCCACAATGCGCTCGTACGCACGCGCAAATTCGCTGAAGAGCCGCCGGAGCTCGCGGCAATCCTGACGGAGCTTCAAGACCCGGGCCATGGGCCGGAGGGAGCGGCAGCGCTCCATCACGCCGCAGGAAAGCTTCTCAACGACCTCCGTCGCTATAAGGAGGCGATGGATCACTTCAAGAAGGGGAATCAAGCTGGGGGCCACACATTCGATCTGCAATCGTACCGTCGCTGGGTCGATGGCATGATCGCAACCTTCACGCCGGAACTGGTGACTTCAAGAGCCGCGTTCGGCAATCCCTCGGAGGCGCCTGTATTCGTCGTTGGCATGCCTCGTTCGGGCACTACATTGACAGAGCAGATCTGTGCCAGCCACTCCAATGTTCATGGCGCCGGCGAACTCAGCAAACTTAGGCGAACAGCCAATGGACTCGGTGTCGCAGACCGCTCCAACGTGAACCTCGGCCAATCGATCGCGATGATTACTCCCAATCTGACCAGGGCTTTGGCCGAAGAGCACCTTGCTTATCTGCGCGAGCGGGCTCCCGACTCACTGCGAATTATTGACAAGATGCCTCATAATTTCGAGCTGATTGGCCTGGTTGGCCTTCTTTTCCCCAAAGCGCGGATCATTCATTGTCGTCGCGACGCCATCGACAATTGCATCTCCTGTTTCGTCCTGCAGTTCAATAAAGCTCACAGCTACAGTGCCGATCTTGAGACGCTGGGGCTTTACTACAGGGAGTATGATCGCTTGATGCGGCATTGGGACAAGGTTTTCCCGGGTCGTATTTTCGAAAATCGCTACGAGACGTTGATCGAAAATCAGGAGGAGCAGTCACGCCGGCTCATAGATTATCTCGGATTGCCGTGGGACGATGCCTGCCTGCGCTTTTTTGACAGGGGCGGCTCAGTAAATACCTACAGCAATTGGCAGGTCCGGCAGCCGATCTATACGTCGTCCGTCAAGCGTTGGAAGAATTACGAAAGCGAGATTCAGCCGTTGATCGAGGCCTTGGGCGATCTTGCTGAGGTTTGACCGGTAGTGCCTGATGCTGCGCGCAGCTTAGGTTGCACCCAATCCCGCCGGCATACCCTTTTCCGCCACTAGATCAGTCTAATAGGGTTTCCTCGGGCTTAACGCCGCGTTCCTTGACCTGTCCGCCGGCGTATCCCGGCCACAGAGCCTCCGCCGTTTCGCGCGTCGGTTGCCAAACAGTTTTGGCTTCCTTCTTTCCTTTCGCTGCGAGGATTGTTCTTCCACGGCTGCAAGCGTGGCAGCAGGCGGGCGTCCATGCCATCGGCTGTCCGAAGTTCCATACAGACAGCATGAAAAAACCCGGCGGTTGCCCGCCGGGTTTTCGATTTCAATCAGGCAGCGCCTTTTAGAACGAGCGCTGGAAGCGAAGCATGCCGCCGATTGCGTCGTCATGGCCAGGAGAAATACCGGTCCAGTTCGACACGGAGTCATCGCCAAGACGCGAGTAGTCGACTTCGGCGGTGATCGTGAGGCCGGGAACAATGTCATAGGCAACGTTCGCGGCGATGCCGATGTTCTTGCCTTCGTCATACGACGCCTGGAGGTTGAACGAGGTCTTTTCGTTGAACTTGTAGGTGCCGCCGCCCCAGACTGCCCAATTGCCGCTCCACGGCTTGTAGAAGCCGCGACCGCCAGCCGGGAACGCCCAGGTGCCGTCGGTGAGGTTGTCGTCGGAGCCGTAGCCGCCCATGACGAACAGCGACAGAGCGTCGTTGACGTTGACGTCCAAACGGACCTTGCCGGAGACTTCTTCATAGTTGCTGTCGTAAGCGATGACGCCAGTAACCGCGCCCCAGCCCTGCGTCCACTTCACGCCACCGACGACATGCGGAACATAGCTGTCGATCGTGTCGGTGCCCGAGCCTTCTTCGAGAGAGACCACAGCCGAGAAGCCGTTGCCAGCGTCGAAGTAGTACTGCACGACGTTGGTGTCGAAACCGCCATAAGGAACCAGAGTATCCTGGATGACGTTGCCGGCGTAGCCGATGAACGTATCGAAGGCCGATTCGTCCTTACCAACGCGGAGACCACCGAGCTGGATCCAGGCGAAGTTCAGCGAGACGGTGTCTCCGTTGCCAGCAGTATTGAGCGAGCCAAACCTGCCTGAGTCACGGTTGTTATTCTGGAAGTTGAAGCGGGTCTCGGTATAGGTCTTCAAGGTGCCGAGTTCGGTTTCCTGACCGGTCCAGGTCTTCAGCGAGAAACGGGCATGCTTGTAGAAGGTGTCGTTGCTGCTGCGGTCCTCGTGATCGGCGCTTGTCGCACCGTCGAACGAACCCACGTCGCCGACGCCGATGTCGTAACGGATGTAGCCGCCGATGCGCAGGCAGGTTTCGGTGCCGGGGATGTAGAAGTAGCCAGCGCCGTAGATGTCGCAAATCTTGACGTATTCAGCGGGTTCCGGCTCGGCGACGACGACGGCGTCGGCGGCGCGCGCACCGGAAACTGCGAGCAGAGCCGCAGCGGAGCCGAGGAGAAGGCTCTTGATGTTCATTTTCTGACCTCCAGTCAAAAGTTAAAAAACGGGTCTGGGTATTCTTTGCTGAAGGACAGCGTTCCCTGCCCCATCCCCACTACCGAAAAAGATGCGCACCGCGCCGCTCCTTCGAATTCGACATTACCCATGAGCCGGCGGCGTTCAACCACGATCGTACCGGCGCAGGGATAGTTCGGCCGCTATCCACGACCTGTGTTGCAGAAACGTCACGATTTGGCCTCACTTGGAAAGCTCTCGTTAACCTTCATGCCCGCCGCAACCGTTTGTTTCCAGCCGAATCCGGCAATCGGCCGACGGAATCATGGCAAGGCCTGGACACGCCAGCCTGGGATTTGCCGCAGAACTGCCGCAGCTGGGGAAACCCGCGATTTCCGGCGCCATCTTATTTTGATCGCCATGTTTGGCGATCATCGGCTTGCCTGGAAATGGTTGATGACGCCGACGGACAAGCTTGGCGGGAACTCGCCGATAGATACTCTGCTAACTGGGACGCTCGCGCATGTTGTTGCTGCCGCGCGTCTGGCCGTGGAGCATGCTCCTGATGTTTAGCCCCCGCATTTGGTGGCGGTCGTTCAGTTGAGAACCTTGCACAACGCGACATGATCCCGAGCGGGTGGTCGCGGCCCGTCGTCTCACTGGCTGCCCACCGCAGCGGACTCGGCGGCTGCGCCTCTGGGACCTTCCACGTCCCGTCAAGAGCCTCCTATATAATTCGCCAGCCATTCTCGACAGGGGCAGCCCTTGCCATCGCGCCCTCCTCCTGACGGTCACCTTGGTACGGTCAAGCCGTCGGTGCCGTGCCGTGCCGCTCGCGCGCGGTCTTGCGGATTATTTCTGCGATTTCCGGGCTACTGCTGCATAACATCTGGAAATCCGCCGCGTGCAGCGACAGGAGTGAGACCGCCGTGGCGGCGCTGACGGTCGCCGTACGCGGTTCGCCGCTCATCAGCGCCATCTCGCCGAAGAAGGCGCCAGGGCCAAGCTCCACTGGGTTCGGCATCACGACGCTCACCCGCCCCTCCACAACAAAGAACATCCGATCCCCGGTCTCGCCCCTTCGGCAGATCACGGCGCCGGCCGGCAAACTACGAGGCCTCAACGCACGAACGATCTCGACCAGCGCTGCCGGGCCGAGCTTCTGAAACAACGGCACGGAGGCGACCAATTGCCAATTGCGGACGAAATCCTCGCGACGGATTTCTTGATAGAAGCCGGAGGCAAGAATGCCGGCCCACAGCGCAAAGACGCCGATGCCACACATCATGACCGCCCCAGCAAGGACGCGGCCGGCGAAACTTTGCGGAATGGCGTCGCCATAACCTGTGGTGGACAGCGTGACCACCGCCCACCACATTGCCTGAGGGATGCTGCCGAATTTTTCAGGTTGGATGTCGCGCTCGATGACATAGGCCGCGAGCGCGACACCGAACAGAACGACGCCGAAAAGCGTAGTGACGCCGATCAGGTTGCGCGCTTCGTTGGCCAGCACCCTGCCCAGTACCGGGAAGAAAGTCGAGTCGCGCAGCGGCTTGAGCAGCCAGACAGCACAGTAGAGGCTCCGGTCGGGCGTGCCTTCGAGCAGAAATGCAGCGAATGGAACCAAAACCGCGATCATATCGATGGCGATTGCCGGCGTTCTATCCCGAAGGTCTCCCGCCCAGCGCTTGAGCAGCGTCTCGGCCATCTGCAGGAAATAAGCGCCCCAAACGACCGCCAGCACGGCAGCCAGAGCCAGCCTGCTTCGTCCCGATAGGCCCGGCATGGTGAGCGCAGCCACCGCCAGCAGCCCAGGCGCAGCCAGCACCGCGTTTAGCGGAGCGTAAATTCTCAAGAAAGGCAGTACCGACATTCTATGCCCATGAGCGGATGCTATTCCTCCAGAATAGGATGCCTTCAAGGCAAGCGCAAAGGTGGCTACTTTCGCTGGATGTTCATCACAAGGTGAAACTCCGTGTCGGGACCGAAAGGCCAGGTGCGCCACATCACTCGAGAGGCGCTGTTAGTACGCGACGGCAACTGGATGGTTGCGACGTTGCATGCGCTCAAGTTACCAGGGCGGGTGAGTCACCGCTGAGGCAACTCAAGGAGGCACTGTCGAGGTCTCGTGGCTTCGATCCAGCCGCTGTGGGCGCACTCGAGGTATCAAAGCGGTACGATCCATGAGATCCGATTCTCTTGCGGTCGTCCCGCCCAGTTCGTCGGCCTACCTTGACTTTGTGGTTCAATGACTGAGTACCCGCGCCTCAAATACAGCATGCAAGCCGTTCGCAAGGCAGGCGACCGGCTGGCAAAACCTATGCAGTTCGGACAAGACACCACCGCCGGCCAATACGTGGACACGATGCGGATCTTCTCAATCGCCAATAACTGGCGCGACTCGCACTTTCTGCCGATGCGGAGCGTTCGGTTCTCTGTCGGTCACCACATGAAAGCCCTGCGATCAAAGGGAGACATGGCATCGCGTCCGAAGCGTCTGGCATCCATTTGTCGAAAGCTTCGAGAGTCCACCACCAATTTGGACACCATGAACGACATCGGCGGCTGCCGAGCGATCATGCCCGACATCTATAGCGTCCGCTTGCTTCTCGCATCGATGCGAGACAAGTTCCCCCATGAGATCCGCTCTCGGGAATTCAACTATATCGATGAGCCGAAGCCGGACGGCTATCGAAGTCACCATATTGTTCTGCAGTACCGACCCAGAACTGCCGAGACTGAAGCGTTCCAGGGACGACGCATCGAACTGCAAGTTCGGACCACACTTCAGCACTCATGGGCAACTGCAGTTGAGGCCGTCGGACTGTTCCGGCGCCAGGATTTAAAGCACGGAAACGGCGAGCCGGATTGGCTACGCCTTTTCCAGCTCATGTCGGCGGAATTCGCACAGGTTGAGCAGTGTCCCATTCCTGTCGGTGTTCCGGATCACGATGACCGAGTGCGGGAATTGCGAGATATCGACAGGCGTATAGGCGCGACAACTATGCTAGAGTACATCGCGAATATTTGTAGCCACTCAGGGAGCATCGTACAATCAATAGGAACTGCTCGACACCATCTAATACAATATAGTACGGATCGTAACGTTACCATCGAATCTTTTCGAACTATTCTGCTGGGGGCGCTGAAATTAAAGGATCTTGAGGCGAAAATCGCACTGAGGGGACTTGATTGGACGGCTGTCTTGGTCGAAGTGGACAAGGTCGAAAAGCTTGTTGAAATGTACCAGAATTACTTCGGGGGCGTTTCATTGTTCGCCGGTAGTCTGAAGTCCATCTGCTCGGGAAAGGCGGCTCTCGAATAGGAGCATCCCGCACCGGATGGTAGATCCGAAGCCGTACGAACGCCCGATTACGGTTGGCTAAGCGGTCGCTTCTTCCATATGAAGTAGCCGGACCATTGGCCTTCCTCGACGGGAATACGCCGTATAATTCGAAATCCTTTGCCGGTTTCATCAGCCTCTCGCTCACCGAAGGCCTCCTGAACCGCTTGTTCTTCTGACTAAGCTTTCCCGGTCATGCTCCGAGTTTGCTCGGCGATTGTTCTCGCGCTAATACGCTCCACCTCCCCGTGTCTAGCGAGGTAATGCTGGCGCTGTCCCTGGCCGTGAAGCCGTTGATGTGATGGCTGCGGCGGCTGCAGCTAACGGTGGCACGGCCGACATCAATCCAATTGAGGATCATGGGTTCATGTACACCCGAGACCTGGCTGATCCCGACGGTCATCGGCGCGCCGGCGAGCCACTTCTCTCCGAACTCGCCAAAACTCTTAGCCTCTTTCAGGCGGCGCTTCTCGCGCTGCTTCTCGGCGGCGTTTGAGTGGGTCTGAATCATTCCCACTCGATGATAAACAGATACCGTAACCTGTTGATATGAGTATCTTTTTCTGCCGGACAAATCCACAATACCGTCTCATATACCGTCTTATTCGTACGCTGTTGAAAAGACTGCAACAATGTAGTCGCTATCGCGGAATGCATACTTTTGACTGCATCGTTTCCGTCACCGCTTTGCGGCGCCCAAGCGACTGTGCGCGCAGGTCATCTGGCGGATCCGTGTACCCGAGATAGGCATGTGCCTGCATCAAAGCGCGGCGTTGCCTTTTGGGATCATTCTGCGAATGACCATGATACTTCTCCTTCGGCCTTTGTTGGCCCGACGGAGTACGAGAGGGTGGCCAGAAGCCGTCTGCGGAGCGCAAGCCGACCGGTAACTTCGGCGCGAAGCGTCCTGTGAGCCCTACAGGGCTGGTGACCATCCAGAAATCAGGACTAGGTACGCCAAGTCGGCATTCCACAGGAGGGCCACCATCCAGGCCCTCCAGGCTTTGAATGCTCTAGAGTTCGGCAAAACTGCCGGCGTGCAATAGCATGTCGGTCCGTAGGGCCGTAACAGCTCATTGGACGGTAGCGAGCCCTGATCCTGTGGCAACTCATGCGGCCAGTAGACGCGGATCAGCCCCAGGTCGGGATGTTCCGTCGTCATCCGGTCGTAAGCCGTCGCCTGGCATGTCGGCGCCGAAACCCTTCGCCTAAGGCGCGCTGGTGGTCAACGGGAATTTGTCCTGGGTGCGCCTTATCAGCGCTGTCACAGGCAAGCGGCAGGTCGCGGACGCGTTCATAGGTGATCCGGTGAAACGGTACGTGTTGTTCTCCTTGATGATGAGAGGAGGCCGGCGTGTCCTTACCATAGCGCTTTCTCAGCTCAGCAGCGCTCTGCGGTGGAAGTCGTTTCTGTCGCGGCCGTGCCAACTCCGCGTCGATGGCCGTTAAGGGCCATTGCAATTGTTGTTCGATTGATCGTTCCAAGGTCTTTCTCCGCTTAATGGCATACCCATAGGGGTCTGTTGCTTGCGCCGACGCCTGACATCTCCTGACATCTTCTGACATTTCGCTGGCTTCATGCTCGCCGGCCATATCTCGGCCGGATCAGCGCCTGGACCATCTGGTCACGCCTGCCGGCACTGGTCGGCTGTTGCACTTCTTGAAGGAGACAGCGAGATTGTTAGAACCAGCGCTCGCCCTTGAGCAGGCTATGCGCGTCTCACTGTAATATTCCTGCCCGGGAACATGGTAGATTTTCTCGCCGGCGCTGTAGCTGATGTTGCCCTTGATGTTGCAGCTCGTGAACTCCGGGCCGATCTGGATTGTCAGCCCGACACCTAGCAGCATCAACAGCAGAACGGCCCCCACCACGGCATAGGGTCGGGAGCGCGCCGTCGGCGGTAGCGCCGGCAGTTATATTCAATGTCCGCGACATCTCGGAGTAGCGCTTGCCCATTTCTCAATGACTATTGCAGCCGATGCCGTCGTGATTTCGGTCCAGGCCATTCACGTCCGGTCCGGTGATGGGCGTGTTCGGCGGCACCACCGGATTGTTCCCCCTTCCGCCAGCGCAATCCAGATCGACCCTGCTACTGGTCGGCACCGCCCCTAAGGCAGGCGCCACGCCACGATACCTCTGGACCACCCCCGCTATACGCTGACCATCGCTCTCAATATGTGTGTTCTGGCTATTCAGGTTGAACGGGTCGACGGTCTGGGCGAGGCTGTTGGCGCGGGTGGCGTCGCCAGCGGCGAGCGTCACGCCGTCGTAATGGTTCAGGTAGTCCGCAGCGCAGCCGCTGAGTGCCAGGACGACGCCAAGGCAGATCGCGAGGTTCCGCTGCATGGCTAGACCGGAGACGGACTGATGCCTGCGGCTCTCAGTTGGGCGCCAAGCTTCGCGCGAGTTGCGCAAGAGGCCTTGTCGCCGGCAATGCATTTATTGTTGGCGGCGGACCAATCCAGAAGGGCTGTGTTCATCCAGCTGCCTGGCGCGCGCTGTATCCCATAGGGAGTTGGTGGCGCTCCGCTCGCGACGGCCGCCACTGCGGCGGCACCCTGGCCATGCGGCGCGCGCTTCCAACCACTTAGGATAAGGCAATTCTTCATATATTGGTCCTCGGCCACAGCGTTGCCGAGAGCATTGCCCAGACCGGCACCGGCCACAAATGCCGGCGACCCGATAGCAAGATAACCTTGGTCTGCCGACCCTTTCTGCATCTCGCATTGAGCATGCGCGACGTCGAAACTGGGTCCGTAGCCGATTTGCATGTAGTCCGATTGATTGCTAGTCTGGCAGCCACAAAGCGCGACAGTGGCGCCGAGCGCCATCAATGATCTTCTGTTCATTCCAAGCCCTCCCAAGGCCGACGATGAGCATCTGCTAAAGTGAATAGTTGCGCAAGAGACGACCACTATTCTGGTAAATTCCTTCGACACCAATACCCAAAAGCATGTCTCGACGATCTCAGCAGATATACCCGGCTATTATTTGGACCCTTCGAACGCCGCGGCTGGATGCCATGGGTCAACGGCGCTGGCTGGCTTTGTGGCCAGCATAGCCTTAGTGTCAGCCAGAGCGGAGGCGCTAACGATGCCGGACGATGATTTCGTAAAGGCCTATCGTGTCGGGGGGATCACAGCGGTCAATGACCTGCTATCGTCGAGGTTTGGTAAGACTGGCCCCGCTCTGATGAGGATGCTCGATCGCATGCATGACAGCCGCAGATGGGACGTCAAATTCCACTACGTTCACGGCCAAGCTGACTTCGGAGTAGTGATCGCCTATCATGGCGATGAATAGGCGGATCATGCTGGCCGCTCACGGCGATCTTTGAAAAGGTGGCGGCATGCTCGGGCCGGATCACGGTTCAATTCACCAGGACCTCGTTGGGCTGTTCGTCTGCTCGGCATGCGAGGCCGCTGGACGCGATCGGCGGCCGTTCCTGATTGCGAAGGCCAGCAGCGGGAGCGCAACCGCGACTGGAAGCCGACTTTCGAGAGCGCCAAGTGATAACCCACGTCTTTGCGTCTGTCGAACTGGAATTTGTGGGGATTGTTCTTCATCGCCGCCCAATCATGATCTGGAATTATGTGCGGCCAGTCCGCGACATAATGCTGTCCCGACTGGGGAACGATCAAACCCTTAGCACCAGATGCACAAGGCGCTGCTCGCCCATATGAAAGGCAA
Source organism: Mesorhizobium sp. B283B1A (assembly GCF_020165735.1). Classification (NCBI taxonomy): domain Bacteria; kingdom Pseudomonadati; phylum Pseudomonadota; class Alphaproteobacteria; order Hyphomicrobiales; family Phyllobacteriaceae; genus Mesorhizobium; species Mesorhizobium sp. B283B1A. Next base: position 19,105 of record NZ_JAIUIQ010000023.1, read on the forward strand.
ATGCTTGCCGATTCTTGGTGAGAAAGTATGCCATTAGGTCGTGCTCGCTCTCAGGCAAGTCGTTCAGCATGGCGATCTGATGCCGGCGCCAGATCGAGGTCCGGCGCCATTTGAGAAAGTAGCGCCCGCCGCCAAGCGCGGCCTAAAGCAGCCGGGATAGACAACTGCCCGCAGCAAACATGGCCACGACAAAAAGCGCCGAGAGAGACCATGCAGGCAAAGCCACCGCGTAGGGAAAGCCGAATTGAGCCCCTGCCAAGATGGCGCCGAAGCCAGCAGGACCGTGAGCGCGATTGGCCACGCTGAATTCAGTGCGTCCAGGACGTCCTTCAAGGTGAATGGCATCTTAGGGGAACCGTGGCGAGTGGCGGGGAACGTTGCGCTCAAAGGTTGCCGCGTATCATTAGTTTCCGCCCTTCATACAAAAGAGTTGAACCTGATCGCGGAAATCATTGATCGCCTGCTGCTTGTTTTCTTCTGTGTTAAAGCGGGGCTGGTCATATGCCATCATAATCATTGCCCGGAAGCCATCCTTGCCCTCGGCTCCAAATCCGGCGCCGTTCATCTTTTCAAGCACCGTCTGCAATGCCATCCCGTTTTGACGAGCTTGCATGACGGCTTCTGCTGCACGACCCACGTTGGCACAGGCCTCATCTGTGGACATGGCAAGGACCGGCTGAGCAGCCATGCTCGCACAAAGACAAAGTGCGGTAGCGTATGGAAATATTCTCAATTTGCGCTCCCTTTTATTTCCCAGCGTCAGCATTGCGCCAGTCGAGTGCAAACGCAAGCAAGCTCCCCGAAGGGCGCGCTTAACGACTTCACTGTTTGAGCATGGCCGCGATGCCATGCCGGATAAGAGGAACGTGTTGGGCGAACCGAAGCCCCGCATGGCGTGCAAGCCGTGCCGCCGGTCGCTCGCTTGAGTAGAGTCGGACGAGTATATTCGTAGCATGGTAGAGCGGCGCCGCCGACAGGCGCAGCCGCCTTTCGTATCTGTGCAGCATGTCGGGATCGGCAATGTCACGGCCGTCGCGACTTGCAGTCAGGATTGCATCGGCGAGTTGCTTTTGGCTGCTGAGACCGATGTTGAAGCCATGCGCTGTCACCGGGTGCATTCCAATAGCAGCGTCACCGATGAGTGCGGCACTCGGAGCCCTGAATTCGTGCGCCCACGTGGTGACCAGCGGATAGGCGTGGCGGCTGCTTGCCAATGTCATTTCCCCGAGACGGCCTTGACACCGCTTCGTCAATTCCCTGAGGAACAAATCGTCGTTGAAGGCAAGCAGTCTGCCGACCTCGCTTGAGGGCAGAGTGAGCAGCAACGAGGAGACCCCCTCCCCCAGAGGCAACATCGCTATCGTTTGATGGTGATCGAACCATTCGGTTGCCACATGGTGATGGGCGCGTTCATGCCGCACCCGACAGATCAGCATCGAGCGGCCAAGCCGATTGATGTCGGCGCCGATGCCGAGCAGATCACGCGTGGGAGACAGGCGCGAATCCGCGGCAACAACAAGCCTGGCGCTCAACTGCATGCCGTCAGAAAGCGTAACCACTGCTCCTTTGTGGCTGGTCCTTGCATGGACGACCGAGTGGCCGCACCGCAGCTCTGGCTGATCACGCAGCCGAACGATTTTGAACAGCGCATCGCGAATGCGGCAGTTCGGGACCAAAATTCCGAGGGGCTCTCCACACGCTCTTGGAGCATTAAAACGCAGAGCGAAAGCGCTCGATCCGTTGAGGACGCGTGCGCCTTGAAGTGGTGATTTGTCCGAAGCGGGAATGATATCCCAGGCGCCGAGCTCCCGAAGGATTCCGATCGAGGCATGAGTCAGCGCGATCTCGCGACCGTCGAACGCCGGATTCGCGAGCCTTTCCCGGGCCTGCGCTTCAACAACTGCCACTTTGAGTTTGCTCTGGGCAAGCGATGCGGCGAAGGAAAGTCCGACCGGCCCCGCGCCAACGACAATGATGTCGAAGCTGTTATCGGAGCCGGCCATCAGCGTGGCGCCATCGGGTCGGCTCTGCAGTGTTCAGGCACGAATTGCGAAATCAAAAACGCCTTTGATGCTAGTTTAAGCATGACGCGCGCAAGCTATGGCCGCCTAAAAAAGTGGCAAGCCGCCTCATCAGCGGCAGATGCTCACAAAGTCGTTGCTTGACCGCTGATGCTGGCAAGTAAGCGGTCGATCGGGCCGTTGCTGCGGCGATCGCGATCCTGGCCACGGAAGTGCTGCTGCTGCTGCTATTGCTGCCGCCGCAGCCTGTTCTCCAGCATCAGTATTCGTTCTGCTCGACCAGCGCATTGCGATTGGCAGAGTTGAGGACTGGTGCCGAGGCGACTTGATCCGGCAACGTCGCCGTTCCCAGCATTCCCAACATGAAGATCGTCAATAGGCGAAATCGCGACATCTATACACTCCTGCAAACAAAACTTTGGCATACGCAGTTGCCCGGTGATACCACCATGCCCGCAGGACCAGCGAACATGGCCAGCGTCTGACGCCGCTCTGCTGCCGTCCCGCGATGTCTTGAGCACGCGGTCAGCAGCCTCGCGTCCGAGCGCCTTGGGTTCACATCGACGGTTGTCAGTTGCGGACGCGCCGCAAGCTCCACAACGTTCTCAAAACTAGCGAGGGCTACGTCGGCATGTATTAACGAGCCATCTCGCAGAGCGGGTCGCACGCACCCTGGGCGATCTGATCGTTGCCGCCGAAGGTCGCGTTCAGCCTTTGCTCACAAGAATCCGGCCGCCGCCTTGCGCAGCCACGCTTCGGCCCACTTTTGGCTTTGGCCGTTCTTCGTGTTGGTCTTGATTCAGACCGATCGCCGAGGCGTTCGGCGGCGCGATTCGTCGACGTAGGCATGGTTTCTCTCCTTGAAAGACTGGCCGATGAAACCACGCCGATGAGTAGATAACCCTGATCTAGGTCAAGCGGCGTGAGAAATCCGGCGACCGCGGTTCGACGATCACCCGCCTGCATACTGGGCGGAATGGGCGACGTAATCTTTCGAGCGACACAGGCTTTTCACAGATCAGCGTCAACCGGCGGCAGGTGAAGCTGCCTATGCAACCTCAGCAGTAGTTCCACTCGGCTTACCCCCGGCATCCGCACAGTCATCTGCAGATCGGCTTGAATCAGCGTTCTGGCTTGTCTTCCTGGTCGACAAGGATACGCTCTGCTGCCCCGTCGAGATCCTCGTACTGACCGCTTTTCAATGCCCATAGGAAGCCAGACAGCCCAAGCCCGCCGAGGAGCAAAGCCACAGGTATCAGATACGCTAGCGTCGTCATTACAACTGTGCCAATCCGCCATTGTTGGAGCGTCTATCATTGGGAACAGTTTTCGTTGGTGCGTCCGGTACAAAGCCTTCCAGGCGCAATGCATTCCCGATCACCAGCAGTGATGACGCAGACATAGCAATCGCCGCGATAAGCGGAGTGACGTGCCCTAGAATAGCGGCTGGTACAGCGATGGTATTGTAGAGAGTCGCGACGGCGATGTTTTGGCGGATCAGCCCTCCCGCTTTCCGCGAGACCTCCAGAGCAAGAGATACTGCCAGAAGGCTTTCGCGCAGGAAGACGAAATCCGCGGCATTGCGACCAATCTCGGCGGCGCTGGCCGGAGCCATCGAGACGTGAGCCGCGCCCAGGGCGGGCGTATCATTGAGCCCGTCGCCGACCATCAGAACCTTGTGTCCGGCTTTCGCCAGCGTTTCGATGCGCTCAACCTTGCCGGATGGCAGGAGGCCCGGGACGAAGCGGCGGATATCTAATAGGTTTGCAACCTCACGGCAGGCGGCTGCCGTATCGCCAGACAGCATTTGCACCGACACCTCTTGCTCGTTCAACTTCACTATGGCTGCCCTGGCGTCAGCGCGCAGCGCATCCTCGAAAACGAAGGATGCGGCAATCATCCCGTTTCTCGTCAGGACCGTTCCGCCGTAGCCGTGTTTGCCTTCACCGCCGGTTCGAGCCTTCCAGCCAGCCCATCCGCGTCGACCTAGCCGCCAGGTGCTTCCGGCGTCGGTGGCTTCGATGCCAAACCCTGGATGCTCGGTCACGGTATCGAATTTGTGCCGCGCGCCAGGAGCGGCAAAGCCGGCTATGGCCCTTGAAAACGGATGGCGGGAATGCGCGGCCATGTCTCCCGCGACTGCCAGCATGCCCGGATCCGTCGAGCCCGCATTGACCAGCCGGGGCTGGCCGAGCGTGAGGGTCCCGGTCTTGTCGAACACTGCTGTATCAATCGTCGCCAGGCGCTCCATGGCCGAACCGTCCTTGACCATGATGCCGTTCTCGAACAGGCGCCGCGCGGCGACCACCTGCACGATCGGCACGGCGAGGCCGAGCGCGCACGGGCAGGTGATGATTAGAACGGCAATGGCGATGGTTGTCGCCCGGTGCCAGTCGCCCGTCGCCGCCATCCAGCCAAGGAAAGTCACGAAGGCGGTGAGATGAACCACCGGAGCATAGAGCGCTGAAACGCGATCGGCGATCCGGCGATAATGCGCGCGACCGCCCTCAGCGGCTTCCATGAGCCGAACCATTTCCGCCAGAAACGAATCTTTCGCGGCGGCTGTCGCCTCAATCGTCAGAGGGCCGGTCAGGTTGAGGACTCCAGCCTGTACGGCTTCGCCTGGCGCAACGCTTCGGGGCGTGCTCTCGCCCGAGACAAGCGAACAGTCCAGGTCCGACGTCCCTCGAGAGACCTTGCCGTCGACGGGTATCCTTTCACCGGCTGCGATCAACAGCAGCATGCCGGGTTCGATCTCGCCAACCGGCAGATAGTCGCGTGCGCCGTCGCCGCGCAGCACCATGGCGCCACGTGCGGCCAACTGGGACAGGCCTTTCACGGCGGTCCGGGCACGTTCGCGCATCACGTGATCCAACGTGCGGCCGATCAACAGGAAGAACAGCAGCGACACCGACGCATCGAAATAGGCGTGGTCGCCATGGTTGATCGTCTCATAGAGGCTCATGGCGTAGGCGAGGGACACCCCGACCGCGATCGGCACGTCCATGTTCATGCGGCCGTGACGCAGCGCGTTCCAGGCCGAGCGGAAGAAGATGCCGCCCGCGAAGGCAAGTGCCGGGATCGCGATCAGCGCCGAGACCCAATGAAACAGGTCGCGGGTCGCACCTTCGGCCCCGGACCAGACCGAGACCGAAAGCAGCATGATGTTACCGGCAGCGAAACCCGCGACAGCGACGGCGCGGATCAGCTCGGCAAGCGTTTTGTCCTTCTTGTCAAAATCGGCTTCGAACAAATGCGCCGCGTAGCCCAACCGTCGCAGCGCGGCGACGAAGGGGGGTACCTCGTCCCCACGCCACCGGACCGCGACCCGCTTCGTCGACAGGTTGACGCGCGCGCTTTCGACGTGATCAAGCTTTCCAAGTGCCGCCTCGATCGTCTGGATGCAGGCGGCGCAATGAACCGTCGGCACTGAAAGATCGGTCTGCCGAAGATTGTCGCCAAGCGATCGGCTCGCGAGCCTGACTTCCTTGCTGGATGGCAGCACCGATGCGGCGCTGTCCAGATCCAGCACCATTTCAGCGCCCGGCGCACAACAGCTCATTGCAGCGCTCCATGCGAAATCATGATCCTGCGGACGTCGCGATAGGGTCGCGCCAGGCCGGCATCGGCGTCGACTTCAACGATCCAGACGCCGTCCTTCGGCATGTGCTGCGCGGCGAATTCCTTGCCTGAGGCGAGGGCGAGCGTGACGGACTTATCCTCTTTCTCGTAGGCGGGATGACGAAACAGGACCTTGACGCCGTGCAGGGGAACTGGCTTGCCGGCAGCGTCGGAGAGGCTGTAGCGGACCTCGCCCCATGCAATGGTCAGCTTGCCGGTCCAACCGAGCGCTGCTTGGGCGCGGCCGGCCTCGGCCTGCTTGTTGAATTGCTGGCTGGCCACATAGGTGTTCTCGACGACGAGGCCGGTCCAACTCGTATTGGCGAGCGTGGCCATTGTCAGGTTGACCGCGATGACCACCCCGAAAAAGGTGAGAATGATGGCCAGCATGTGCCTGCCGGTGAATTCGCGGGGCTTTTGGGCATTGGCGGTCATTTGGCGGCCTCTGGCGCATTGAATGTTGCGGTGTACTCGTTCGACTCGAAGCTCGCTCTGTCCTCGACACGGAACTTGAAGGTCTGTGCCGGGGCATGGATCTGGTCCGCCGGCTGGCGAACGAAGACCTTCAACGTTTTCAGGCGGTCGGGCTCGACCGGGATGGCGAAAGACCGGCCGGCCGGGATGTCGTCGCCGACGACGACCATATCGGCACCCTCCAGGCCCTGCATGGTGACGACGATCGTCCTTGGCTCAGGGATCATGTTGAGCAGCTTGACGGTATAGCCGTTGCGGATGGAGCCATCGGACAGCGTGACGAATTGCGGATTGCGGTCATGCAGCACGTTCAGCTCGAGCCGATCGCGCGTCAGCAGCGAATAGAGCAGGCCCAGCCCGATCAGCGACCACAGGCCCATGTAGACGTAGGTGCGCGGCCGGAAGATCTTGCGAACGTGAAAATGCGCCACCTTATCGGAGAAGGTGCCGACGGCAGTCCTGACCAGCGACGGATCGATCGCCCCGGAGCCGCCTGCGGTCGCCAGCATCATGTTGGCGTTGTAATCGGAGAGCGTCGCGTAGGCGATCAGCCCGCGCTCTTTGCCGAGCTTGTCCATGACGCCGTCGCAGGCGTCGATACACAGCGCGCAGGTAATGCATTCGAGTTGTTGGCCGTCGCGAATGTCGATCCCCATCGGGCAGACCGCGACACAGGCATTGCAGTCGACGCAGTCGCCGACGGACTGCCCTATCGCTTGCACCTTCTTGGCGTGACGCGAGCGCGGTTCGCCGCGCCAGTCATTGTAGGTGACGGTAAGCGAATTCTCGTCGAGCGTGGCCGCCTGGATGCGCGGCCATGGGCACATATAGGTGCAGACCTGTTCGCGCATCAGGCCGCCGAACGTGTAGGTGGTCGCCGTCAACACAGCGATGGTGATGTAGGCGACAGGCGCGGCGGTACCGGTGAAAAGCTCGCCCACAAGTGTCGGGGCATCAGCGAAATAGAAAATCCAGGCGCCGCCGGTCGCCGCACCGATGACCAGCCAGACAGCGTGCTTCGATAGGCGCAGCATCAGCTTGCGGGCGGTCCAGGGGCCAGCGTCAAGTTTCATGCGGGCGTTGCGGTCACCCTCTATCGCGCGTTCGACGACAAGGAACAGATCGACCCATACAGTCTGCGGACATGCATAGCCGCACCAGGCACGGCCGACAGTCGACGTGATCAGGAAAAGGCCAACGCCGGCCATGACCAGGAGACCGGCCACGTAGAAGAATTCCTGGGGCCATATCTCGATGAAGAAGAAGTAGAAGCGCCGATTGGCGAGATCGAGCAGCAAAACCTGGTCCGGGGCAAATGGACCGCGATCCCAACGCAGCCACGGCGTCAGGTAGTAGATGCCAAGGGTGATCGCCATCACCAGCCATTTGAAACGGCGAAAGTTGCCCGAGGCGCGCTTTGGGAAGATTTTCTTGCGTGTGGTATAATGCGGCTGGCGCGTGTTGCGGGAATTCATGGCCGAGCCTTCGAGCCGTTCTGTTCGCGTATCATTGCGCACCTGCGTGCCACTCCCATCCGATGTCAGAGGGGGATTCGTGCCGCATCGATAAGCGGCGCAGCCGAAATGGTGTCGAGGCCCGGCTTGCGCCGGGCCCCGTCGCTTGGCAGGGGGAGGCCGAGAATAGGCCTTGCCTTCCTATTCTCCGCCGCCAAGCGAATGGACATAAACCGCAAGCTCCTTGACTTTGATCTCGCCGAGACGGCCGAGCCAGGCCGGCATGACACCTTCCTTTGGCGCGCGGACCTGGGCTGCGACCGCTGCCTCGCCGGCCCCATGCAGCCAAATGGCGTCGGTGAGGTTGGGGCCCCCAAATTCCCTGTTCCCCTCCGCGTTCTCACCATGACAGGCGACGCAATTGTCGGAAAAGACTTTGGCACCGGGTTGGATCAGACTTGCATCGGCGACCTTGCCAGAGAGGCTGACGACATATGCGCTAACCTGCTTGATCTCGTCGGCGGTGATGATGTCGCCGAAGGCCGGCATTTCCGACAGGCGCGTGTCCGGATCCGAAGCGAAGCGGATTCCATGCGTGATCGTCTGCTGGATCTGCTCGGCCTTGCCACCCCACAGCCAGTCGTCGTCGTTTAGGTTGGGAAAGCCCTTGGATCCTTCGGCGCCGGAGCCGTGGCACTGCGTGCAGTTGACCTTGAATGCGGCGCCGCCGGCGGCGATGGCGAATTCGCGCAAGGCATCGTCCGCAGCGATTTCCGAGACACTTTTCGACTTCACCGCCGCGAGGTATTTGCTCTTGGCTGCTTCCGCAGCCGCCAGTTCGTTCTTGACGTCATTGCGGCTCGAATAGCCGAGAACACCCGTCGTCGCCGAATGCAGCAGTGGCCATGCCGGATAGGCGATTGTGTAACCGATCGCCCACACGATGGTGACGTAGAAGATGGTGATCCACCAACGCGGAAGCGGGTTGTTCAGCTCGCGGATGCCATCCCATTCGTGGCCGGTGGTCGAGACCCCAGAGACTTCATCGATGTGCTCCTCGCTCATGATCACTCGTCCTGAAGCGGAATTCGGGCAGCTTCGTCCGCCAACTTACGGCTGCCGGGACGCAGGACGAAGACACTTGCCCCCGCAAAGAAAAGCGCCATGGCAACCAGACCCCAGCTGTCGGCAAACTCCCGCATAAGATTGTAATTCATGGAAAACTCCTCAGCGGTAACCGGCGCCGTCGTCGTAGTTCTTAAAATCGACCAGCGTGCCGAGCATCTGCAGATACGCAACGAGCGCATCCATTTCGGTGACCTGTTGCGGGTTGCCGTCGAAGTCGCCGGTCTTGGCCTTGGGATAACGGGCCTCAAGACCTGATGTGTCGGCGTTGGGATCAGCCTGCGCCATCAGATCGGCGTTGGCGTTGGCGACCATGTCATCGTTGTAGGGAACGCCGACCCGCCGGTTGGCGACCAAGTGCGTCGAGAAGTCCTTCACCTCGATCGGCGCGTCCTTCAGGAAGGCGTAGCTGGGCATGATGGATTCCGGCACAACGGAACGCGGATCCGAAAGATGGGCGACATGCCAGGCGTTCGAGTAGCGGTCACCGACCCGGGCCAGATCCGGCCCCGTCCGCTTCGATCCCCATTGGAAGGGGTGATCGTACATCGACTCGGCGGCCAGGCTGTAGTGGCCGTAGCGCTCGACCTCGTCGCGAAACGGCCTGATCATCTGGCTGTGGCAGAGGTAGCAGCCCTCGCGCACATAGATGTTGCGCCCGACGAGCTCGAGCGGCGAGTACGGACGCATGCCTTCCACCTTCTCGATCGTGTTGTCGAGATAGAAGAGCGGCGCGATTTCGACGATACCGCCGACAGTCACGACAAGAAGGGAGCCTACGAGAAGAAGCGTGGCGTTCTTCTCGATAATGGCATGTTTGTCGATCAAGCCCATTGGTTTGGCTCCCTGGCAGGCTGAATGACAGGCGGGGCACCCGACATCGGCCTCTCCTCGCGTTGATGGCCGAGGATTGTCATCGCGATGTTCCAGGCCATGATCAGGGCGCCCGAGAGATACATGGCGCCGCCTATGGCGCGCATGACGTAGTAGGGGCGCATGGCAGCGACGGTCTCAGCGAAGGAGTAGACCAGGAAGCCCTGCCCGTCGTATTCGCGCCACATCAGGCCCTGCGTGATGCCGGACACCCACATGGCGGCGGCGTAGACGACGATGCCGAGCGTCGCCAGCCAGAAGTGCCAGGTAACCAGCCGCAGCGAATAGAGCCGGTTACGGTTCCAGAGCTTCGGTACCATGTAGTAGATCGCGCCGAACGAGATCATGCCGACCCAGCCGAGTGCACCGGAGTGCACGTGACCAATTGTCCAGTCGGTATAATGGGACAGCGAGTTGACCGCCTTGATAGCCATCACCGGGCCTTCGAAGGTCGACATGCCGTAGAAGGCAACGGCCATCACCATCATGCGGATGATCGGGTCGGTGCGCAACTTGTCCCAGGCTCCGGACAGCGTCATCAAGCCGTTGATCATGCCGCCCCAGGACGGCATCCACAGCATGATCGAGAACACCATGCCGAGCGTCTGTGCCCAGTCGGGCAGAGCGGTGAAATGCAGGTGGTGCGGCCCGGCCCAGATGTACAGGAAGATCAGTGCCCAGAAATGGATGATCGAGAGCCGGTAGGAATAGACTGGCCGGTTCGCCTGCTTGGGCACGAAATAATACATCATGCCGAGGAAGCCGGCGGTGAGGAAGAAGCCGACGGCGTTGTGGCCGTACCACCACTGCGTCAGCGCGTCCTGGACGCCGGAAAAGGCGGAGTAACTCTTGGAACCGAGCAAAGAGACCGGCATCGAAAGGTTGTTGACCACATGCAGCATCGCGATGGTCACGATGAAGGAGAGGTAGAACCAGTTGGCGACGTAGATATGCGGTTCCTTTCGCTTCAGGATCGTGCCGAGGAACAGGATGAAGTAGGCGACCCAGACGATGGTTAGCCAGACGTCGACATACCATTCCGGTTCGGCGTATTCGCGGCTCTCGGTGATGCCGAGCAGGTAGCCTGTCGCGGCCATGACAATGAAAAGCTGGTAGCCCCAAAAGACGAACCAGGCGAGATCGCCGCCGAACAGGCGAGCGCGGCAAGTGCGTTGCACGACGTACAATGACGTGCACAGCAGCGCGTTGCCGCCGAAGGCGAAGACGACCCCGGACGTGTGCAGCGGCCGCAAGCGGCCGAAATTGAACCAGGGCTGAACGTTGAGATCGGGGTAGGCCAGCTGCAGTGCGATAACGACGCCGACCAGCATGCCGACGACGCCCCAGAACATGGTGGCGATGGCGCCGTAGCGGATCGGACCGTCCATATAGGCGGACGGGCCGATCCGAGCGGCCGGCTTGAACTCCGAGTTGCGCAACAAGATCCCGATAAAGGCAATAAGGGCAAAAGACAGCACCCCCATATGCTGGCGGAAAGGTCCATCAATGCCGAAGCCAGCAGCCACCAGGGCTGCAAAGGCAAAAAAGCCCACCACGACGATCGCTGTGCCGAATTTCATCGCAAATCCTGATCCCGAATCGGGCGGACGCCAAATCCGCTCGGCATCAATTGCGCAGCTGCCCTCTGCCCGCCCTGATCCATGTCAGGTGCCAGGTTTGTTCCGTCGAATCGAGTTCGCGAAGAGCGGACGTTGGGGCGGGCGGATGTGTCGAAGCGCGGCCTCCGCGACGTTGGAAGTAGCGCTGCTAAGGTCGCCTGGAATGGTTCAGAAAAGACGCAGTGACATCGCCGCCAGCCTTGCGCACGAGGACCTCAAGGATCAATGCTTCACCGGCGACTCTTGCCGGCTGCCTCGCTATCCGACAAGGGTCGCGGATGCTCTTGGGTCTATGCTACCGCGACGTCTCGAGGCTATAGCAATACATTGTCTTCGAACGCAGCATGTCCTGCTGCGGATCGGAGTCGGCGCGCAGAACCCGCCGCTTGGGCTTATCCAAACTGCCGCGGCCTTCGGCCGCCGCAACGCTGCTCCAGCCGGCCGACGCTCTCCACCCTCACATGGCGCTTGTTCTCGATCCGGATTACGCCTTCAGCTCGCAGTCGAGTCAGATGGCGGCTCACCGTCTCATTCGTCAGACCAAGGAAATCAGAGATATCGGCACGAGTCAGTGGCAGATCGAAGGACGCCGATATGGCGGCTGGATCAACACTGGTATCCATGTTCAGGGCGAGCATGACGAGAAAACTCGCCACCTTTTCCGATGCGGTCTTGCGCCCGAGCGTCACCATCCATTCGCGTGCTGCGTCAAGTTCGTCCAGCGCCTGCTTGAGCAGGCGATGCTCGAGTTCCGGTGATTCCTTCACCATCCGTTCGAGGGCTGCCTTGGGGAACGAACACAGCGTGACAACGGTTGCCGCTTCCGCACTGATCTCGCTTTCGACCTTGAAGGGTCGCCCCAGAAAATCCGGTGCAAACTGGAGCCCTACGATCTGCTGGCGCCCGTCCGAAAGGCTCTTCGTCAGCTTGACCACGCCTGAAAGCACATTCGAATAGCTGTTGACGGCCTCGCAGTCGCCGACCAGTTCGACTCCTGGCTCGATCTTGTGCCGCGATGAAGTCCTGGCAAGCGCAGCCAAACGGTCTGGATCGAGCGCACCGCAAATACCGCGACGCCTTCCCTCGCAAGAGCGGCAAAGAACGGGAATGCCGGAACTGTGAATGTCCTGCCGTAATGTCATGCGTTCGCTCCACCCTCTTCCAAGCACCGACAGGGTAGCAATCCAGGGTAGAAAAATCCTTGCGGCAGTTTGTCCGAGCTGCACTTGACCGAAATCAGGGCGTTGGCCGGCCAACCAGTCTAGAGTTCCAGCGGTGCAAACATGGTGACCACGACATGCAGTCGAAAGTAGCTGCTCGGATTGTCGAAAACGTCCCTCGCTATACCAGCTATCCGACCGCACCGCATTTCCACGTGGGCGTCGATGCTGCGGATTATCGTGGCTGGCTGGAGGCGCTCAGCGAGGACGATGAGATATCGCTCTACGTGCACATCCCTTTCTGCGACAGGCTTTGCTGGTTCTGTGCCTGCCACACCAAGCAGACACGCCACTATGAACCGGTGACCAGATATCTGGGATCATTGCATGCGGAGATCGCCACCGTTTCAGGTCTCGCCGGAGGCAAGGGCCGGGTGCGTGCCGTCCATTTGGGCGGCGGTTCGCCGACAATGCTCAGGCCCGACGACATGGTGGCGCTCGGGACCGCATTGCGCCACAGCTTCTCATTTCTTCCCGGCACCAGGATCAGCGTCGAAATCGAACCCAACGATATGGACGAAGCCCGCCTCAATGCGCTTGCCGAAATCGGCATGACGAGGGCGAGCCTCGGGGTCCAGGATTTCGATCCGAAGGTGCAAAAAGCCATCAATCGCGAGCAGACCTTCTTGCAGACCAAAACGGTTGTCGACGGCGTTCGATCGCGCGGCGTCGAATCGGTCAACCTCGACCTGCTCTACGGCTTGCCGCACCAGACGAGGGAGATCGTCTTGTCCACTGTCAGGCAGGCGCTGACGCTCGAGCCCGACCGGATCGCCCTTTTTGGCTATGCCCATGTGCCATGGTTCAAGAAACATCAGACCATGATCGACGAGGCCTGGTTGCCAGGCCCGGAGGAGCGGTTTGCCCAATCGCAACTGGCAGCTCGCGCCATACTCGACCAAGGATACGAAGCAATCGGGCTCGACCATTTTGCCAAACCGGGCGATGCGCTGGCGCTTGCCGCGCATTCGGGGATGTTGCGTCGCAACTTTCAGGGCTACACCGAGGATCGCTACGAAACCTTGATCGGTCTCGGGCCGTCATCCATCAGCCAATTCCGGCAAGGCTATGTACAGAACATGCCTTCGACCGCCGAGTATGGCCGCATGGTGGATGACGGTGGGTTGGCTTCGGTCCGCGGGATTGCCTTCTCGAACGACGACCGCGCCCGCGGCTGGATCATCGAGCGCCTGATGTGCGATTTCGGCTTCTCGGCAGTCGATTTGGTGGAACGCTTCGGCAAAGCTGGCCAGAAGCTCCTTCTTCGGTCGAGTACCGTGGCCCTCGACAAGTCGGCCCGACTTGAACTCGACGGCGATCGTTTCGTCGTACCGGTGGAAAGTCGTCCCTTTGTCAGATGCGTCGCTGCGAAGTTCGACAAATATCTCAAAACCGGAAAGGCCAGGCACTCCGTGGCAGTTTGAGCCAGCGAGTGCGTCGCGGTCCGCGCAGGGTCCATCATCGGTGCCCTATTTGCCATACCACGATGTTGCCCGCGCACACCCTTGTTTGACAGGCACGCAGGCAGATCGACGCGCTGCATCCACGCTGCCGCCGGTATGGTCGTCTTCCCGGTCGACATCGGCCGGCACATGATGGAGAGATGGAACCTTCGCTTGGCACAGCTCGGCCTCATGGATGGACCGGCCGAGCGTGCGGTGTGCCACAATTGCATTTGACCGACTCTCTGCTTCGGTCTGAGGCTGGCAGAGACCGCTACTCGTCTGAGATGCTGGCCATCGCCAGACCTTCTTTTCTGGCCTTGGCAAACGCTCGGTCGCCGTCCAGAAATCCCGCCAGCATGAACGGGATGAGTTCCGCGACTGTTTCAGACTCGCCGTAGGTCTGACGATAGAGCGCAGCATAGGCCTTGAGTTCTTGGCTCAACTCCGCGCTGACGGTGATGGTAATCTTCAAAGGCGTTCGGTCTGGAAGCTTGCCAAGTTTCAAGTTGGCCATAATCACTCCCGTTCAATCTTGTATGGTCGCAGCAAGAGATCCTTTTGCACGATGACGCGCAGTGGCCAGCCTGGTCGAATCGTTATGGTGGGCTGAACGTTGAGATTTTTCTCAGTTATGCGCTGGCCGGCTCGACTGACGTTCTGCTGGGCGGATTCGCGGATCGCCTTGACCAGATCGCTTTCATTGTCTCCGAGGCTCAAGTCGGTGCCCACGCCAAGCAAGGTCGCGAGCGCAACCCCCTTGATCAGCTGCCAGGTGTGGAAATCCACCTTGTCCTCAAGCCCTGCATATCCGGCGGTGTCTGTCGCCGGCAGATTATCGATTTCGATCGAGGACCCGTCCGGCAGGATTATTCGCTGCCAGACCAGCAATGTGCGCTTTTGCCCAAACGCCACCACGCTGTCATAGGTGCCGATCAGCCGGGAGCCTTGTGGAATGAGCAAGATGCTGCCAGTGACTGTGTCTTGCACATTCTCTGTGACCTGCGCGACGACGAGGCCGGGTAGGTCGGAATTGATCCCGGTAATGAGGCTTGCCGCGATTACGCTGCCAGCCATCAGCTGGTAGGGCGAAGCAGACGTCTGCAGCGCATGGGGATTGTAGATTCCACTTGTGCCCCGCTGACTGACAAAATCCAGCTTGCGCTGTTGGTTGTTCTGATCGCCCTCGGCTGGCGCAACGGAAGCCGACCCGTCTGTCGCTCCGGATTGCGGCGCTTCAGGCTGCTGCTGTACACTCTCCCCGCCGCCAGCGAGATCTGTCGGTCTGGGTCGGTTATCGATCCGGAACAACACTTGAGACTCGCGCGCTTCGATTGCCTGCTGGGCAAGGCGTTGATCCTCGGCGGAGACCTCCTGTCCCGGCGCAATTCCGAGTTGGCGCTGCCGCTCGAGGATGGGGCGGCCGAGATCACCGGGTAGCGGCGGTCCGAGCACCGGTGCCTTCGGCTTGACGCCGGAATAGTCTCTGGGCAGGCTGTCGAGCCCCTCGGCGGTGGGCTTGTGGTCAGGATGGTAGAGGTCTTCCGCATGCTCTTTGAATCGCAATGCCGGTCCCTGAAGCGCAATGATCATGACGCCCAGAATGGCACCACATCCGGCGGCAGAGATCGCGACAATCACACCCCGCCTGAAGCGCACAGCACCGCGGGGTGAGGCGCGCAGCTGCAGCTGGTCGGGATCGAGTTTCGGCGGCGCATTGGAGTGGGACGTATCGGTCATGAGCCTTTTCCCCTCACCTGCCGAAACCGGCAAAGGGTGGCATCCGACGCGGCAATTGCCGACCGTCAGTCCGTGAGATGCGCACGACCTGCTGCGGCTTGGCGCCGAGGCGCAGTTCGGCCGCGGCGAACAGGCGATCGACGATGTAGTAGTTGCCACGCATGCGGTAGTTGACCAGCTGATTGCCGCCGTCAGCACCGACGATGAAGAGCGGCGGCGCCTCGCCCTGATCGATGCGGCGCGGGAATTCGATATAGACTTTGCTGCCGTCGTCAAAGGCCCGTGTCGGCCTCCAGGGCGGAGTGTCGCCGGCGATTGAATAGCGGAAGCGGATATTTTCGAGCGCAACATTCGATGCGACCGGCGTTGCAGCGTCGGCCTGAACGTTTCGCCGGGAGAGCGCAAGGATCTGGTCTTCGCTGTAGGTCCAAGAGATGGCCGCCATTGCGGTCTTCTCCGTGCTTTGGAGCTGCAAGTGATAGGTGCGTCGATCCGTGGTGATCACCAGATTTGTGGTAAGCTCGGGCGCGAACGGCTTCACCAAAACATGGGTGCGCTGACCGTCACCGGTGCCACTGACGGTGTCGCCGATGACCCAGCGGACCGTGTCCCCGGCGGACACCGCCGTCAGTTTCTCGCCCGGCTGCAGAGCGATATCGGTGACGCGCTCCGGCGCGGCAAAGAGCTGATAAAGCGCGCCATCGGTGAAGGGATAGACCTGGACCGCGTTGACATAGCCATACCTGGTTGGCTGCCGAGTTGCGGCCCGATTGGCATCGGCAACGCGTTCTTCAGGAGAGCGCTTGTCTTCGGCGAACTTGACCGGGTCAGGCTGCAACTGGCCGGGAAGCGGTAGCGGCTTTGGCACCTCGACGATTTTAACCGGTTTCTCTGGCGGCTTCTCGATCGACGCTGCTTTGAAGTCGGCAGCGTCATAGGCAATCTCGGGCGGCGGCACCGGCTTGGATGCGCAGGCGGATAGCACCGCTGCCGAGGCCGACAGGATCAGCGCGGCACGGAGCGATGGGGCTTTATTTGTCATTGGCGGGCTCCTTGGGGGAAATGGAGGTCGGCGCGGCACTGTCGAGCTCGCGCGACCAATCGATGGCGTTGATGAAGAGGCCGAGCGGATTCTTGCGCAGTTGGTCTGTATTGCTTGGCGGGCGGACCATGATGGTGAGGATCGCCGTCCAGCGGGTCGTGCTGGCAAGGCTGCCGCGCTCAAAGACCTGCTCGGTCCATTTGACCTGGAACGAGCTGCCGGAAGCCCGCACCACGCTGGTCACCTGGACGGACACGCTTCGCGTTCCGATCTGACCGAAAGGATCGTTCGCCTTGGCATATTCGTTGAGGAAGAGCGCGGCGCGGTCACTGGCAAAGTCATAGGCGGCCAACCAGTTCTGCCGCACCAACACCGGATCGGTGGAAACGGAACGGATATTCTGAATGAAACGGCCAAGATGCCAGGCGATCTGGGCGTCCGTCGGCTCGTAGTCCTGGATTGCCGAGGCTACGGCGCGCGCCTCGCCGAAGCGGTCGACCTCGACGACGTAGGGCACAACCCGGCTCTGCATTGACTGCCAAACGAGCCCGCCGGAGAGCCCGGTTGCCAATGCCAGGCAGCCAAGAGCCATCAGCCGCCAGTTGCGGGCCTGCACCCGCGATGAGCCAATGCGCTCATCCCAAAGCTGGCCCGCCTTCTGGTACGGTGTGATGGGCTCGGGTGTCTTGCCGTAGCGTTGAACGGATCGCTTGAAGAGCATCTAGTCGTCCTTGTCGTTGAGAGAGGGATTGGCGCTAGCGCCCGGTCTGTCACCATCGCGCACGGCCTGCATGCTGGCGTGGCGGTGGGCTCGCGCAGACTGCTGGGAACGCAGGCGCCTGGCCCAGCTAGGGGCAGCATCGGTGGTCGGACCCGAAGGAGTTTCGGTCATCGAGGCGATGGGAGATCCGCCGGTCGCGGTCCATGCCGCCTGGCGCCCGGCATCAGCGCTGCGCCCGAAGGTTTCCGCGGCAGATCGTGCCGCTCGCACAGCGGCGCCACTGGCGGCACCTGCCACGCCCTGCATCCCGGCAGCCACACCGGACCGGCCGGAGTCAGGCGAGGTTGCGCGCCCTAATTGCCAGGCAGAGGAAGCTGCGGAACCGATCGTGGTGCCGGCGCGAATCGCGGCAAGCCCGCCATCAGTTGCCATGCGCACCCCGGCGATCGCAGCGCCTCCGGCAACGAGTGACGCACCGGCGGCGGCTGCGGCCGTACCCAGTGCAGCGCCCGCACCAAGCTGCGGGGCACCCGAGACGAGACCGGACGCTATTCCAGGCCCGAAAATACCTAGCCCAAGCAGCGCCAGCGCGCCCAACACCTGTGACATGGCGGCGGCCAAATCCGGCTCCTTGCCTTGCAGCGCCGAAGCGAACTCGCCGAACAGCGTGGACCCGACACCGACGATGACCGCAAGCACCATCACCTTGATGCCCGACGAGATCACGTTGCCGAGCACGCGCTCGGCCAGGAACGCCGACCGGTTCCAGACTGCGAAGGGCACCAGAACGAAGCCGGCGAGAGTGGTGAGCTTGAACTCCAGAATGGTGATGAAGAGCTGGATGGAAAGAATGAAGAAGGCAATGATGACCAGGAACCAGGCCACGAGCAGCACGAAAATGGTGAGCGCGTTGCCGAAGATTTCGGGAAAGCCAAGAAGCTGGCTCGCCTGATCCAGCAGCGGCCACGCGCCCTCGAAGCCTGTGGCGGCAATACGTCCGGGCCGCAGGAGACTGTCGGGTGACAGATTGGCGGCCGAAGCGTTGAAGCCCAGCCCTGCGAAGGAGCGGTATATAATGTCAGCGAGATTCTTGAAATTGTTCAGGATGAAAGCGAAGACGCCGACATAGAGCACCTTGCGGATGAAGCGGCCGAGAATGTTGGGCTCGCCGGCGAATGCCCAAGCGAGCCCGGCTAACGTGATGTCGATGCCGATCAGGGTCGTGGTGAGGAAGGCGACATCGCCCGACAGCAGACCAAACCCGCTGTCAATATAGCGGATGAAAGTCTCCATGAAGCGATCGATGACCCCGAGGTCGTTCATTGCGCCTTCCTCGTGACAGAAATGGTGATCAGTTGCCGGGATAGGCCGTGCCGGTGCCGAGGAAACGCTTTGTCGTCTGGCGCGCGGCTTCTTCGGACTGCGTCTTGCGAGCCGCATCCTCCGCCTCAGCGCGAAACTGCGTCGCGAGCAGCGTCTGGATCTGCATCTGCTGCTTGGTTGACAGCGCGATCAGTTGGTTGGTGGCCTGGCTTGCCTCAAGCGCACCGGCAGCACCCTGGCTGCGGTTGACGAGATCAGCAAGCAGGTCGCGATCGCCGCGGACGTTCTCGAGGATCTGCGACTGGACACCCATCGTCTGCCGGAACGCCTGCATGGCGCTCTGCCAGCGCTCGCGCGCTGCGCTTGCCACATCGCTGACCTTGATCGTGGCGTCGTAGCTTTCGGGATATTGATTGCGCCACTGGTCCTGCAGCTTGTCCAGATCAAAACTCAGGCCACTCGCCTGGTCCATGAGCCCGTCGATCCGCTGCAGCGAACCGGTGAGCTGGCCTACCGAAGAAAAATCCAGCCTCTGAAGGTTGCGCGCCATGTTCTGTAGCATGGTCGCCTGGTTCTGGAGCGACTGTATCTGGTTGTTGATCTGCTCCAGTGAGCGTGCCGCCGTCAGCACATTCTGGGTGTAGTTCGAGGGATCGAAGACAATGAGCGCGTAGGCTGGCTGGACATAGTCGGCCATCGGTTTGGCCATCAGGGAAAGGGTGAACAGGCCGGAAAGGAAACGGCGCCGCATCATGACGATTACTCCATGTCTGGTTGAGGGAATTGGCGGAGAAGCTCGGCGGCCCAATCGAGCCCGCGGGCATTCAGGAAATGAAAGGCAAAGCCGTCCTGTCCCCGGTCCGACAGGATCTTGTCGATCAGGGTCTGGCTGGCAGGATCGGAGGCGCCGCATAGCGCAAGCGCGATTGGGCCCAAGCCCAGCTGAAACAGCCGGTTGCCGCGGCGCGATTGCAGATAATATTGCCGCTTCGGCGTGGCGCGCGCGACCAGTTCGATCTGTCGCTCGTTCAGGCCGAAACGCTCGTAGGCTTCCCGTGCCTGTGGTTCCACGGCACGGTCATTTGGAAGAAAGATGCGCTGTGGGCAGCTCTCGATGATGGCCGGTGCGATTGCAGAGCCAGCGATGTCGGCCAGTGACTGCGTGGCGAAAATGACGGAGACGTTCTTCTTGCGCAGCACCTTCAGCCATTCGCGTATACGCCCCGCAAAGAGCGGATTGTCGAGATAGAGCCAGGCCTCGTCGAGCATGAGCAATGTCGGTCGTCCATCGAACCGCGCCTCGAGGCGATGGAAAAGATAGGTGAGCACCGGCAGCACAGCGCCTTGGCTGTGCATCAGCTCTTCGGTCTCGAAGCACTGCACATCCGACAAGGCCAGCCGATCGTCGTCCGCGTCCAGCAACCGGCCGAAGGGCCCGTCGAGCGTGTAGGGCATCAAAGCGGACTTCAGCGCGTTGGACTGAAGCAAGACCGACAGGCCGGTGAGTGTGCGTTCCTGCGCGGGCGCCGTTGCAAGACTGGTGAGTGCCGACCAGATTGCCTCTTTCGCCTCCGGGGTGACGGTGACGTTCTCATGGGCGATCAGCCCGGCGATCCATTCGGCTGCCCAGCTGCGGATCACCGGATCGTCAATCTTGCGCAGCGGCTGGAAGGCAAGCGCACCGTGGGCGCGCAGCGCGTGATGCTCGCCACCCATGGCAAGAATTGCGGCCCGGGCTGAATTGCCTTTGTCGAAGACATAGACCTGCGCGCCGGCATAGCGTCGGAACTGCAGAGCGAAGAGGGCAACGAGAACCGATTTGCCGGCGCCGGTCGGTCCGACGATCAGCATGTGGCCGACATCGTCGACGTGGGTGGAAAGCCGGAACGGTGTCGACCCGCTGGTTGAGGCGAACAGAAGCGGCGGGGCCTCTGCCTGTATAACTTTGGCGAGATGCTCGTTCGCCGCCGGGCCGGCCCACACCGAGGAAAGCGGCATCAAGTGGGCGAGGTTCAATGTGTGAACGAGCGGCTGACGGACATTGGCATAGACATGGCCGGGCAACGAGCCGAGCCAGGCCTCGACCGCATTCACGCCTTCACGGATCGTGGCGAAGCCGAGGCCATTGACGACGCGCTCGACCGCGCGGAGTTTCCCCGCAGCGGCTTGATGGTCCTCGTCCCAAACCGTCACCGTCGTCGTCAGATAGCCGAACCCGACATGATCGCCGCCTAACGCCTGGAGTGCGGCGTCGGCATCGAGCGCCTTGTTTTCGGCGTCGGTGTCAACGAGCGGGACGGGTTCGCTGGTCACCACCTCGCGCAGGATGGCCACGATCGATTTGCGCTTGGCAAACCACTGCCGCCGCAACCGCGTCAGCGTCCTGGTGGCCTCGGTCTTGTCCAGCGGAATGAAGCGCGTCATCCAGCGGTAGGGGAAATCCTGATGGTTGAGCGCGTCGAGAATTCCGGGCCGTGTGACATTCGGAAAACCGAGGATGGTGAGCGTGCGCAGATGGTGGTTGCCAAGCATCGGCTCCAATCCGCCAGTAAGCGGCGCATCGACCAGGATGCCGTCGAGATACATGGGTGTTTTCGGCGCGGCGACTGGATGGCGGCGGGTGGAGATCGTGCCGTGGAGGTAAGTCAGCGTCTCGGCATCATCGAGTGCGCGTATTTCGGGCATAAAGCCCGACAGGAGATCCAGCACGCGGCCGGTCTCGTCCCGGAACCGCGTCAGTTCCTGGCGCCACTCTCTCTCGCCTCCTGAATGATGCGAGTCGACCAGAGCGCTTTGCGCCCGCGCCTGGCTGTCCGGCGGCGGGATGAACGTCAGCGTTAGGTGATAGCGGCTCTCGTAGTGCGCGACCTTGCCTTGAAAGGCCGCGCGCCGTTCTTCATCCACCAGCCATGACGCAGCGTCGGGGAAACGCGAGCTTGGGTAGCCCAGCGCCTCGATGCGCTCGGCGTCGAAGAACAATGCCCAGCCGGAGCCGAGCCGTCTGAGCGCATTGTTGGCCCGCGCGCAGATGCCGATCAGTTCGGCTTCTGTTGCACTCTCGAGATCAGGCCCGCGAAATCCAAATGAGCGCTGGAAACTTCCGTCCTTGTTGAGCACGATGCCCGGTGCCACCAGTGCGGCCCAAGGCAGATGATCGGCAAGTCGGTCGGCCTTGCCCCGATATTCGGAAAGATTCAGCATGCGAGCCACCCCTTCAGGCGAAGATGGCGGACGAGCACGCTGGCGAAATCCGGGTCGCGGCGGGCCGCGATGACAGCCACCGTGTGCCCGCAGATCCACAGCACCAGTCCGGCAATCCACTGCTGCAACCCCAGCCCGACGGCCGCGGCGACGGTGCCACTGAGGATGGCCACCGCTCGCGGCGCGCCGCCGAGCAGGATCGGTTCGGTCAGTGCGCGGTGAACCGGAACCTCTAAGCCCTCGATATGGTGCTCTCCGGCCAACATCAGACGAGTGCCCCGCCGCCAAAGGAGAAGAAGGAGAGGAAGAAGCTCGATGCGGCAAAGGCGATCGACAGGCCGAAGACAATCTGGATGAGCCGACGGAACCCACCTGCCGTGTCGCCGAAGGCGAGTGTCAGGCCGGTGGTGATGATGATGATGACCGCGATGATCTTGGCGACCGGCCCCTGCACAGATTCCAAGATCTGCTGCAGCGGCTGCTCCCAGGGCATTCCGGAGCCGGCGGCGTATGCCGGAAACGTGAGAAGAAACGCGAGCGTGGTGGCCCAGAGAAAGCGAAGCTTCTTGCGCATGAAGTGACCTTTCAGAGTTGCTGGAGTTGCGGAAGCGTGAGCTGGGTGACGGCGTAGTCGCCACTGCCGTCGAGGCCAGTGACCTCGGCGATCGTCTCGATGCGGCGCGAGGATCCGCGGCCGGCGATGAAGACGATCAGGTCTATCGCCTCGGCGATGAGCCGGCGGGGAACGGTGACCACGGCTTCCTGTGCGAGCTGCTCGATGCGGTAGAGGGCGGACCGCGCCGAGTTCGCATGAACGGTGGCGATGCCCCCTGGGTGACCAGTGTTCCATGCCTTCAGCATGTCGAGCGCTTCCGCGCCTCTGATCTCGCCGACGATGATGCGATCGGGTCTGAGGCGCAGTGTCGAACGCACGAGATCGGCGAGCGTGACAGAACCACGCCTGGTCCTCAGCGCAACGCAGTCTTTTGCTGCGCATTGAAGTTCGCGCGTATCCTCGATCAGGATCACCCGCTCGTGGCAGTCGGCGACCACGGCCAGCAGCGCATTGGCAAGGGTTGTCTTGCCCGATGAGGTGCCGCCCGCGACCAGGATGTTGCGCTGCTCGCGGACGGCTTTCTTCAACGCATCAGCCTGCAGCGGCAGCATGACCCCGTCGGCGACATAATCGGCCAGGCTGTAGAGCTTTGCGGCGGGCTTGCGAATGGCAAAGCATGGCGCCAACACCACAGGTGGCAGCAGGCCTTCGAACCGCTCGCCCGAGGGCAGTTCGGCGCTTACGATCGGATTATCCGCATGCGCTTCGGCGCGCACGTGGGAAGCGACGAGGCGGACAATGCGCTCCGCCTCGGTAGGATGGATGTGCACGCCTGTGTCGAACAAGCCTTCCCCGAGCCGATCGATCCGCAGTGCTCCGTCGGGATTGACCATCACCTCGATGATCGATGGGTCTGAAAGCGCTTTGGTGATCGCCGGGCCCATGGCGGTGCGCAGCATCGCGCGGCGGCGATGATCGGCTTCCGGATGAGAGTTCACCCTTCCTCTCCCCCGCCATTGTCTTTGCCAAGCGACCGCTTCCCGGAAGCGATCTGCCGGCCGACCTGCTCGACAAATTTGTCGAAGCGCTCCTGGCCGATGGCCTGCGTTACCCTGTCCGGGGCCGGCGTGTGGGCGTGAAGCGTGATCGAGAAGCGGATAAAGAGCGCCAGGCTCTCCATCGTCATCTCGGCGTCGCGCCTGACATGAGCGAGGTCGCGAGAAAGACGGTCGAGCCTTACCCCGTATCGTTGGTCGAGCTCGTTCTCGCCACGCCGCTCGATGAAGGCTTCTACTGCCTTGGCGACGATCGCCGATTTGGTGGTCGAAGGATCACGACTGAGTTTGTCCAGCTTCTCGCTTAACTCGAACTCAAGCAGAAATTGGTGACGAATGCGGCGGGGCTTCATGTGGCTTGTTCCAACTGCCAGCGCTGCCCGCCGGCACGGGAACAAGCATCCGCCAGATGCCCAAAAACGCTTATCGCCCTTATCTACGCTGAGGTACGCCGTCAGGAAGCAGCGTTCAGAAGCCGGGCACGATGTCCTTGTCGTCGCCCCTTCCCTCATTGATGCCGTAGGCGCGGGCCGCCGTCGAAATCCGATCCATGACACGTTTGTCGGCGACCGGCTCGCTATCATCGTCAACAGACTTGAAGAGATCGTCCTGCTCAGCTTCTTGAGAAAGCACGATTTGATCTTCCGGTAGAGCTGGATGGCGCTGCTGCTGGACGCCGCCCTCGTCCCCGATCGCCGCGTCGGCAATTTCGTCGCCTGCAGCCAGACGACCGTCAACGCTGCGCACCCGTCCAGTCCAGTCGTCCGTGCGGGAAGCCGGACGGTCTGCGTAAGGGCTGTCCCGCAGCACCGGGGAAGGTAGCACGCGTTCGGTAAAATTCCGGTCCTCATAATAGCGCAGCTTCTGGACGCGCAACGGCGGCAGCCCTGAAATCAGCACCAGCTCGTCGGTTTGGGGCAGCTGCATCACCTCGCCAGGAGTGAGCAGCGGTCGGGCCGTTTCCTGCCGGCTGACCATGACGTGCGACAGCCAGGGCGCCAGCCGGTGGCCGGCATAGTTGCGCATCGATCTAAGCTCCGTTGCGGTGCCGAGCGCATCCGAAATGCGCTTGGCGGTGCGTTCGTCATTGGAGGAAAAGGCAATACGCACGTGGCAGTTGTCGAGAATGGCACTGTTCTCGCCATAGGCCTTGGATATCTGGTTCAATGATTGCGCGATCAGGTATGCGCGAATGCCATAGCCGGCCATGAAGGCGAGCGCGGTCTCGAAGAAATCTAACCGGCCGAGCGCCGGGAATTCGTCGAGCATCATGAGGAGTCGATGTTTGCGACTCCTGCTTGGATCGCCCTCAAGGCGCTCGGTCAGGCGTCTGCCGATCTGGTTCAGGATCAGGCGCACCAAGGGCTTGGTGCGCGAGATGTCCGACGGCGGCACGACCAGGTAGAGCGATATCGGTCGCTCGGCATCCATGAGATCGACAATGCGCCAGTCGCAGGTCGATGTTGCCGCCGCGACCGTCGGGTCGCGATAGAGCCCGAGAAATGACATGGCGGTCGACAAAACACCCGAACGCTCGTTTTCCGATTTGTTCAGCAGCTCACGTGCCGCCGAGGCCACGACCGGATGGACCTCAGGCTTGTCGGGCGTGCCCAGGTGGTTGGTGGTCATCATCCGCTGCAGCGTCGCGGAAAAGGAACGTTGCGGGTCCGACAGGAAAGTGGCGACGCGGGCAAGCGTCTTTTCCTCTTCGGCATAGAGCACGTGCAAAACGGCGCCGACGAGGAGGGAATGACTTGTCTTTTCCCAGTGATTCCGGCGGTCCAGCGCGCCTTCCGGATCTACCAGGATGTCGGCGATGTTCTGAACATCGCGGACCTCTTGTGGACCCTTTCGTACCTCAAGCAGCGGGTTATAGCGCGCCGACCTAGGATCCGTCGGATTGAATAGAAGGCAATAGGAGAATTTCGACCGCCAGCCGGAGGTCAACTGCCAATTCTCGCCTTTGATATCATGAATGACCGCCGAACCGGTCCAGGACAGAAGAGTTGGAACAACCAGTCCGACGCCCTTGCCTGAACGTGTTGGGGCAAAGGCCATGACGTGCTCGGGCCCGTCATGGCGCAGATAGCGATCCTTCAGCTTGCCTAGGAAAACCCCGGCCGGCCGAAACAGCCCTGCCGTCACGATCTCCTGAGTCGTTGCCCACCTTGACGAGCCATAGGTCGTCACCGATCCGAGCTGTCGCGCGCGCCACAGCGAACCGCCGATGGCGGCGGCACAGCCCACGAACCCACTCGCGCCGGCGAGCGCACCGGCCTTATCGAAGACCTCGGGCGCATAGGCGTCAAAATGGTACCACCATTCAAACAGTTTCCACGGCTTGTAGATCGGCCAGCCAGCCGCAACAAACCACGGCGCGCCGAGTGGCGGCTGATGGCCCAGCATGTGCGCGCACCACTGCGTGGCCGTCCACACGCCGAGCATGACGATTGCGAATACGACGACGATCTGCCCAATCAGCAACTTCGTGGGCGTCATTGGCTTGCTCCGCTGTTTCGAACACCGGGGCAAGCATCGCGCGCCGCGATGTGAACTGAAATGCACACTACGCACGACCAGGTGCGATGAGGAGCAGCGCCGGGCTCGTCACAAGGATTAGCCGGAGCTATTAAGGCCTCGACGATACCGTCCGACTGCTCGTTCAGCCGAAGTGCATTTCTATCGAAGGGCCGTGACCATCATTCGACGGTAACCGATTTTGCGAGATTGCGCGGCTGGTCGACATCTTTGCCCATCAAGACCGCCGTGTGATACGCAAGAAGCTGTATCGGCAGCGCAAAGATCATTGGCGCGATAATCTCGTCGACTACCGGCAGCACGATCGTGTGCATCGTGTCGAGTTTCGAAGCAGCGGCCCCTTTCTCATCCGTGATGAGGATAATCCGACCGCCTCTGGCGGCCGCTTCCTGCATGTTCGAGACGGTCTTGTCAAAAAAGCGATCATGTGGCGCGATGACGATCACTGGCATGTTTTCGTCGACCAGTGCGAGCGGACCATGCTTCAATTCACCAGCCGCATATCCCTCGGCATGGATGTAGGATATCTCCTTGAGCTTCAGCGCACCTTCCATTGCCAGTGGGAAACTGGTGCCGCGGCCGATATACAGGACGTCATGGCATTTTGACAGTTCGCGCGATAGGAGCTCGACATCTGGCATGATGCTGTTCAGGACCCGGCCCATGACGCCCGGCATTTCGGCAAGACTCGTGACGAGCGCCTTTGCCTCATCTTGCGTTGCCGTTCCACGGGCCCTGGCAGCGCCAATGGCGAGTGTGGCTAGAGCCACAAGCTGGCAGGTGAACGCCTTGGTGGAGGCAACGCCGATCTCCGGGCCGGCGAAGATCGGGAAGACGGCGTCGGCCTCCCGCGCAATGCTCGATTCCCGGCTGTTGACGACAGCGCCGGTCTTCAGCCCACGCGCCTTGCAGTATCTCAGGGATGCGAGCGTGTCGGCGGTTTCACCGGACTGCGAAATGAAAAGAGCCGCCGACTGCGGCGGCAACGGGATCTCCCGGTAGCGGAATTCGGACGCGACGTCGATTTCGACCGGCAGGCGCGCATAGCGCTCGAACCAGTATTTCGCGATCAGTCCAGCCAGATAGGCGGTGCCGCAAGCCGAGATCGCCAGGCTCGGGATGCCGGCGAAATCCATGCAAGACGGCGTGTCGGCGCGATTCCCTTCGAAGCTGGTGTGATAACCGAGCGCACGGGCGACAACCTCGGGCTGCTCATGAATTTCCTTCTCCATGAAATGGCGATACTTGCCCTTATCAGCCAGATATGCCCCGGCAAGGGAAGTCTGGCGCGGACGCTCGACGGGATGGCCATCGAAATTGAAGATGTCGACTCCTGTCTTGCCGATAACGGCCCAGTCGCCGTCGACGAGATACGTGACCGCATTTGTGAAGGGAGCAAGCGCGATGGCGTCGGAGCCCAGGAACATCTCGCCGTCGCCATGACCGATCGCCAATGGGGGTCCATTGCGCGCCGCCATGATGGTGGACGGATCATCCTCAAAGAGAACAGCAAGCGCATAGGCACCCCTGACGCGCTTCAGCATGGCATGCATTGCCTCACCCCTCCCCATGCCCTCACGGCGGTATCGTGCCAAGAGATGTACGACAACCTCGGTGTCGGTATCGGTCTGGAACTCGGCGCCCGCCGCCGCGAGTTCATCCTTCAACTCGGCGAAATTCTCGATGATGCCGTTGTGAACCACGGCCACACCCTCGGCAATGTGCGGGTGGGCGTTGCGCTCGGTGGGTGCGCCATGGGTCGCCCAACGTGTATGTGCGATGCCGACGATCCCACTCAGCGGCTCTTCCTTCAACCTTCTCTCGAGGTCGACAAGCTTGCCCTTCGCGCGCCGGGAGTGCAGCGAGCCCTCGCAAATGGTGGCAAGGCCGGCTGAGTCATAGCCGCGATATTCGAGCCGCTTCAACGCGTCGACCAACCGCTCCGACACCGGCTGATGCCCGACAATGCCAACAATCCCGCACATGACTTCGTCTCCGAATTCTTCCCAGTAGCCTCAGTCGGCCCGAAGGGAACGCGCCAAGCGCTCAGCCTCCGTAGTAGAATTCTGCAAAACAGGTAAAATCGATTTTTGGGATAGCTGCCATCCAGCCAGCGGATAGGCGAGCATGTCTTTTGACATCCGGCGAGACGGATCGTTGATCTCGGCTCTGCAGGTCTCCTGACCTCAGCTCACCCGTCTCGGAGAGTTAGTAAGCTGTCAATTCGCCAGCGTTTGGCGCAATTTGCGGCCATGTTCAGTGCTTTTTCGACCTGCGCGGCCGCGCAGATTGTCCCTGCAAGCTGTCCATCTTGGGGACCGCCGCGTGTCGCGGAGAGGATCGTCCGGTGGCCGACTTAGTCGCGGAGTGTTCGGCGGTGCGGAGTTTCGGCCGCTGAAATTCAGCCGTGGCAACGTCGCCGAGTTGCCGACGCTGCCGCCGCAACCGGGCTGTGTCGATCTTAGACAAGGCCGAATGCCAGGCTCTGCCGATGGCCCTAAGGATCATTTGCTTTGCTACCTTCCTCTGCTGCCCAGCGCATTCGCTTCGTCTGCGTCAGTCGATTTGGGATCGTGCATCAAAGATCGATGCCGATGCGAATCGGGTGGCTATCAGCCCCATTTTTCGCTGCCGATGCAAGCAGGCTCGGAGCACCTTGTCGAAGTCTTGCCCGGGCCGATCGAAGGCAGACCGCGTTCGTATGGCTGCGCAGGTCACGAAACGTTGGGCCCACTCCTTTGCCGACCGATGTTCCAAGAGATGCCCTCGCGCTGCACCAGGCCGGAAACCTCTTTGCCGATGTGCCGCTCGAGCACCGGCCGCCATGGTACGAGCGTGAACTCGCGCGATTTCTCGATAACGGCATATTTGCCGCTGGCGAGTTCAACTGACCGGCGGAGCGTGCCCTCTACGCGATGACCGGGCCGCGTTTCGGCATAGGACAGGCCAAGCTCTTCCGACAGTTGACCGGCAACACGGTTCAACTCCCGCTGGCGGAGGATCGAAATCATGTTGGCGCGATAGACGATCCGATCCTGCTCCTGATCGGCAAGGCCCTGCGCGATCAGCCACTGCTGTCGGCGGCTCCGCGCCTCCTGCATCTCACGGCCGAAGCCCGAGTTGCGTAACCTCTCTGATGCCTCGGAGACAAGCTGGCTGTCGATCCAGGTCGCGCCGTCAAAGCCAACCTGCCGCTCCAGCGGCATCGAAGAGAGCTTGTCGACCGTGACAGGCTGGGTCCTGGCCTGCTGGCGCTCGTAGGCGGCTACACGATCGAGATGATCCGGCGCGATGATCCAGGTGCCATCGGGCTCGCGCTCGACGCCCCCGGTAGCGCGCCGGATTGCCTCCAGCCGGCGCACATGTGTTTCGGCGAAGCGGTCGGTGGAGGTCGGATCGTGCTTCAGATGAATGTCGATGTTGTAGCGGCCGTGATGGGCAGCCGCGATTTCGGCCACCGTGCGGTCAACCAGCCTGCGCTCTGTGTTCCTCGGCGCGACACGCACGATGCAGCCGTCGGGCGTCGGCTCTGTCGCCTCGCCTTTGCCGATGTCGATGTATCGGGTTTTGCCATCCACACCGTCGACGATGAGGTAATGCCGGTCGCTGAGCTCGTCGGCCAGCCCGCGCGCGACAACGCGGCCGACGACAGGGGCGGGCTGCTCGCCCGATCCATCTTGGATCACGCAGTCGGCGACACTGCGGGAGATCCCCCTGCCCGTCAGTTCGCGATGCAAGGTCTTGATGATGTCGCCGCGTTCGCCGATGCGGCGCAGCGTCGCTTCAAGCCCGTCATCGAGCCGCCAGCGGCGCGGGGCGATCTCTTCGGCCAGATCCATGCGCTCGAGCTTGCGCAGGCGCCCCTGATGCAAGGTCTGTCGAAACGCGTCGCGGCTATCCGGTGACACGAGCCCACTCTCGTCACGCAGCTGCAGCAGGCGGCGGTCGATGCTGGTGAAGCGTTCCTGCTGCATTTCCTGACGCAGGCGGTGCTCGATCTCGTGGTCGGTGCGCGGACCGAGATCGAGGCTGACCAGCTCGGCAGCGCGCTCGCGGATGCCGCTCGAGATGTATTCGCGCGCTATGACGAGATTCTCGCCGCGATCGTCCTTGCCACGCACGATGATGTGGGTGTGCGGATGGCCGGTATTGAAATGGTCCACGGCAACCCAGTCGAGCTTCGTGCCGAGATCCTCCTCTATCTGTGCCATGAGCCGCCGCGTCAGTGGCTTGAGGTCGTCGAATTCGATGCCGTCCTCGGGTGCGACGATGAAGCGGAATTGATGGCGATCGCCATCGGCACGGTCGAGGAAGTCCTTGCCGGCGACGCGATCGCTGTCGGCGCCATAGAGCTGGCCAGGCGCGCCGTCCCGGGTGACGCCGTCGCGCTGGATGTAGCGCAGATGCGCACGCGCCCCGTCCGCGCTCTTGCCGGCCAGCTTGACGACACGCGCCTTGACGACGACCCGGCGCTGGCGGAAGGCTGCATGGCGATCGCGTGATTTCAACAGCGCGGCCGTCGCCCCACCCCGGCCTATCCGGCTGCCCGCGAAGCGGCCACCACGCTGGGGCCGGCCACCAGCTCGGTTGATCGCGGCCCGGACCTGGCCGGCAAAGCGTTTGCCGGCCTTCGAACCACGCGATCCAATCTTCCCGAGCTTCGGTCTGAACTCGTCATCCCGCATGCTTGGCCTGCGCCTGGAACAGAGTCGAATCAGCCATTTGCGCTCCAAAGCTCTCCTGACGCTGGAGGGTGCCTCCGGCAAAAACGATGTGCAGACAAACACTTCGCCGCCTCTTGGAGGGGGTGCCTTTATCTTGCCTTCCGCGCCCCACCCCTTCGGACGCGTCCGGCCCCCCTTTGCTAGCGTTCCGGCTCCTTGACCTGTGCGACGTCGCTTCCCAGCGGCACGAAGAGATCGCCGTTTCGCGCGCCGGCGCGATCACCATTTTGCGGGAAAAACAGCGAGCGCCCCGAGGGTGCATTTTGCCTGCCTGGAGCGACAGATTTGCCCTTGAACTGCTCGATGTCGGTTGCCGAAACTCCGGCCGCCCCGAGCTGCTTGAGGTAATCGACGGTCTCTTTCGGCAGCCGCGTGCCGCGCTTCAGATGCGCCTCGTAGCGCTCGGGTCCGGCGTTGTAAGCGGCAAACAGACCGGGGAACCCGAAGCGGTCATACATGGCCCGAAGATAGGCAGTGCCGGCCAGAATGTTGTCGCGCGGATCGTGGGGATCGGCGCCTAGTCCGTATTGCGCACGCATGTCCTCATAGGTTTCCGGCATCACCTGCATGAGGCCCATGGCACCCGCGCGCGAGGTGATCGGCCGGCCGTGGAGCATAGTCTTGCCCCTGCTTTCGGCATCGATCACCGCGTAAATCCAGGCCTCGGGAACACGGAAACGCTTGCTTGCTTCGCCTGTGAACTCATGCCACCTTCGAAGTTGCGGACTTTGGGAGATGGCGACCGGCTCAGCGCCGGTCGAGGCGGAACAGGCGCATGGCGCGACAGCGATCATGCCAAGCATCAGGAGGGCTACTCGGTCCATAGCGGCGCGAGCCTCCCGATGATGCTTGCGGTTCGGACCGGCCCGAAATAGCGGCTGTCGAAAGAGCGCGGTGCCTCGCCGTTCAGCACGAAGAATTCGTCGTCAGCGAGCGCGCGGCAGCCGCTCCACCATGGCAGCGGACGGCCTTGGGTGTCGGTTGCGAGCCGCTGTGCGACGATCTTGCCGCCGATGATGATCGCCTCGTTGAAGGCGCAGACACGTTCGTGCGGCAGCGCGGCAATGTGCTTTACAAGGGGAACGCCGTTCGGGAGATAGCCGCGTTCGGCAGCGAGGCCGGCAATGGCATCCGGTGCGCCGGCGAGCACCAGGTCGCCGCGTGCGGGCGCTCCCGCGACGACGCGATAGAGGCCGACCGGCGCGCTCGCCGAGGCGTTCCAGACCAGGAAGGGCGACGGGTTTGCAAGGGGGCCGAAGGCAATCAGGCCAAGGGCAATCGTGGTCCCGGCGATCGCCTTTGTCGCCAGGACACGGCGCAGGCGGCTGCCGGTCAGACGGATGGCAGGAGGCCGGCTCATGAGCGGCCTCCATCGTTGGAAAGGGTGTGGTTCTGGCGGCCTTTCGACCAGTCGTCGAGCTCATCGATGTGGTAGCGGACGTAGCGGCCATGCTTGCGGAATTTCGGGCCGCCGCCGTTGAGCCGCATTTTTTCCAGCGTGCGCTGGGAGAGCCCTATGTAGAAGGCGGCTTGGGCTGTGTTGAGAAACGGACTGCCCTTTTTGGCGCGGGCGGCGCGTTCGTTTTCGTTGTCCATGATGATCCTCGTTTGGCTTGCGAGCCAGGCGAGGATGGGCGGGCGAGGTCGTCTTGGGGACGGGCGAAGAGTTGGGGGCGAGTTTTCGCCGCTCCTCGGCAAAAGCCCCGCGCCGGCTGGGGCGCGGGGCTCTGATGATGGGTCCGATCAGTCGGCCGGATTCCAGATGATGGCGTAGGTGTCGTCATCGTCCTGGCCGGCGGCGCGGCCCAGATTGGCGTAGAGCTTGCGTGGCCCGAACTCCGGCGCTGCAATCGACAGGCTCACATAATCCTTGCCTGACGTCTCACCGGTGCGGATCCAGCCGGCGCCAACTTCGACCCCTTGCGTCAGCACCCGGTAGTCGGGATGATTGTCGGCGCTCTTGGCCTGGTTGGGGATGATGTCGATGTCGGCGCGGACGCTGAGGGTCTTGAGCTGGCCCTTGTAGGCGCCGTTTTCCTGCTTGTTGACGTAACCGATCGCGGTCATTTCGAAGTCTCCTTTTGCTGTCGCCGGGGACCATCCCCTGCGATGGCGGACCGTGATGGACGCGTCCGGAGCGCCTGAACCCGACAGGGCCGCAGCGCCAGCGGAGGACCCGAGCCGGCGGCTTTTTTGAAGCGGAGCGGCGCGAGGAAGCCGCCGCAGGCGGCGGGGAAAAAAGCTGCTGGCGAGGGTTTCGGGCGGCCGGACCCGTCCATAGGTCGACAAGCCAGCCGCAGGGGATGGTCCTGGAGGGAGCATGGAGTTCGTGGCAAGCGCGGTCGCTGCAGCCAAGCCAGGAGAGGCGGGAATTGGAGGACTGCGGCTGATGCCGTGCCGTGCCGATTGAGATCGTGCCCAGGGGTCGGGCGCCGGAGCAGGCTCCGACGGGCTGATCGAGCCGCGGGATTAAGGTGGTTTGCCCGGCTGGATTCTGCCGCGGGAAGGCGGCGGCAAAGGTCACGAAAATGCGGCCATTGCGACCGGGGTACGATGCCGAGCGGCGGCCTCTTCGGAGGCCCCCGCCCAGCCTGACGTCTATTGGCAGTCGAACAGTGAGCGGACCCGCGCCCATTGATCGGCGGTGCGCAAGCCGCCTCGATCCGTGTAGCTTTCGACCGGGAATTTCATCCAGCGGGGCAGCCAGGTCTCGACCTTTTGCCTGCCGTTGCCGCCGCACAGAAAGTCGCGGATGATCGTCTTTTGCTTCTTCACCTTCTCGGCGACATTGCCGTCCGCGACATGCTTGCCGCCGATTTCGGCAAGCATGGAATTGGCAATTTCCCTGTCGCGCAACAGGTCGAAGAAGGCGCCGTCCGGTTGCCAGCAAGCGGCAGTGTCGACATTGAGATGATTGCCGAGCGCCTCGATGACGGCGCTGCCGGCTTCGAGCGTCTC
This sequence comes from Mesorhizobium sp. B283B1A, assembly GCF_020165735.1. Lineage (NCBI taxonomy): Bacteria > Pseudomonadati > Pseudomonadota > Alphaproteobacteria > Hyphomicrobiales > Phyllobacteriaceae > Mesorhizobium > Mesorhizobium sp. B283B1A. The sequence goes on from NZ_JAIUIQ010000023.1 coordinate 52,812, forward strand.
AGCCATGACGATGCCGAGAACGCGCATCACATCGTCGTCGGACAGCGTCAGGAGATGCGCAAACAGGCGTGCCGTGCCGAAGTCTCCGCCATTGCCGCCAGCCACCGCGCCACCCTCGTCCGGTTCGCCAAGCAGCGCCAGGACCTCACGCCGCTTATCCGTGAAGGTGGCCTCGGCCTTGCAGGCTGACAGGCTTGCCGCCACGATCTCGTTGGCGGCGCGCTGCGGCTCGGTGCGCACCTGCCACAGGCTGGAGCCGGCGATCGCATGTGCCACCATCAGGCGAAGGGCTGCGGCCGGACGGTCAAGGAGCGCCAAGCGCACGATGGCATGGCGGTGCAGATCGACATAGTTCTGCATCGGTCCGGTGAGTTCGGGCCGCGAGGGTTTGTCCGGGGTCTCGGCCACTGCGGCCTCGCTTTGATCGCGGGCGCGGCAGGCTTCCTTGCGCGACAGCCAGCCCTCGTGACACCCGACCTCGCCGCGATGCGAGACTGATATAAAGACCTTGCCGCCCTTCTTCTTCGGCGTCTTTTCGTGGTCCCATGCGTGGAAATGTTGACCCGGTTCGAGCACGATCACTTCGCTCCATCCGGCCTCAAGATAGGCATCGCGTCTGGCGGCTATCGCCTCGTTCTGCTTGAGCCAGAACAGGTCGGCGTCGGCAAAATAGCTTTCCTCGCCGAACAGATCGGAGACGATCAGGCCGGGATAGTCCTCGATGGCAAACAGCGCCACCCTGGTCGAGATCGACTGGCCGCCGAACAGCCATTGCTTCAATTGCCAGCCGCGCGGCGCGCGGTTGTCGGGATCGGCAAAGAGCGCCAGCCAGTCCTTCTGCTGCGCCTTCGAGGCCATGGTGAGGTGGCGGACCGTCTCGGCATCGATTTCCTCGCGGCGATAGGCTTCGCGAATCCTGGGCAGAAGCTCGCCAAGCGCCAGAATGCGCTTCACCTGATGCTCGGTAAGGCCGAAAGTGGCCGCGATATCGGCAATGGTGCGACCTTCCTTGATGAGGCGGGAAAAGGTTTCCCATTGCGAGACCTCGTCGGGATCGAGGCGGGCGATGTTTTCGATGAGGGAGGCTTCGAGCGCGTCGGCGTCGTCGCCATCCTCCATGATGGCGCATGGCAGCGGCTCGGCCTCGCCGCGCTCGTCGGCAAGGGTCTTGGCTGCGAAATAGCGTCGCCGTCCGGCGACGATCTCGAAGGTGTCGGGCGAGCCGTTGGGCCGCACCAGAAGCGGAACAAGGACGCCGCGCGCGCGCACCGAGGGCAGGATGTCGGAAATGTCGGGCGCGCGTTTGGAATGCCGCATGTTGGCGGCAGCGACGCTCAATCGGTCGATGGAAACGTGGGCAAGCTGCATGGTCTTTCTCCTTTGCAATGGCCGAAATTGCCTGACCGCGAGGCCGCAGGCCGAGCGGCGCGGCGGTTTTGCGCCGGATGGCGCTATTGTTCCGCCGGGTCGGGCGGAAGCTCGGGAAGGGAAAGCGAGAGGGCGGCGGCCTGCCGCAAGAGCCGTTCGGCCTCGGTGATGTGGCCGCATAGGCGAGCGGCTTCGGCATAGACCGAGAGCGGAAACCGCGCCTTGAAATAAAGGTCACGCTCGATGCCGAGGCCAAGTGGTCCCTTGACGGCCTGGAGCTCGGCAAGGCTGACGCTGCCGAGTTCGGGGAAGCCCAATCCGAGATCACAGAGGCCGAAGAGTGTATCGCCATCGGCGTCGAGATCGCCCAGGAGCCAGGTGGCGGCGCCGACCGGATTGAACAGTTTCACGACCGGAACATGGTCGGTTTCGGTCGCGGCAGCGCCATTGGCGAGCAGAAGAAGGCGCAGTTCGTCGGTGATCAGGATCATTGCTGAGTTCCTTCAGAACGGTGCTTGAGAGCGAGTTGACAAACACGCCGAGGCGAGCGGCTGTGCGCCGCGCGGCCGCATCGCGCGCCGTCAGAAGCGCAAGGCTCTCGCGTAGGGCGAGAAGCGCGCTCATGCGGCGATCTCGGCATGCGCCTCGCCTTCGACCTCGGCATTGGAGCCGAGCAGGAGATCGGCGGCTTTCGAGGCATGGCTGGCGGCGCGGAAGATGGCGCGATTGTCCTCGCGCAGCACGCTCAGCCACGAGCCGATATAATCGGCATGGCGCACGGTCGGCTCGATGCCCATAGTGCTGCAGACGAAGGCTGCGCAGATTTCAGCGACCAGTTCCTCGCGGGCATAGGCCTTGGAGCCGAACGAGCCGGAGAGGTCGCGCGCAAGGCGCGTCGGGTGGCCGGTCCAGTGGCCAAGCTCGTGAAAGCAGGTCCGGTAATAGTTGATCTGCTGAAAGAAGGTCGGTTGCGGCGGCACCTGAATGAAGTCGCTGCCCGGCATGTAGAAAGCGCGATCGCCGCCGATGCGGACATCCGCGCCGGTTGCACGAATGAGCGCCTCGGCCTGCGGGATGATCTGGCGCTGCGGCAGCGGATCGGCGGCGGCATGGAGATGTTCGGGCAGGTTCTCGCACTGCGCGACATTGAAGACGGTGAAGCGCTTCAGGTAAGGCACTGCCTGTGGTTCGTCGCCATCGGCGTTGGCGCGTTCCTTTTCGTTTTGCGGAACAAAGCGGTCGGCGTGAACGATGGTCGTTCCGCGCTCGCCTTTCCTGACATTGCCGCCAAGGGCAAGCGCCTGCCGGAAGGTCAGCCAGTTCTGGCTGGCATAGCTGCGCTCGATGACCGCGCCCCACAGGATCAGGATATTGATGCCGGAATAGCGGCGCTCGGTGGCCGCATTCCTGGGCAGGCCGAGGCCTGCCTTTGCGCTTCCCCAGGGCTTGACCCATGGCACGGTGCCGCGCTCGAGCTCGGCAATGATGCGGTCCGTGATCTCTTGATAAAGGCTGGCGCCTGAGCGCCCGCCCCTGTTTGCGCCAGCCTTTCGGCTGCCGGAACGGTTGTTGGTTGAACGCATGCCGTGGTCCTCCGCTCGCCAAATCGCGCCCTCCCCCGGAAGCGGGGTGGGCGGCGAAAACGACCGCAAAGGCCCGCCGTGAAAGGCGGACCGCATCCGAAGGACCGGAACGCAGAGGAGGACCCGAAGCGCAGCGAAGGGTTGCGGGATGCCGCGGCGGGCCTAGAAGGGAGAGCCGCCCACCGCGCGCACCCGGGGACGGCCTAAAGACAGACCACGCCGGCCAATCGGCCGGCGGCCGTGCGCAGCCGAAAGGCTGCCCAAGCCAGGGGGCGAAGCCGGATGGCCGAGACCGCCTGAGCCTTGCGAAGAAAAGCGGGCTCGGTGCACGAGCACCCGGCGCGCGCCTGCCGGCGCGCGGGATTCAGGACTGGTGATCGGCACCGCAGCTGATGTCATAACCATCGATTCTTGCGCCCGGACGCGTGGATATGGTCGACGCCGCAGAGCCGTGAATTTCCACCTCTCGGCGCCCCTTGCCGCGTAACGGAGAGTGCGTCCAGGAGCGAGATCGCGGCCCCCGGAATCTTGGGTGATAGCGCACGCCGGGAGACGGCGCCATGTTCGGCGTCGCGCTCGCGCCCCGCGTTACGGTCTGGTCAAGAAGCCAAACGCGAAGAAGGCGCTCAGGAGCACATCAAAACCCCAGCTCCCCAAAGACGATCCCGAGACCCTCGGTCGGAATGGCACTTTTGCAGCTGTCGAAGATCGTACCTTCGCCTAGGCGCGGGCATCAGCAATGGAGCGTTGCAGTCGGGCCATCCCCACTTCCCCTGGGATTACTTCGTCGCCGACCACCAACGCCGGTGTGCCCTCGATGTACAGATCTTTGGCGAGTGCGAAATTGCGTGTGATGGCATTTGCGATGGCTGGGTCTTGCATGTCCCGCTTCAGCTGCTCGAGATCGAGGCCCACCCGCTCTGCAACGGCTAAGGTGGTGCGCTGGTTGAGGAAGCCAGGGAAAGCCATGAGGGCGAGATGGAACGCCTGATACTTCCCCTGTTTGTGCGACGCGAGCGCTGCGCGCGCTGCAAATTTGGATTCTGGCCCCAGGACTGGGAGTTCCTTGAACACAAGCTTCACATTGGGATCATTGCTGAGGGCCTCCTGTAGATCGAGAGTTGCCGCCCGGCAAACGCCGCAGTTGTAGTCGAAGAACGAGACCACAGCGGTGTCGCCATCCGGATTGCCCGCAATTGGCGAGGCTGGGTCGTTGAGGAGGGCGTCGCGCCGCTGTGGAATGCGTATGCGCAAGTCAGCCGCTATCAGGCGTTGGTCCTCCACACATTGCAGGTCCTCGGCCGTATCCAGATGTTGTTTCAGCGCTCCCAGCGCGAACAAAGCGAGGGCCAACAAAACGATTACTGTGACAAGGGCGGCATTCAGCCTGGACATGGGTGGGCTCCAATCAAACATGAACGGCAGGACGCCCGCGGCGCCGGCACCCCCGGCACGTTGCGGCGCTTCTCCCGTCGCGGCTCTCCGGTCAAGCGCCGCACCCCCCGTGTCGCAATTCCCGTGCCATCGCCGCCCGCAGCAGGAGCTCACGCAGCGCTGCGCTGCGGAAAGCGTGGGCCGTCGTGCATTGAACATCACTGTGGCTCACAACTGTGGCTCACAGCTGACTTCGTAGGCTGGGTGGCCTCGCTCGACGGGCGCACCATAAGATGGCGCAACCGGCGGCGGTTTCGCGACATAAGGTCGGGAACCGTTCAAACAATTGGCGGGGGATTTGTCGGCGCTTCCTGTGCACTTTGCAGAAAATAGGTCTGGGAAATTTCACAGAGCGCGGCCACAAAACTCGAACGGCAGCCGAGTCCTCCACTGTGGCTCGCTTTGCAAGCGCTAGTTCATCTCCGGCCCGGGGAGCCACTTATTCCAGAAATGCCTTGAAACCCAAGGACTCCAAGGGTTTCCATTCCCCAGAGATACACCGCGAGATACACTGCGGGGTAGAGGCTGCGCCCAAGGACAAGGCTGAGCCGGACAAAGACAAGCGCCGATCTTTCACATTGGATGAGGCTGCCGCCATCTCGGCCCGCCTTGTGTCACACGCCAAGACCGACCTCCAGCACATTTGGCGCATTCTTAAAGGGACTGGATGTCGCCTCGCCGAGGTCTCAGGTTTGCGGGTTGCAGACGTGCATCTCGAACATGCCATCCCGCACAGCCCGTGGAGCTGGCAAAGCGCTCAAAGCAACCGAGGCCGTCTCAGGGTTCAGGACGCCTTATCCACACCAAGGGCGAGGCGTCGGTGGACAGCTCGTCGAGCCGCAGACGAACGACACAGCCAAACCCTCTGACACCAACACGTCGCCAACATCGCGACCATCGGCAAAGAGCAAGCCACAGCGTCGGCCGTAGTTGCACTTGTCGGTGCCCTCAGTGCCTGCTGGGCAGGAACATGGGACCATCTTCAGCTCCAGCTTCGCCTCAGCAACCAACTCTTTGAGGCGCGCCTTCGCTCGACGCCCAAGGTCTCTCTCAGAGTCGCACCTTGGCTCGATGCTTTCGGGCGCGTTAAAGCCGACAAGCCGGGTTCCCTTCGCGGCACCATTGAGCCGAATAGTATCGCCATCCGTTATCGTGAACTGGGTTCTGGCAAGCGGCACCCACTCCGATCCGCCGGACCTCGCGAAGGATGGCATGCTGGGCCAGGTAACGTGACCACCCCTAATGATGAAGGAGTAGATTAAGGAGCCAACGATCAGAGCCAAAGCGATCCCAAAGGTTCTAGCAAACCTGGCTGCCAAATAACGAGCTTCGCGGGCGAGTGGGCTTCGCCAGCGGCGCGTTTGCCATCGCGGGGACGATGGGGGCCTATCCGAGCGAGATTGTGGCGATGCGTTGGCGTTTGGCGGCGCGGGGCCTATGATCTCGTAAAGCTTTGCCCATTGCTTCGCGCTCAGCCGCGTGCGCGGGCCGTACTTCACCAATCGGTCACGCATGTCGAGCAGGAATTGGCGCTGCCATTGGGTGAAGTGGCCGCGAACCAATGCAGCCTCGATACGGGACTTCAGATCGTCCTCAGGCTGCATTTCCGCTGCCCCATTCCCCCAATCACATTACTAGGCAGCCGGCTTGGTGTGAATAGGCACTCAACCACTCGGCGGGAAGCAACGCAACGTGTCCCAGTGCGCCCTCAACCTCCAGCAGGGAGAACTCGCGGGGCTGCCTGAGGGATAAACGTGACGGACATGGGACCCCCCAGAGCAGCGAGGAACTTACTCGGAACGATCGTGTGTGATGCGAGTTAACCATCCGAAGCGGTCGATCCTCGGATGTAGCCGCTCAAAGAGCCCGCTGCCTGTTCCCTCCGGTGGCGGGTCTTTCCTTTCCTACAAAGACCGAAGCATCCCCTGCTCCTTAGCAGCCTCCTCGAAGGCCTTCTGGACATCTTGGGGTGACGCTCGGTCCTCGAAACAGTCGATGCAGAGCTGCACCGCCTTGTTCCACTTCGGTCCCCTCTCGGGCCACTTCATGAGTTCCTCAGCAGCAGTCTCGACGTTGCTGACGCCCAGCGTGATGCCGACCTTCTCGGTTCTGACGGGGACCACAGGGCTGAACCAATGGAGTTCCATCAGATGAACCTACGGTGGGAGAGCCTGCACTTGAGGTCTTCGGCATTCAGTAGGTCGACCAGATCGTCGGCATATTCCCTATTGAGGCCTATCGCTGGCCAACCATCAGGCGAAACCGGCTGCCCGGTGAACACGTCGAACACCGTCCAGGTCCCGTCTTGGTCTCTCCTCAGGTCGTACCTCAACTGCCTCATCAGGGTAATTAGGGTTTCCTGATGAGCCACTTCAATGGCGTCGAGCAATGAGGCTAGAGTTGGCGGCAGCTCAGGTTCAACTTCCAACCTGAAGGCTTTCCGAACCTGACGGCGGTTGTCCTCGTTTCGTATGAGTTCCTGAAGAGAGTCGGCAACAGTCTTGTGGCCGGCTTTGTCGCGCTTCGCCATAGGGAGTCCCCATGAGTTTGGCGCCTATAACTTATGGTCCGATTGGCTCCCCTTGGGGGCACGTTTCAGTTCGTACCTTGGCTCCATGGGGCGATACGTTGTGCTTCCGATCCAACTCGTCAAGCATGGACCGATGCTCCTCGGTCATATCCCAATCTGCTGGGAGGTTCAGCAGTTGGCGGATTTGATGGCGCAGTGTCTCTGAAGTAATCCACGTCCGAATGAGACGCGATGTAGCCTGCTGTTGCTCGGGAGAAAGCTCTTCCATGGTCGGCCCGCACGGTTAGCACCGAGCCAAACCTTTGGTGACCTTAATGGTTCCCGAAGAACAGGACTGCCTGAAGAGATTGGAGCAGCAGCTACTCCGCCGCCACCGATTGGAAAAGATCATCGCCGCGAAGGCCTGTTTTGTAACGTGCAATCAGGCGTTCCGCAGCCGTCGTAGCTTCAGGGCTTTCGCGGTCCATCCCGCGCACCTCACAGAGCATATCGAACAGCCCCTGGAGGAGGGACAGTTCCTCCGGTTCGAAGGTGCCGTTCGCGATGCGTGTTACTGGCATGTGATCCCCCTGCCCATTTGTCCGGATCATTCGAGCGGGTCAGGTAAATGTCAACTCGGACCAAAGCCCAAAGTGGCCATGTACCCGGAGGGCTAATCGTGCAGGTCGAAGAGAACGCCCTTTCCAGTTCTTGCAGCTATTTGGACCACCTTTTCACACAGTGGGTTGTCGTTGCCCAATTCGTCCAGCTCGTCCTTAAGGTCAGGGCGCTTCGTTCGGATAAACGCGACGGCCTTCTTAAGGGAGACGATTTCGCCCTGAATGGCCTGGTCTATGGCTTGCTGTATGACGTCGTCGGACTTCAACAAGCGTTCCATCCGCGTGACCTCCCAATCCCCTCTCAGCGACAATATTGGGAGGACCTGCTGAAAAACCAAATCACATTATGGGATCGGAATATTTGGTAAAAAAATCTGAGCGGCTGATCGGATAACTGGCCCGCGCCTAGACCCCCCGTCCCCTCTCGATCCACCACACACGGGGCGGCGAGGTCGCAACCAAGCCCCACACTTCTCCTTACGTCGAGGCATTCCAGGGCGGGATGTTCAAGGCATTCCAGGGCGGGATGTTCAAGGCATTCCAGTCGCGACGATTATGACGAGGCCGATGGATACCAAGAGGAGGACGACGATCATGACGATCTCAACGACGCTTCCGCCATTGCCAAGTTTGTTGTCTTCCATCTCGCGTTCCTGTTTGCGCAAAGATATCCTGTCCCAGATCCCTGTTGGTACGAGACATTAGGAGACGTTCAGATGGACCTCATTGTGACCCTGGACAGCCGGCAAGAGGCTGCCCTTCAAGCCGTCGCCGAGAAAAATTCGTTGCCGTACACAAGGGCGACTTGATGAAGGCCCTCAAGGAAATGATCATCCTCAACGGGCACCTTCAGGACCGCCTTGACGCGATCACTGCACCACGCCGCGCGACACGCTAGGAGGGACCGCAATGGCCACGATGCACCTAGACGCTGAATCGAAAGCGGAATTGCACTTCGAAGCGGAGAAGCTTATCGCCCGCTACGAAAGCCCTCTTGAGACCGTGAAGGCGCTTATGGCCCACAACTGCGAGCTTGAGACCCAAATCATTGCCCTCGCTCACAGGTATCCGGGGCTCGTGGCGATCAGCTTTGACCCTACACCGCCTGTGTTGGGATGAAAGTGGCGTCGCTCAATGCATGACCTTATCGCTTTCATTGGAAGCAACTCTGCGCTGGTAGTGGCCAACCCGGCAGCCTTTGCCACGTTTGCCGTGCTGTTCGCAGGCGGTGGGTTTGCTGTCGAGCGGTATTTGCTGACTGAGCGCATCGCCAATCTGGAAAGCAGAATTGCCAGACGCGATGAGGAAATCACGCACCTAAAGGCTAAGCAGACAGCGCCCGAGCTGGAGTCTTCGATGATGCCCATAATCGGCACGACGGCGCTCTTTCCCAATGAGCCTGAGCCCTCACCTCTCATCGGGGCTTGGCCGAACGGAAAGATTGCATATCAGATAATTTGTTCCCACAGCAGAAAGCACCGAAGTTGATCGTCGTCACCGCCTTCGACCGCGATGAGACTGGGGACCTTCAGCCCGTTTTTGGGCCTGCCGAACGGCAGACGGAGGATCGGGCGATTAGGACCGCGAAGGGTCTAGCGGGGAAGCATACCGGCGTCATTGCGTGGTCGCGTGATGCCAACCCTTCGCTTGGTGAATACGGGGAGCCGACGACCCTCTTTATCGGCGGCGACGTGCCGGACATGGAGTAAACTTTCTCTCTTTACACTGGCATAGTAGCAACGCCCTGAAATGCGCATTGCTTTTTGAGGCCTCCCTGATAAAAATGTTAAAGGGGCTTAGGGGGGAATTATGACAGAACAATTAGGGCCAAAGTCTACGCTGCCTAGCGCGGCAGGAGAAATTTCGAACTCAGTTTCCAACGTTCCGCCGCATCCTTTGGATGGTTCTTGGCATCTGAACATTGAGGCTCAGAATTATGGTCCCTACACCGGCCATGAACTTCGCAGTTTCGCGAAGGAGGGACGAATAACTGAGAATACACAGGTAGTCCCCGTCGGCGGGACGGCTTGGAAGGCTGCCAAAGACGACCATGTTCTCGGACAATTATTCGAACACGTTAGAGTTACACCCCTACCACCTGCTCGGACAAATTCGGACAGCCGGGTCAGTGCTGCCGAGGGTGCCACCATTGTCCAAGTGACAAACAACATCGGACCTCAGCCGGGCTATGGCGTTGCGAGTGTCCTCCTGGACGGCACCGCAGCCAACAAATCGGCTGGCGTTGCGCTCATCCTATCGCTTCTCATCTGCGGTCTCGGGCAATTCTACAACGGCCAGATAGGTAAGGGCATTCTCATGTTTGTCCTCACAATAGCGCTCTGGTTTGTCTTTCTGGGATGGATCATTATGATTTGGTCTGCAGTCGACGCTTACAAGACTGCAAAAGCGATGAACCTCCGCTATCACATGCTTCTCGCCGGGGCCTCGCCGATCTCCACGAGAGGTTGATGTGGCTTCGGATCATAGGAATTTGAGGTCCGCAACAGGCTCGTGCCCGTCTTGCTTTGGCGAAACCCTTGGCGGGGTCAGCACCTGTCCGACTTGTGGCGCAGTCCTATCGTTGGAATTGGCGGTTCAGGATGCCAAGCAGGCGGGATTGAAGAGGCTGTCTCCAATCTTGGCTAGCATTAGAAGCGATCCGGTTTCGATGTTGGCATGGGTCCTGAGCATCATTCCATTTCTTGTGGTACCGCCGACGCTTGCAATTTTGGTGGCGCTCTACACCAACAAATCCGACAACGAGCAGAGGAGATGGCTTTATGCGGTGGCCGCGCTCAACATTTGCCTGAGCCTGTACTTCTGGTCATGGGCCGGCGATTACGTCATGGATACGAGGTTATCGATACTCGACTGGCTATGGTCGGTTTGGGCACCTCACCCGCGAGCGCCGAGCGTCGGCGTTTGAGGCCTAATTTGGGGGCATGGAATGGATTTCGCTGGCGATTTCATTCGAATTTACTTTTTCGTCAACATCATCGTCTCCATCCTCGTGGTACTCTGGATGATCATGATCCTTTCCCGCTTGGGCGAGATCCGGGATTTCCTCTCATCTGTGGACCGGCAGCTCGCTGGCGGCATGAGTGGACAAGCAACAGCAAGTCCAGGCTCGGCGGATGCCCAATTGGGAAAGCCCCAGACGCAGGGATTGCCACCCCATGTCAAAGCGACCTTCAACTATCAAGGCATGAAGATAGAAGAGACGACAGGCGGGGGCTACATCCTCCATAGCTCAGATGGGTTTGAGCACTTCAATAGTCGCGACGAGCTTCAGAACTTTCTGACGAAGCGATACCCCTCCACCAAATAGTGGGCTGTTTTGAAGGGTCCCTAGCCGGCCTTTCATGCTTGACGTTAGGGCAATGCGAGCATCCGCTCTTCCTTGGCCGCCGCCTCGAACGCCCTACGGGCATCCTGAGGGGGCACATACCTTCAATTGCGGCCATACAGGTTCCCACCGCCTGTCGCCACCTAGGGCCACGCTTGGTCCACTTCAGGAGCTGCTCGGCAACCTCGACGTGGAAGGTCTTGGCGCAACAAATCTGATGGCCTTGATGAAGCCATCCTCAATGGACGGCGAGGAGGTAGGTCAACACCCGATGCAGGACTTGCGTAGGGGTTGCCGTTGCGCTTTCCATCCAGCCTAAGCATAGTCGGGCGAGTAGGCCAGATCGATGGTCGGCCCTATTCAGCTTCGCCGACAGAAGCGGAGCTCAGCAGTCCATCGAAAAGTTGATTGCTCCAAGCTCGGCGCTCACTGAGCAGGCCCTCATACCGCTGGCACTTCCAAGAGATGAGATCGCGGGACATCTCGTCTAGCGACAGAGCGTCTCTCAATCCAAATTCCTGAATTGCGCTCATTCGGCCAGAGGGCGACACCGCGCCCCAGATCAGAATTGCGCCAGCGAAAGGCGTCTTCTGTTTGCAAACCCATGCCTGCAAGTCTTCCGATGGCCGAGCTGACCGCAGGAAAACGTTGAAAGCCGGCTTTCTGTGATGCTTGAGCTGCTCGGCGTTCGTCAGAATGAAGTATCGGAAGCTTTGGTACTCGATCTCGCACTTCATTTCGGCAACGTACACCGCGTCGGTCTTCCGTTCTCGCAGGGTGAAGTCCAGCGTGTAGCCCCGATCGGTGGTGCTTGTTTTTATCGTAGGGCGCCCGATGTCTTGATAAGGCGATCGCTCGTCATCACACCAAAGCGAGACAATCTTCTCGGAGAATATGCCGAACATTCGCGACAGAAACTTCGCCCGTTCAGCTTCCTCCCGGCCGTCGGGCTTGAAGATCGCGCTCAGCAACTGGCTCATGAATGCAAGGCCGATCCAACGGGTTGTGACCAAGCGCAAGCAAGAGCACCATTCCGTGCCCTGCTCAAGTTCATAGTGACCTGGCCGTTCACAAGAACCGTCCAGATCGTTCACACGTGCATAACCCCAATAGGCTGTGGCAGTCACGGCTGGACTTCAACCGCCGTTAGTCGCATTCTTCTCTTGGGGAGAGAGGGGTATGGGCCTCCAAGGGCAAAAGGCTTCTCAGCCTAGGAGAAGGCGCAGACGTTCGCTGCTGGAGCAGCGGGCGCTAATTCCGGTTCTGCTGTACGGTGTTTCCGCTGCAAGCTACTTCATCCCGCAAAGTGAGCAGCATCCCCTTCCGACTGTGCATCGGCTAGGCGGCTCCAGCGCGGCGGATGGCTGCAACATCAAAGGCAATATCAGCGTCGAGACAGGCGAGCGCATCTATCACCTGCCTGGTCAGCGATATTACAACGAGACCATCGTCAATCCTGCCAAAGGCGAGCGCTGGTTTTGCTCTCAATGGGAAGCCTGGTGGGCAGGGTGGCGAAAATCCAAGGTGTAAGCATTCCCCTACGACTGGGTGGCCTCGCAACCAACCCCGCCGCCGCCCGTTGACCTATGCTGGTTGATCCCAGCTACTATGGACCCTGCCCGCTTCCGAAAGGTGGCGGGCTTTTTCGTGCATTAGTGGAACCTGATATGCCGAGGTAGGTGAGCAAGCGGCAGCGTGCCCGCTGCCGGTCGAGGCCCCAAGCCCCGGCCGGGTCCGCCCCTGCCCGCCAGTGGGGGCGGACCCACTGAAGCTCAATTTTTGGAGATCGAGGAACCTGTCTGCGAGACCGAAGTTCGATTCAAAGCTTGGTTTACAGCCGAGCGGTCTCGAGGCAGGGGTCCGTCATTGCTGATCGGTGGCGGGCCTTCGCCGTGGCGATCAATGTCCCGAGCGGGGCCGCCTCAAGCACCCGACTAGAGTCCGATGCCGAAGCGCAAAGGTCCGGCCTCTGAAACAACACGGCCTCTTCGACATCGGGAATGTGACCGTCGATCATCGTCCCCTCATCGTCGGTTGGTTGCCCGCCACGACCCCCTTGGCGTGGCGGGCACCCATTCACGGAGAGTGTATGCAGCCTGGTGATATCATTGCGAACGCGTTTACAGCCGGGTTGGTCATCGTATTGGTGGCAGTCGTGTTCCTGCTTTTCGGGGCGCCGCTCTGGCCTGAACGAAACGTCCGGATGGTAATCATCCCGCCCGTCCATCGGATGACCACCGCCGCCATCAACAAAGCGGAGCTCGACCTTTCAACCAAGTTTGATTTGAGCATTGTGCGGCCAAGACCGCTTACCGATGAAGGGGCATGAGGGTTGCCCGAGGACAAGTTATTGAAGCTACGGTCGCTCCTCATCGTTCCTCGCCACCGATCCCCATCGTCGGAAGCTTGGCGTATTTGTCGAACAATGCCAATTTCTTCGGATAGGTGAGGTGTGTGAGGGGATGGCAACCGGAGCAACGATGTTGAGCGGCAGACTTAAACCAGCGCCCCGGCTTGACAAAACCCAATCCGCATTCCGAGCATCGGAATTCCATCTCAACTGAATGCAGGCTCTCAGAGAGAGGCATCTTGTCCTTCCTACAGCCGCTTGAACTCGGCAAGTCCAAGACGTATCCGCTGGCCTTCCGCGTAGGACAGGGCGAACGATTCCAAATCGAATGAGCGGGTAAGCTCTTCGTCGTCGGCCACTATGCGGACGAACCATTCTCCGCAGGCCTCGGCCACCTCGACCCGAGGGGGCGCCATGTTCGTATTCGCGCTTTCCATCGCAGCCTCCCAAGAAAGCAATGGTAATCGAAATCATTAAATCCGCATAGTCGGGGCCGCAAGGCGGGTACGAAACGTTCAGTCGTCGTTTGCTCAAGAAGGTGCGCGTTATTCGACGACGACAAGGAGCGGCTTGTGCTTTGGCTGCTCGTGCCAAATCACCTGCCGCAAGTCGCGCATGTCGACCTGCTGTCCACACGTCGGGCAGGTATAGAAGTTGTCGTCCTCATCGGCTGGCTGGCCGCCGTGCTGCTTGCCGGGAATGGGTGGTCCAATGTCGGATAGCTTCGCCATGGCCATCAAACATTCAATTCGTCTAAAATGTTCCGGAACCATCTTAGCGCGTGCTAAATTGAATCGCAGTTTTGCGGGTCAGTTCATGCGTCTGAAGTTGATCCGTCCAATGTTTCCCACGCTTGTCGAGGTGCCGCCGACAGGGGACAACTGGATTCGCGGAATCAAGTACGATGGCTATCGGACGCAAATCATAATCGAGAACGGCACGGCCCGAGCGATCACGCGAAGGGGCTACGACTGGTCATAGACGTACAAGACGATTGTCGAGGCGGCGGCAACCCTTTCCCCCAAGTCGGCAATCATCGACGGCGAGGCAATCGTCCTTAACAAGAAGGGTGTGTCGGCTTCCATTCGCTTCGGTCCGCGATGCGATGGGCGCCGGATCGGATCATCTTCGTCGCCTTCGATCTGCTGTATCTGGACGGGGTCAACCTGCGCCCCGCACCTTTGCTGGAACGTCGCGAAAAGCTGCTCGGCCTCGTCGGGCCTGCCAGGGGCGCGATCCAGTACAGCCATCGTGTGCATGGCGGCGGGGCCGACTTCTACGCCGCGGTTGATCGCATGGGCCTGGAGGGCATGGTGTCGAAGCGGCCGGACAGTGTCTATCGGTCAGGCGATACCGAAGTGTGGCTGAAAACGAAATGCTACGAGGAAGTCGACTTTGAGGTTGCCGGCGTGCAGCGCAAGCCGGGATCGGCCCCACTCGCCTTGATGGCGACCCGCGATGCAGAACGCCGCTATGTCGGATCGGCAAACATCGCCCTGACCAAAGCCATGCGCGAACGCCTGTGGGCCAAGGTGCAGGAGGGGAAAGGCACGCCACCGAAGGGAGCCGACAAACCAGACGCCGAATGGATCAAACCTGGCCTTGTCGGACGTGTGAAAACCCTTAAGCGCGAAGACAAATTGCGCCATGCGACGTTGAGAACGATCCGCGAGGCGAAACCATGATACCGCAGCCCGAATCGCCCCCTGTGGCAATCGAGCCCACTGGCGAACTCGCAGGCTTGAAGCTCGTCCGAATGGCCATTGAGCAGGTATGCCCGCCCGGTGTGCTGCCGTCTGAGAAATGGGTGACGGGCTACTATGGCCCAGAGCCGATCTATGAAGGCGAGGCATTGGCCAAGGCGATCATTGAGACCGTGGAGCGCCTGACGAAGTAAGCCCGCCGCTGAGGACACAATTACAGCGGCGGGCCTTGCACTTGCACCAGAGCTTGGATTTGAGGAGGGGAATCTCAACCAAGCACATTTCCAACTTCGATTTCAGAAACAGGTTCCAGCCCTACGAAAAAGATTAATCGCGGGTGGCCCGCCACCGGGTCTCGGAGCCAGTGGCGGGCCTTGCTTGGCTGTTTCAAGGAGATTTCCTTACCAAGCGCATTCCGAACTTCGACTGCGGACGCATGTTCCTCCAGGTCGGCGCAAGAGTTTATGCGCCCGGTGGCAATCGACGCATTGCCAAGGGACCCCCAACAGGTCAACAGACCTTAAATCGGCTTTCCAGCGCGCAACATGGCCCGCGCAATTGCGAGTTGCGTTTCCAGCCTGGCGTTCTCTTTCTGAGCCTTATTGTCGGCCGCTATGAGCCGTTTCAGCGCCCGCAATGTCTCGCCTCGCGTCCATCCCGCCTCCAGCATGCAATCGACAATCACCTGAAAGCCTGGCTCCATGGCCTCCTGGCAGTCGATGGCTCGGTCCTGATAATCGTCCTGTCGCTTGGGCGGATTGACCATATCTGATTCTCAGTTGGCGGGGCCTTTGGGCTTTTTCTCGGACGTAGATCCGTCGAGGAGATCGAGAAATGAGTGCAACGCCTTCACCATCATCCGAGCGCCGTTTTCGCTCAGGGTGAAGGATCGCTTCCCCTCGTCAGTCAACAGCCCGACCAGGCAGACCCTAGGATTGTCACGGTCATCGATTTCGATTGTGACGCCCGAGACCGCTGGCAGCATTACGTCCTTTGGCTTCTTCGGCATCACCACAACCTTGACTCGTTCTCACTCCGTTCCCATCTTGGGCGGGCCTCGATCCTTGTCAATGAGACGACCTGAATGTGTGGACGCGTTTTTGTAAAATCGACCATCCCGGACATGGTGCGGCGCTTCGAGTTCGCGCACCCTGGCGACGTTGAGCGTTTGGGCAACGGGTTCCCGGTCTGGAATGGCGCGCCCAGCCTGACCTATCCAATCATTGTACGTGAAGAGCTTTCCACGAGCATGGCCGGTTTCCTTTCTGCGAAGTGGGGGCTGGTTCCCGGCTGGGCGCGCGATGGCGGCGGGCGGCCACCGCCTGTCAATGCGCGGTGCGAGACGATTGCCAGCAACGGCATGTTCCGAAAAGCATACGCCGCGCGCCGTTGCCTGGTGCCCGTCGACGGCTATTTCGAATGGCAAAAGCTCGATGGTTCGGGCACGAAAAAGCAGCCTTACGCTATCGCGATGACGGAGGACGAGCCTTTTGCCATGGCTGGAGTATGGGAAGAATATGCCGACAAGGCGACCGGCGAGTTGATCCGGACCTTCGCTGTCGTCACCTGCGAGCCCAATACGTTGATGGCGACGATCCATGATCGGATGCCGGTTATTCTGGCGCCTGCCGATTACATGCGCTGGCTCGGACCGGAACTGGATCCACGCGACCTCATGAAGCCATATCCTTCGGAGCTGATGAAGATGTGGCCGATCGACAGGAAGGTCGGAAGCCCGCGAAACAACACGCCGGACATCATTGACGAAATTGGCGTGGGACCAAACGACCTTTTCGACGTTTGAGCCTTTACAGTGAACGGTCGCGGTAGGAATATTGTCCTCAGGTGGGGCGACTCTCAAAAGGTGTCGCAATGGCTAGGTCAAAACCCTCAAAGCAGTTATCACAGGCTGAAATCGAGCGCTTCCTGGTGGCAGCGGAAGCGCTGCACCTAAGCATCATCAAGCCGTTCATATCGCCACATTGCGACCACTACAGGCAGACGCGCGTCCTGCATGAGGTGCTATTGAAGGCCGTGCGGGACGTCACCGGGAAAGAGGTCGAGTTCATCCGGTGGAACACCACTGGACCGGTGCTGCCCCCTAAGGCTGGGTAAGCGCCTGGCGGCCGGGGATCGATCAGGCCGAACCCGCAGAACTGACAATGACCGCGATGCGGATAACGACGGCATCAAGTCCGCCGTCGTAAATTCTCGTGAGGACGTGTTCCGCAGTTTCAGCCCTTTGGGCAGTGCAACCGCGAACGTCGCCACCGCCCAACCTTGCCGGCCTGTTGGCGACGCAATCCCAAACTCCCCACAATCCGTCGCGCTCAACATGACAATAGAATCTGTGCTTGTGATTTTCCACGCAAGGTAAACCCCCCGCATCCCCATTGGGGTCCAATCTATCCAGGAAGGTGGTTAATGGGCCCGCGTTTGCCGATCGCACTTTAGGCTGGCCGCAGTGGTCCGTCGCCGCACGGTGGACTCCTCACTGCACCGGCCACGACATCAGCGCGGTCAGACGGCTGCCGATGCGAAATCGGCGAGATGCGGGAACAGAGTTCAGACGCCGACGTTTTTTCCCCAGGTCACGCGATTTGCGCGTGTAGAACTAACGGAGGAAAAAATGAGCATCAAAATGCTTACGATGGGCGCGATGGCGCTCGCAGTGATGACGGGCTCAGCGCTGGCTGGCAGCAGCACCACTTCCGCGCTCGATGATCCTGCAAAGATGTCACCTTTCTTCACGGATGCCGGCATGAAAACCTTGAGGTCGGAAGCGGATTTCAAGACCGCATGGATGTCCATGAAACCGGATGAACAAAAGGCGGTGCTGAAAGACTGCGGCGACACCACGCTCAACAAGTCGCACGCTGATTTCTGTGCCATGGCCAAGAAGATGGGCGGCTGAGAATAACCGCTCTAGGCATTGTTCCCGAAACGTATTTGGCCCGTCCCTTAGGCACGGGCCTTTTCTGCGGGCCATTCCCTTGCGAGCCATGTTGCTAAGCGCTCCCGTCGGTCTCGCTTTCCTCGTCAATCATCGGGACTGGCAGATAGGCATTCGTTTCTAGCCACTCCCTCAGCACGATCTGAATGATACCGGCCGATGTTCATCTCGGCGGCGAGGGAGTTCAATGCGTCCTGTGTTGCTGGCTCTGGCGGGAGGCCGGCGACGTTCCGGAGGAACATGGCAACAAGTGCCGCCTGATCCCGGAAAAAATAAAGCATATCTGGACAATGCCCCAGGACGTCAAATTGAGGGCCTGGCCTTGGAAGGAAAGGATCGTCTCAGAAGATCAACGTTGCCATTGAGGTGACACGCCGATGCTGCGTGTCGCCGCCAGTTTGGCGCGGTCCTCCGAAGTTGCCATCGATATCCCCCATCGTCTCATCCGAGAAAAGAGTGGCAGACCTGCATGCCGAGGATCGTCGACGGCTACGAATTGCAAGAGAGCAACCGCGCCAAGCCATCCCAATTAAGACGCTCGTGAAATGACCGGTGCAGTGACTCAACGATTGCGCGACCTCGACCCGGAAACGAACGTCTGGCCTCGACAGCAAGGAGCGTGAGGCCCTCATCTGGGCTGGTTCAACCCGGCACAGGCTTTTGACGCAAGAACGGACGGCAACTCGGAAACGCGGCTCCATTCATAGGGCCGGCGATCCCGCACTTATGCAACGCCCTACCTCATCGGACGTTCACTAAGCTAGAGGCGGGATTTGCGATTGAGTTCGATCGGCCCGCCCCTGGGAGGCCTGCGCGGCATATCTTCGTAACGCGATCACCCAGATACACCGCTGGGCGGTAGACGCTTTGCGGAAGCGGAAACACAAATAACCCTAAAGAAAGACTTCCTGGCATTCATGTACCCGGTTCAATTTACCGAACTAGTCCGACCTCGATCACCAATCGCCTGTCCGAGCAGCGCTGTCACATGCGAGCGAGTTATTCTGGCCGAAGAGTTGGTGCAGTTCCCACACCTGCCAGCTAGACCTAGACGGCCCTCTTGTTACCCCAGAGCAGAACATGCAGCTGCGGCAATACGCGGGCTTCGAACCATCTGTCTCGCGTCACCTTTTCGATCAGCCACTCCATGCGCCTCATGATTCCGGCAAGGTCGACAGCTGCGTCTTCCTCGCCACGGCGCGGTGGCGTGTGATTGCCGGGTTGCAGATAGACCGGGAGACTTGGAAATCGGGCGGCGGCGTCTTTGGCGAAGGCGTAGTCACTCTCGTCGAAAATGACGAGCTTGAGCACGACTTGCGGCTTCTCCCGCGCCGCTTCGATGCAAGCCTCGAATGCAACCCAATCGGTCCTCATTTCGCTCGACGGCGGCTTTGGGCTGAGGACCAGTACGTCAAGCTCGGCAAACCAGTCCTTGGCCACCGAAGCTTGGGTTTCCAGCGCGAAGCGGTAACCTTCAGCATGGCCCCGCTCGATTAGGCCGCCGAAGGGCTGAATGGCGGGGTTGCCGCCCGACAGGGACACCATAACTGGCCGGGCGCCGGAAAGCGCAACCACGCTTTGCCACACCGCATCCACTGGCATCATCTTCCATTCATGGCGGAATTGGTTGTCAACCGCATGGAGGCTGTCGCACCAGGAACAGCGGTAGTCACACCCGCCGGTTCTGATGAAGACCGTCGGCAAACCGATGAGCACGCCCTCGCCCTGGATCGTCGGCCCGAATATCTCGCTGACCCGGATTGCGGGCCGCGTGTCGGTCACGGCCGGTACTCCGCCCAGGTTTTAGGGGTTTCGCTCACCCTCACGGCGGCGGTTTCCGGCAGCCGTGCCTTGCACCATTCATAGAAATGCCTGGCCAGGTATTCCGCTGTGACCTGCTCATGCGCGAGCGCGTCGTTGAGGTGCCGGTGGTCCAAGCTCTCGTCGATATAGTGTTTGAGCGGCGCCAGATCGTGATAGTCGCGCACGAAGCCGTGCGAGTTCAGCTCCTTGGCCGAAAGCTCCACTACGACGATGTAGTTATGCCCGTGCAGTCGCGCGCACTGGTGCTCGGGTGGCAAGGAGGTGAGCTGATGCGAGGCCGAGAAGTGGAATTCCTTGGTAATGCGGAACATCAGGCGCTCCGCCTCCGTAGCGCCTCAAGCCAGAAATCGGTGTCCTCATAGTCGGTCGGGTCGGCGTGCTGCGCCAGCTGAAACGCTTCGCGCCGCTCGACGCAGGTCCCGCACCGTCCGCAGTGACGTTCGCCGCCCTTGTAGCAGGACCAGGTCTGCGCAAATGGGGTCCCGTGCCTTGCTCCATCGCCGACGATGTCCGCCTTGGTGAGGTTCACATAAGGCGTATAAAGACGGATCTGCGCGTCTCCGTCGAGCGCTCGGTCCTGCATCGTCTGGAAAGCCTCGATGAAGGCCGGACGGCAGTCTGGATAGATGAAATGGTCTCCGCCGTGAGCGGCCATCCCCACCGCTTCGAGCTGCTGCGCGGCGGCGAGTCCGAAGGCGATGGCCAGCATGATGGCGTTTCGGTTCGGCACCACCGTGATCTTCATGGTGTCTTCGGCGTAGTGGCCGTCCGGCACGTCGACACCATCGGTCAGCGCGGAGCCGCAAAGGCCGCGGCCGATTTGGCGGATGTCGATGATCTGATGCGCAATGTCCAATCGCTGTGCGCACAGCGTGGCGAATTTCAGTTCTTTACTGTGCCGCTGGCCGTAGTCGAAGGACAGCAGCCCGGCGAGTTCGTGCTCCGCTGCCACTTTGTGGGCAAGGGAAACTGAGTCCAATCCGCCGGAGCAGATGACGAGAGTCTTCATCGTGGTATCCTTGTTTTGACCGGGTAAGGCTGCGACCGGAGATTTCTCTGCGCTCCCCCTAGCCCAGCCAGTCAACTTTGTGAACCCTGTGGCGCTGACTTGCCGGGTGCGGCAGGGTTCGCGACAGCGCGGAGCCTCCTCAGGGGCGGTGGGCGTGCCCCTCGCTTCCGGATCAGTCCGAATCGGACAGCACGATGGGCGGCAGAACCCCGGTTAGGATCGGTCGTCAGCCAACATCTGTGAACAAGCCGCATGCGTTGTTGCAATCACCCCTCTACTACCCGCAATTGCCGACATGGCCTCGCAGGAACTGGATTGGGCGATTTTCCAGATGGCGGTCGAAAGCGTCCGCTCACTCTCATCAAGTTTCAGCGAAAGAGCCGCGGAGATAGCGGCGAGGAGCCAGGGCACATTGGTTTTCGACGTGCGGGTCGACGATGACCCGCAGGTGCAGCGCATCGCCGCCATCCGCTATCGAGGCGAACAAACTGGCGTGGTCGCGTTGGACAGGCAGGGCCTTCTTACCCACTATTGCATGGTGAATGACACGTTCTCAGATCTGATGGCGCCTTTGGAGAACTGGACAAGCATACCTCTCTCGGCACAGGCAAAGATCGATGTCACCGTTGATGCCGGTTTCTTCCTCGCCGCCCTACGAAATGCCGGTCATCTGCTTGGCAGTTAGTGTGACTACGAAATCGAGAGACCTGTTTCCGGCAACAGACGGGGAAAACCGGCCTTCCACCATTCAGGCAGCGTCCAGTATGTCCGGCTCCGCCTCAAGAATTCCGGCGGGTAGGGACAGCGATTTTGCGATGCGATCCCGATAACCCTTGTTGTATCTCAGACCGGACTCAATGTTGAGAATTTCCTCAGCGGCAAGCCCGCACGCCACTGCCAGGTCCTCGACGGAATATCCAAGGTGCTCACGATAAGCACGGATGATGTGGGTCCCCGCCGACATGGCCGTCAACACCGGCTCGGGAATGCGTGAATCTTTCATAAACACCTCGAAGAAGAGCAAGATGCCCGGCACCTCGGGAGAGTTCCTCCGGACACGGACAGGCAACAAACTGACGCAAATTTTCAGCCTGGAAGGTCTCGTGCATGGGCACCTTAGACCGGCGGCCGGAGGCGATATATGGTGGTTCAACTGGGTCCGATCAAGTCGGAAAAAACTGACTGGCGCGATATGGTGTGATCGACTGTACCGACCATGCCCGCGCTACCCAGGCTGATCACCACCGACCTTCTTGAGCAGGAATTCGGCTTGCTCAACCCTGGATCCGGTGGTCCTGCCGTCTTGCTAGCCATCTCAAAGGGGCCGCCCTGGCCAGGGGAATGGGCAACCGAGAGTCCGCCCGAGCAACCCGAGCTTATCGCTGCCATAGACGAGGAGGATGCCGCCGAGGCCGAGCCAGCCACTGACGGCCTATCCACGCCATGGATGATCATCATCCATACAATCACTTTGGCCACGCATTGCCGAATGCGTTACTCGGGCCTCGCTACAGACCTTCCCGAAGGCAAGGATGAGAATTGGCCACTTTCACAATCGTCATCCCTTTTTATCAGACAAAAGCGGGCATTCTTCGCCGGTCGCTACAGAGCGTATTCGAGCAGACATATCGGGACTTTGAGGTTCTGGTTATTGACGATGAGTCCCCTCTTCCGGCTGAGGTCGAGATGGAAGCGCTTGACGCCGATCAGAGATCGCGCATCACGGTCATAAGGCAGGCCAACGCCGGCCCTGGTGGCGCTCGCAACACCGGGCTTGAGAACACTTCGCCTTTGACGCGTTTCGTCGCTTTCCTCGATTCAGACGATACGTGGCTGCCACATCATCTGAACAACGCTTTTGAGAGCATGTTGTGCTTCGGAGGGGACTGTTACTGGGCCTCAATTGAGGCGAGCGAAGAGTTCCATTACCACCTCGCAATATCCGAACTCGCAGAGGCGGACGGGGTGCTTCGATTGGGGGAGCAGCCGCTGGTCATCGAAATTCCAGACCTTGCGAGCGCAATGCTGAAGGACTGGAGCTTTCTCCATCTCTCTGGAATGGTGATCGGCCCTACCATCTTCAAAAAAATCCGTTTCGACGCCACTCTTCGGCGCGCCGCGGAGGACGTGCTTTTCTTCTGCGATACAATCCTCGCCTCTCGGCGCAGCCTGCTCTGCGGTGATCCGGGCGTCGTGCGCGGCTTGGGCGTCAATATCTTTCACAGCATCGACCGCACATCGCGCCACTTCCTGCAGCAGCAATTCAACACCTGGGCAGCGCTCGACGCGCTCGAAGCTTGTTTTGCCCGACGGCCAGAGGAAGTTGAATCAATCGCCACCTCCAAGGGCAGAGCGCGTCGCCAGGCGCTTTGGAGCCAGGCCGGACTTCTTCGTCGCGGCAAAGTGCCAAACGTCGGCCTGCTCGCGCGTTGGGCGTGGCGTGACCCTGAGTTGCTACTGACACTGAGGGAACTCGGGACAGCTAAGTTTGCGGAGGCGAAATGACTCCATATCATTGGGAATCGAGCCACGGCAATTTTGGTGACGACCTCAATCTCTGGCTATGGGACTTTCTGTTGCCTGGATTCCGGGAGGTGCACCAACAAACAATGCTCGTGGGCGTCGGCACTGTCCTGAATTCGGGCCTGCTTCCACGCGGTGTGCACAAGCTGGTTGTGGGAAGCGGCTGGGGCTACGGTACACCGCCCGACATCAGCAACAGCCGGGAATGGGATCTCCGCTGTGTGCGAGGTCCGAAAACAGCCGAACGGCTCGGGCTTGCTGTCGAACGGGGCATCGTTGATCCGGCCGTCATGATTGCTGAGATGCCGGAATTCCAGCAACTGCCGAAACGATCCAAGAAGACCTTCATTCCACACTGGGAATCCGCCGAACACGGCCTGTGGCAAGCCGTCTGCGAGATGGCCGGACTCACGTATCTGGACCCACGCGGTGACGCAAAGGGGGTCATCCGCGATATTGCGCAATCGGAGCTAATCATCGCGGAATCCATGCACGGCGCGATTATCGCCGATGCCTTTCGGGTCCCTTGGATCGCGGTAGCCACATCTGCCTCCATCAATGACTTCAAATGGAACGACTGGGCGATGAGTGTCGGCGCGACCTACAAGCCCCACGTGATACCCGTGTCCTCGCGGGGGGAAGCGTCGGCGAAAGGCAAGTCCTTTTGGGGTGTCACACCAAACGACAGCCTCCCGAAGCCAGTGTTGGTTGGCCCAACCCCAGGGCGACGCCCCACGCGCCCGGAGAGGCCCCAGTCCTTGCTGCGGTCGACGGTCAAAAAATTCTTGGCCGCACCCTCGGCAGCAGGTCTGTTCAAAGCGAGCCGCCGGGAACCGCAGCTTAGTCCCGATGGCTCGCTAGACGGCTTGAAGAGTCGCTTGGGTGAGGTTCTGAACGGAATCCGCAAAGACTATCTTTAAGCAACGGGACGCTCCAGCAAATGTTGAAAATCAGCGTGGCGTGGTGCTCGCGGCCAGACGAGGTCGCGCGATTGAACGGACACGCGATGACAAGTGCGCGAGCAGTGACTCGGGCCGAAAATTCCGAAATTGCGTGGTGAGACAGCGAGACGTGCGTTGGCGTCCCCGCACGTGACTGCATTGTGGCGCGAGGAAGCTTTGATCGTATCCACGACGAGACAGGCGCGGTGCCGGGCAGTTGCGCATAGAGGACACCGATAGAATGGAGCTGCAGCCGAGAGTTCTGGATATGCCAGTTGGGTTCAGTCATGAGTATCGCTGACCGCCTGGTAGTGGGAAGTCTCTGGGTCACTCTCTCAAGAATAATCGTCAACGGGCTCTCAATGCTGGGCACCATTGTCCTGGCCAGGTATCTTTTGCCTTCGGACTTCGGCGTGGTGGCGCTTGCGACGACATTGTTGGCCGTGGTGACCTCAATCACCGATCTTTCACTGAGTGAAGCGCTTATCCGTCATGAAGACCCCAGGGAATCCCATTTCAGCGCCGCATGGACCTTGGGTGCGACGCGAGGCCTCATACTGTGCATCTTCTTCGCCGCGTTCGCCTATCCCGCGTCCCTCATCTATAACGAGCCGCGCCTGTTCGGCGTCTTGCTCGCTTTGAGCCTCAGTCTTGCCATGAGCGGACTGGTGAACCCGCGAAAAATCATTCTTCAGCGCGAACTGATCTTCAGGCAAGAGTTCGTGTTGAACGTTGCCCAGAGAGTGGCCGGTTTCGTAGCCGCGATCGGCGTTGTGATCATCTACCAGAGTTACTGGGCGCTTGTGGTCGGCACTTTGGTGATGCAGGCGACAAATGTTGTGACGTCCTACCTCGTCATGCCGTTCCGTCCGCGCGTAACTTTCTCCCACATGCGAGAGTTCTTTTCGTTTTCGGCCTGGATTACTGCCGGACAGATCGTGAATACGCTCAACTGGCGTTTCGACTACCTGCTCATAGGAAAGCTGTTAGACAGGTCCGCCATTGGCTATTATTCGCTGGGTGGGCAGCTTGCGATGATGGCCACCCGTGAAGCCACTGCGCCACTGACAGCAACCATCTATCCGGCGTTCGCCAATGTGCGCCATGATGCTCAGCGTCTGGCGGCGGCCTATTCGCGAACGCAGGCCCTGCTGACAGCGGCTGCCCTGCCCGCCGGCATAGGGATGGCTGTGATAGCAGATCCCCTGGTGAGACTGGTGCTCGGCGAAAAATGGCTTCCCGCTATTTTCATCATCCAGGCGCTCGCCTCAGTTTACGCGCTGCAAACATTGGGTTCTCTCAACCAGCCCCTTGGCATGGCGCTGGGGCAGACCCGGACCCTGTTCGTGCGTGATACACAGATGCTTCTTGTCCGCATACCGGTGATTTCGATCGGTTTGGTGTGCTGGGGGCTACCGGGGCTGATATTCAGCCGGGTGCTCACCGGTCTGTTCAGCGCTGTCGTCAACATGGTGGTGGTGGAGCGGCTCATCAATGTCTCGGTCAGGGCGCAGTTGTTGGCGAATTTCAGGGCGCTCGCCAGCTCGGCCGTTCTGGCCGCAGGCGTAACGCTCGCCGATCATTACATCAGCGTTCAGACCACGCAGACCGGCTTGGTTCTCCAACTCGCCGTCCTCATCTGCCTCGGCGGAACTCTCTATTGCGGTTTCAGTCTCTTTCTCTGGATCGTTATGGGCCGTCCGGATGGGCCAGAAACCGAAGTGAGAAAGCTCGCTTTCAAGGCGCTGTCCAAAGTCAGCCACGCGTGATCTCCAGCTCGTCAATTCAAAAGAGAGGTACGATGCCAGGTGCTCAGGAACTAGAACTCATTGCTGCGCTGCAGGACATAACGCATGATTGCCTAAAGATGTTCGTCAGGCCCGATGAGCCGATAGCGATACTGGATTTTCCCGACATCAAGAACTGTGGCGACTCGGCAATATGGCTGGGGGAGATTGCATATTTGAAAGATCGTTACGCAAAGCGGCCTTCCTATGTCTGCACGACGGACGATTTTTCCCATGATGAACTCAAGGGGATGGCTCCGAGTGGGCCGATATTTATCCATGGGGGCGGCAATTTCGGCGACTTATGGGTATCTCACCAGGACTTCCGGGAACATATAATGGAGTTGTTTCCCGACCGGCAGATCGTCCAGTTTCCGCAATCGATCCATTACAGCTCTCCGGAACGGCTTGAGCAAAGCAGACGCGCCATTGGCCGACATAAGAACTTCGTGCTGCTGGTGCGCGACGAGGAATCCCTTCTGTTCGCCCAGGAAAAGCTCGATTGCCAAGTGCATCTCTGCCCCGACATGGCTTTTTGCATCGGCAGCGTGCAGCCTGATGCGCCCCGCTTCCCGGTGCTCGCGATGCTTCGCCAGGACAAGGAGCAGGTCGGAGCGGTCGATTTCTCTGCCTACCCCCATATCCCAAGGGAGGACTGGATCACCGAGCGCCACTCGAGGGTGCGCGTTGCAAAAGCGCTCGGTGCGGCATCTGCTTTGCTGCACCTCAGCCCCTCAGAAGTGCGGTTGCGCAAACTGAATGCCGCGGCCAACAACCGCTTTCGACGCGGCATCCGGCAGATTTCCCGTGGCAAGGCCATCCTTACGGATCGCCTGCATGTGCACATCTGTTCGATTCTCATAGCGCGCCCCCACGCGGTGCTGGACAACAACTACGGAAAAATTCGCCGGTTCATGAACGCTTTTTCGGGGGGTACCGATCTATCCTACAAGGCAATGTCGATCGACGACGGCATTAGATGGGCAAGAGAACAGGCGGTTGGCACAGTCAACGACTGGAGACTGTCATGACTGCCGTAACGTTCATTGTGCCTGTCAGGCATCAGGATAACGCGCGTGATTGGGGCCTCCTGAAGAGGAACCTCGCCCAAACCGTCACATCCATTGCCAATCAAACCAACCCCGATTGGCGAGGCATAGTGGTTGCGAATGAAGGGGCCGAACTTCCTGTCATGCCCGATAAGTTCTCGGTGGTCTGGGTGAGCTTTCCACCGAACGATATTCATGAGCGAGGCGATGCGACTGAGAACGACTTTCTGGATTCATTCCGCGCCGACAAAGGCCGCCGAGTTCTTGCCGGCATGCTCAATGCCGCTGGCAGCCGCTTCTTCATGATCGTTGACGACGACGATTTGGTAAGCTCTCGTATCGTGCAGTATGCTTCTAAGCATCCGAACGAAAACGGCTGGAGGATTGACAAGGGGTATCTCTGGGACGATGGCGGCAATGTTCTGCTCTGTCGTGACCAGTTCAGTCACTATTGCGGAACATCGCTGATCATTCGTTCGGATCTGTACGGGCTGCCGGCAAAAATCGAAGATGCCCCCATCGAATGGATCAAAGATACGCTTGGCAGCCACGTCCGTATAGCACCAGTTCTGGCCAAGCGCGGAACTCCCTTGAATTGCTTACCGTTCCGGGGCGCTGTGTACCGTGTTGCAAACAAGGGGTCGCACAGTAAGACTCCGAGCCTCATGCAGATGTATTTCGTAAGCAGAAGCGCTCTGAAGCGTCCCTTCCGTGTCGCGAGGAATGTCGCCGGGTTGCGTCTGTTGTCAGCTCGCCACAGGAAAGAGTTCTTCGGACGACCGGAATAGACGGGCGGCTGCAAAGTTGTAGCAGGGCTTGAGCAATATTGGCGTTTTCGGCTGCGCTCTACGGCCTTAACGCGCGAGTTCGACACGCCTGATTGATTGCCTGGCCTGAATTGCGTAGCCCATTGTCAGCCCAGGTAAGGGAATCGACTCAGTATCGGTCAGGGGCAATTCAGGAGGATCTTGGCCACCGCTTCAGCATGAGCGGCCATTAGGCGGGGACCATATTCTCCAGCTTCTGACATCCGCAAATGAGGGTATCGCATTGGCGGTCGAGGGCCGAAGGTCTCTCGGTGGCACCGGCTGCGCCTAAGGAAAACCATACCCAGCAGCCAGGCCGAAGCGCTCTGTCAGTTGGCCTGGTTTTTGCGCTTGAACCATCCAAGCCGACGGGCGCTTTGCATCTACGGTGTGGATGAAAACCATGCATAGAATCAGTTTTGTCGATCGTACCCGAACCGACATAAGCGACAGCACCTGCGGTGCATCGGCCCGTATCGCTGCTTCAATCGCTGAGGCACGAAACGTCCGAGTCGGGCAACCGCACGCCCGGGAGTCTGAGGCGGCATCGAAGAGTTCAACCAATCGGCGTCGGCGCTCAAGGACGCCGCGACCTGATCAGACATTCGAGAGCGCCGTCCTTTGCGAAAAGATGGAGAAGCCGTTGAAGCTTGCCGGTAAAACCGTTGTCGTAACCGGTGTCTGCTCCGGGGTCGGCGCCGAAGTCGCCCGTCTCGCCCGGTGCGAAGGCGCGCGTCTTATTGGAGTCGATCTGGAGGATCCCGTCGTGATGCTGGACGCGTTCTTTCGCATCGATCAGGGTTCTCCCGAAGAAATTGACGCAGCGCTTACCCAGTTCCCCGAACGCGTCGACGGCCTCGTCAATGCCGCAGGCGTCTCGGGCACCCTGGATCGGGACATTGTCGCACGCGTGAATTATCTCGGGATACGTCATCTGTCACATGCACTTGCCTGCCCAATGCCCGAGGCCTCTTCGATCGTGAATTTCGCCTGCCTGCATGACCCTGAATGGCCCAAGCGGGTTGATCTGCATAAGGAACTTGCCGCTACTCAGAGCTTTACGGATGGACTGGCTTGGCCGGCCGCCAACCCGGTGCCGCAGGAACCTGCTATCGCTATTTCAGGCGCCAGCATTGACTGGATACAACTTGCTGGCGGCCTGATCTTCGCCGCGCTCATGGCATACGCCGCCAGCGAATACCGCCGCCGGGTCATCGCGACCTGACGGCAACTCCATTCGACTTGACGATCGCGAAACGGATGCGATGGCGGACAATTCACAAACGAGCACAAGGAAATCCTTACATGAGATCCTCACCGAAAGAGACCGCCACCGCGGCCATCCCGATTCATCGAGTGCATCCCCCGTCTTTCTGGAAGGGGATGATCCTTGCTGCGACCGTGATCGTCCTCGTACCGAGTAGTCAGGTTTCGGCTAAGGGCAAGGGACAAACCGTTCACCACATAGATCAGGCAGCCTCAGTTGGTTGGGAGAGGAAGAAGATGGAAGAACTTCCGGCGGGAACAAAGTTCAACCACGCTAACAGGGATGGGGTGTGGGGCGGTCGGGGGCAAAGCGGGCACACGGGCGACGCAATTTGGATGACCTCAGAAAACGATGTAAACACGGCACGCGGCTATGCAGGTAGTTCTGGAAAGTACTTTGTTGTCGAGGCGAAAGAGCCCCTCAAATTAGCGGTCATGGACGAGCAGGGTAATCAAGTGTTCCCCGATGAACTAGGCGCATGGGCTCCCTTGGCGCAGAGATACGGCTTGGATGGAGTGAAGACGGAATATGGAAGCTCGTACGAGGTGATTTTATTTCACAGAAGCAAGATTGCACCTGTGGAAGAACGTGGTTTCGATTAGCACAGACGCCAGCGCACGACGCCATCGAGATAGGTGCCGTCCTCGTTGAGGGGGATGAAGTTTGCGAGTTCGGTCATGGTCTGTGTCCTGAGTGTGTGTTTCCCGACGGGAAAGCCCTTTCGGGCGAAGCCTCCCCGGTCTTTCCGGAGGGATGGCGAGAGCCCGCCCCACGGCGGCGGGCGGGACTGTCAAGTGGCGTGGTGCGGAAGGTGGGGGACCTTCTCGGTCCGCTCGCGGACTGGGGCGGAAGATTTTCCACCTTCACGGGCCGCTTGACCGGCCCGGCCGGCGATGCCCCCTCGTCGTCATCACGCAGTGGCGCGCTGCATCGCTTCACGTAGGTATCAAAGCCGTAAGGCTGATTCCTTTAGTAGCTCCGTTGGAAAGCGCGCGGGCGGTGATTGAGGTCAGCTTCCTGTTGCGCACCGCTCCCTTGCTGGAGCCGCCAGCCTTCGCCGCAATATGGACCATACCCGACCGTCGATAGAGGCCTCATGTGAGCTTCTGAAACGCCTTTGGCCAACGGCAGCGCGATGACGCCTTCAAGTGTGGGAAGATCTTAAGCGTATGCCGGCAGGCCGAGAACCGGCTGCCATAATACAGGTCCGTTCAAACGTCCCCTCCAGCGGATGCGCATGAGGCTAGCGTGCGAAACCTCGAGAAAGCCGGCGACCGCCTCCGTGTTGCCCACCGCCTTGGGATGCCCGATGCGCGCCAACGGCCAGGTTGCAAGACGCAGGATCCGTTCCATGCGCGTATCGGTCACTGTCACGATCCGAGTGAGTTCGTTCGACAAGCCGAATTCGATCATGCCCGCGAATAGCTCGTAGGTTGCTTGGGCCAGCCCTCCAGCCTTGGGCGTTGATGCAGGGAGATCGAGTGCGAAACGACTGCTCTCCCAAATGCGGGCACTCGCTGGCGCCGCGGTCTCGCCAAGCAGCATCGGAAACGTGTCGCGCAACATTGTCGGTCCCGTCGTCGGCAAAAAACGGACGCAACCGCGAATGCGCCAGTCGGATCCTTTGAGAGGGAGATAGACGGGCCTCAGCCCGTCATATGCGTCTGTTTCCAGTTCCTCTTCGGTCTGAACATCCCAATCCAGCCTTTCCTTGAAAACGCGATGCCTCAGTCCGTACATTTCTTTGAGCTCGCTCGAAAACTCATCGTAGAGCTCAGGTGTGATTAGCTGCATCATTTGTCGCCTCCGTGCAGGATGTGTTCCCGCCATCGAAGAGCAAAGCCGACAATCATGCAGCCTGTAGACCTTTACAGGTATCCGAAGAAAGGAATCAGGATCTCGAATGTCGGGAAGAAGCCAGCCGTGCTACGGCTTGGTTGATGGTTCGCACGCCAAGTTTTGCCTTGGCGTTTTCCAGATGGAAGGTCGCGGTGCGTTTCGACACGCTGAGAATCTGGCTGATATCCCAAGCCGACTTTCCATTCGCCGCCCATTTCAAGCATTCGAATTCTCGCGGGGTCAGGATTACGCCATCGACCACGCAATCTTCGGCGAGCCTGCGCCGGGCAAATATATGAAAGCTGATCGCGACCAGCTGCAATGCTTGTTCGTACCGTGACAGTGACCGCAAGAGAGGCGGACGGGACTGGTCGGAAGCCAAGGTCAGCGCAGCAAAGCGGCCGCGATGGTCGTGCATCGACATGGTCAACCCGCAACGAATGCCAAATCGAGCTGCTTCTTCCAGAATTCGTTGCTGTGCAGCCGGGAGATGTTGCCGAGCTAAATCCACACCCCAATCAAAGGTGTCCCAGCCTTGAAGCCCGCGCAGGATCACCGGATCATGCCTGTGGTAGCGCAATTGCATATAGCGCGATGTCCAGGATGGGGGATAATTCGAAATCAAGCGCGGCTTCCGGCCGGAAGCTGACGGGCAACTGAAATAGGCGAAGAGCGGAAAGTCTAACGCGGCTGCGGCAGACGCCATTGTCTCACACAGATCGACAGCATCGACGCTTTCGGAGAGTTGCTCGAGGAAATTTTCAAACACGCGATGCATCTGCGCTTTGCATAAACCTCCGTGCCGTTGCTCGGCGCAGACCTTCGCCTAAATGATTGGCGATCCATTCGACGTTTGCGAGCTGGTCGGCTTAATCGCGGGCATTGCTCTGCTACTGGTCAATGAGCCTGTTGTGCGGCGATGCAGCGCCGCGAGCCTCTAATTTGTTGCACCAATTGGTGACATTCCTATGTTGTCGATAAGCCGTATGTCGCCTAGCCATGCCGCGACAAGCAAGCGTGCCGGTTGGTCAAGGCTCGTCAGCGGTTGCAGATCTGCCTCGCGGCGAAGTTCCAGGTACTCGACTTCGCGATAGCCGGCAGCCAGGATTGCCGCGCGCGCTTCCGCAAGAGTGGGAAGGACAGGAGCGCCGCGCGCAAGCCGATCGGCCACCCCCAGCAAGAGCGCTGCCAATTTTGGGGCAATGGCGCGCTGTGCTGGCGAGAGCTGAAGATTGCGCGAGGACAGTGCAAGACCGTCGGCTTCGCGGATTGTCGGACAGGCCAGGATGGTGATTGGAATGTCCAGGTCGCGGACCATGCGCCTGACCAGCTGAAGCTGCTGAAAGTCCTTTTCGCCAAAACAGGCCAAGTCAGCGCCGGTCTGCAGGAAGAGCTTGGCAACGACCGTCGCCACGCCGTCGAAATGGCCAGGCCGAAAGCTGCCGCACAGGCCCTCGCTGATGCCGGACACCGAAATGCTCGTGGCGAAACCTGGCGGATACACCTCTTCTGCATCCGGCAGATAGAGCAAATGCACGCCCAGCGGCGCCAGCTTTGCAGCATCTTGGTTTTCTGTGCGAGGATAGGCATCAAGGTCGGTGGCACTGTTGAATTGCTTGGGGTTGACGAATAGCGTCACGACTACCCGATCGGCCTTCTGAAGCGCGGCACGCACGAGACTGAGATGACCTTCATGCAAGGCCCCCATGGTCGGTACAAGGGCGACCTTGGCGCCTGAGCGACGCCATCGCGCGGTAACAGCGCGGAGCTCGGCAGTGCTTCGAACGATCGGCACGCTCATGTGACGTCTCCGGCCCTCGCCTCGTGGGTGTAGAGATGTTCCGCCGCCGGAAAGCACCGTCTCCTGACGTCAGCGGCATAAGCCGCAATCGCTGCATCGGCCTGTTCGCCAAGTTCGGCGTAGCGCTTGACGAATTTCGGCCGGAAGGAGCTGAAAAGCCCGAGCATATCGTCGCTCACCAGAATCTGGCCGTCGCAGGCGAGTGAGGCGCCGATACCGATGGTGGGGACGGCGATCTCCGCAGTGATGCGTTTTGCGAGGGGTTCGGGGACCTTCTCCAGCACCACGGAGAAGGCGCCGGCCTCGGTAACCGCATTGGCATCGCGCCTGATGCGCTCGGCATCTTCTCCCCGCCCCTGGACGCGGTAGCCACCGAACGTATTGACCGCCTGAGGCGTTAAACCGACATGCGCCATGACAGGGATGCCGCGGGCGCAGAGGAAGCGGATGGTCTCGGCCATTTTCTCACCGCCTTCGAGCTTCACAGCCGCACAACCGGTCTGCGCCATCAGGCGCGCAGCGTTGCCGAAGGCCTGCACGGGGCTCTCTTCATAGGAGCCGAATGGCAGGTCAACGACCATCAATGATCGCACCAGACCGCGGCGCACCGCCTGGCCGTGCATGATCATCATGTCGAGAGTGACGCCCAGCGTCGATGAGAGGCCGTGCAATACCATGCCAACGCTGTCGCCAACGAGAACGACGTCGCAGTGTGGATCAACCAATCTGGCTATCGGCGTGGTGTATGCCGTCAGGCAGACGAGTGGAGCCCGGCCCTTCCGCGCTCGGATATCCGGCGGTGTGATCGCCTTTGTCTCACCCGTTGCGCTCAACCGATACGTCCTTCCCTAGCGTTACCCGCCGCGGGTGTCGCGTTTGGCATATTTTTGTGCGAGTGCGAAGTGCAAAAAAGAGCGTCCAACTGTCAGGTGTTGACCTTCGGGCAGCAACGCTTAAATTCAATCGATTGATAACCCCGAATTCGGGAACAACTCACCTTCGCAAACATGAACCATCAGGCAAAAGGAACCAGAAAACGCAGAGCCGCGGTCAAGGCCGACGAAGCAAAAGTGGACCTGATCGCCGTTGTCGTCGCCGTAACCGACAGCGATCCCTGTCTTCTCACCATCGGGAACGCGGATACCCTTCCGTCCGGCCCATATGCGCTGGAGCATCGATCGCTGCAATCCGGTCTGAGGGGTTGGGTCGAGCAACAGACCGGCCACCCGCTCGGCTACATCGAGCAGCTCTACACCTTCGCCGATCGGGACCGCATAGGTGCCGAGCGCCAGGAACGCGCCATCTCAATCAGTTATCTCGCACTCACTCGCAAGGAACAGGCAGCGGGCTCCGCTAACTGTGGGTGGCGCAGTTGGTACGAGTATTTGCCTTGGGAGGACCATCGCTCCGGCACGCCGGTCGTGCTCGATATCTTACGACCACGCCTGAGTGAGTGGGCTGAGGGCGCCAGCGACCCCACCACGCGACGCGAACGCCTGCAGCGCGCCGCGATTGCCTTCGGTTTCGACCACCGCAACTGGAATGAGGAACTCACGCTACAACGTTACGAGTTGCTCTACGAATCTGCCCTGATCGAAGAGGCTGGCCGCGGGCGGGACGTCGCGCCCGCGGTGACATCTGGCAAGGCGATGATCGCTGACCATCGGCGAATCTTGGCGACGGGCATTGCGCGGCTGCGTTCCAAGATCAAGTACCGGCCGGTAGTGTTCGAGCTCATGAGGCCGTCCTTCACGCTGCTTCAGCTGCAGCGGACCGTGGAGGCCCTCGCCGGGAGGCTTATCAACAAGCCGAATTTCCGCAGGCTTGTTGAGCAGCAAGAGTTGGTCGAGGAAACTGGCGAGACCTCTCTCGAGACGGGCGGGCGACCGGCAAAGCTCTATCGGTTCCGGCATGCCGTCCTCGACGACAGGGCTGTGGCTGGGACAAAATTGCCGCTCGCGCGGGCTTGACATACTTATAGTCAAGGTAGACATATTCCCCTTATTGTCAGATCGAATATAAGCGGAGGCGCTGATGACTGGGGCGTTACCTACGGCTGCGTCCCTGTACGAGCGCGTCCGGCGGGTGATTCCGCCAGTCGAATGGCCGGCGTTTACCAACGACATTGAAGCCATCCTAGCGCTGAAGCGCGATCGAAACGCGGTGATCCTTGCGCACAACTACCAAACGCCGGAGATCTTCCATTGCGTGGCCGACATCGTCGGCGACAGCCTCGCACTGGCCCGCAAGGCGGCCACGGTCGAGGCGCAGGTCATCCTGGTTGCCGGCGTGCATTTCATGGCTGAGACGGCCAAGCTGCTCAATCCGAACAAGATGGTCCTCATTCCGGACCTCGGCGCGGGTTGCTCGCTCGCTGATTCGATCACGGCAGAGGACGTGCGGCTGCTACGGCAGCGCTATCCGGGGGTTCCGGTTGTCACCTACGTCAACACTTCCGCGGCCGTAAAAGCGGAGTCGGACATCTGCTGCACGTCGGGCAACGCCCGGGCGGTGGTGGAATCGCTCGGCGTGCCGCGTGTGATCATGGTGCCCGATGAATATCTGGCGATAAACGTTGCGGCGGACACGGATGTCGAGATCATCGCCTGGAGGGGCCACTGCGAAGTGCATGAGCGCTTCACGTCGGCCGACATCCGGGAATTGCGCGATGCACATCCTGGGGTCATCATTCTCGCCCATCCCGAATGCCCGCCCGAGATTGTCGCACAGGCGGAATTCTCCGGCTCGACTGCGGCCATGTTGGATTATGTCGAGCGGGAGAAACCGGTGCGCGTCGTCCTGCTAACCGAATGTTCGATGAGCGACAATGTCGCGGTCGCGCATCCCGAAATCGAGTTCATTCGGCCTTGCAATCTTTGCCCGCACATGAAGCGCATCACCTTGGCCAACATCCGCGCCGCGCTTGAGGAGAATCGGCATGAGGTTCGGATCGCTGCCGGGATTGCAGGGCGCGCGCGCCGCTCAGTCGAGCGAATGCTTTCCATATGAGCCTCGACGTTCGTGACATTGGCGGGGCACCGGTGATCATCGGCTCTGGTTTGGCAGGTCTGATGACGGCGCTCCATCTGGCGCCGGAACCGGTTGTGCTTCTATCCAATGCGGAGCTGGGAACCGGAGCCTGCAGCGAGCTCGCCCAAGGCGGTCTTGCGGCAAGTGTCGGCGGCGAGGACAGTCCCGAACTTCATCTTTGTGACACCCTGGCGGCCGGTGACGGCCTCTGCGACGAGGCGACGGTGCGGCGGGTGGTCCGAGCTGCACCTGAAGCGATCAGGACTCTAGAGCGGTTTGGAGTCGCATTCGACCGACGCGCTGACGGTGCGTTGCGGCTCGGGCTTGAGGCGGCGCACTCGCAGCGGCGGATCGTGCATGCGGCGGGCGATGCCACCGGTCGCGAACTGGTGCGCGCGCTGGTCGCGGCAGCACGGCGCACAGCCTCCATCACTGTCCTGGAGAACGTCGAGGCCCGCCGG
The DNA here is from genome assembly GCF_020165735.1 of Mesorhizobium sp. B283B1A. Taxonomy (NCBI): domain Bacteria; kingdom Pseudomonadati; phylum Pseudomonadota; class Alphaproteobacteria; order Hyphomicrobiales; family Phyllobacteriaceae; genus Mesorhizobium; species Mesorhizobium sp. B283B1A. Next base: position 89,015 of record NZ_JAIUIQ010000023.1, read on the forward strand.
CTTGTCGTTGAAGACGGGGCGATCATCGCCGTGGTGGCGGCCGGGTGCACGGGCGCAATCGCCTTGCCAACGCGCCGCGCGGTGCTGGCGACCGGCGGCATCGGCGCCTTGTTCAGCGATACGACAAACCCGCCCGGCTCATGCGGACAGGGGCTCGCGCTCGCCGCTTGTGCCGGCGCGGAGTTCGCCGACCTGGAATTCGTGCAGTTCCACCCGACCGCTCTCGAGGGCCCGCGGCGGCCGATGCCGCTGGTGAGCGAAGCGGTGCGTGGCGAGGGTGCTGTGCTCGTCGACGAGCGGGGAGAGCGTTTCCTGGCTGATACCCCAGGGGGCGAGCTTGCGCCTCGCGACGTGGTTGCCCGCGCGGTTTGGCGCCAGCTCGCTCTCGGACGCCGTGTGTTCCTTGACGCCAGGCAATGTCTTGGCCTCAGCTTTGACAAGCGCTTTCCGGCGATCGCCGATTTGTGCCGCGAGGCCGGCATCGATCCCGCGACCGAACCGATCCCGGTGCGCCCGGCCGCACATTACCACATGGGCGGTGTTGCAGTAGACGCTGCGGGCCGGAGCTCCATCGACGGACTGTGGGCATGCGGCGAGGTCGCTTGCACGGGTCTGCACGGCGCGAACCGGCTCGCCAGCAACTCGCTTATCGAAGCGATGGTGACGGCGAGCTGGGTTGCTGAAAGCGTCGCCGACGTGTCACACACCCGCCGACCGCGCGTGTGTTCGGCATTCGTGCCTCAACGGCCGGACGCCTCCGGCATCCGTCCAATCGTCTCCGCCGCGCTCGGCATCGTCCGCGATGGCGAGACGCTACGCGACGGGGTGGCGACCCTGTTGCCGATTGCAGCTCACGACAGCGCCGCCTCCGACCCCGCCATGGTCGCGCTGATGATCGCCGTTGCGGCTCTGCGGCGCGAAGAGAGCCGCGGCTCGCACTATCGTTCCGATTTCGCCGGACGCGATGCGGACGTGCGCCTGTCGCGGCTGACACTGCGCAGCGCAATACAGACCGCCGTCGCACTCAGCTGGCGAGCACCGATGCGGAGCACCTGACATGAAGTTCTCACCGCTTCCCTCAACCCTGATTGAACCGATCGTGCGCGGCGCTCTTCTCGAAGACCTGGGCAGATGCGGCGATCTGACCAGCGACGCCGTGATCCCGCGCGATCGCACCGCCACGTTGGTGCTGAAGTCGCGACAAACGGGGATCGTTGCCGGCCTCGATCTGGCCGCCTTCGCCTTCATGCTCGTCGAACCTGCGATCGACATGCAAATCTGGCGAGTTGACGGCAGCGATGTCGCGGGGGGCGAAATCATCGCCATGCTGTGCGGACCGGCGCGGGGCCTGCTCACCGCCGAGCGTACGGCGCTCAATTTTCTGTGTCATCTGAGCGGCATTGCCACTGCCACGGCAGCGATGGTCGAAGCCGTGCGCGGCCACAAGGCGAGGATCGTGTGCACGCGAAAGACGACGCCCGGCCTGCGCGCGCTGGAGAAATATGCGGTACGCGTCGGCGGCGGCGCCAATCACCGCTTCGGGCTCGACGACGCCTTCCTGATCAAGGACAACCACATCGCGATCGCCGGCGACATTCGCACGACAATAGAGCGGGCGCGCGCCGCCGCGGGGCACATGGTGAAGATCGAGGTCGAGGTCGAGACCCTTGAGCAGCTCGATACAGCGCTCACGCTGGGAGTCGACGCGGTGCTGCTCGACAATATGTCGGTTGAGGACCTTGCCCGCGCCGTGGCAATGGTCGGCGGCCGCGCCATCACCGAGGCTTCCGGTCGGGTGACACCGAAAATGGCTCCGGCGATTGCTGCCACGGGTGTTGACCTCATCTCGGTCGGTTGGCTGACACACAGCGCGCCCATTCTCGACATCGGCCTGGATATGCCGGCTCGCGGTAATATCAGCACCCATTTGAACTAACGGAGACACAATGAGGAGCAACGCGCTCGGGCTACACGCGTATCAAAGAGGCGCGAAAGAGCACGCTACATGGGTCACCCTTCAATATTTCCGGTGTCCGAATGTTGCGCCGACAGCCTTTCGGAAGGGGCTCGCCACTGGCGGACTGGTGAGTGCGCTCGCTGATCAGCAATAGAGGCTTTGACGATGATGACGGGAATGAACGAGGAATGCGACTCGGACTATGCCACGCAGTCGATGCAGGAAGCACTAGCCCGATGGAGCCGCAAAGAGGCCGAGGCTATATACGGCATGCCGTTCAACGATCTGCTCTTCCTGGCCCAGACCATCCATCGCCAGAACTTCGATCGCAACCGGGTGCAGCTGTCGCGGCTGCTCAGCATCAAGACCGGCGGATGCCCGGAGGATTGCGGCTATTGCAGCCAGTCTGCGCATCACCAAACCGGCCTGAAGGCATCGAAGCTGATGGAGGTCAATCATGTGATCGAGGAGGCGACCAAGGCACGAGATGCTGGAGCAACCCGCTATTGCATGGGCGCTGCCTGGCGCAGTCCCAAAGACCGCGACATGGACGCCGTGCTCGCCATGATCGAAGGCGTGAAGGCGCTCGGCATGGAGACCTGCATGACGCTCGGCATGCTCGAATTCAGCCAGGCGCAGCGCCTGAAAGCGGCCGGTCTCGACTACTACAACCACAACATCGACACGTCCGCGCGCTATTACGGCAAGGTCGTTTCGACCAGGACCTTTGCCGACCGTCTGGAAACGCTTGGGCGCGTGCGCGAGGCTGGGATCAAGGTCTGCTGCGGCGGCATTGTCGGGATGGGAGAGGAAAGGGCCGATCGCATCGACATGCTGGTAACGCTGGCGAACCTACCCGAGCCGCCGGAAAGCGTACCAATCAACATGCTGATCCCCATCAGGGGGACACCGCTTGCCGATGCCGAACCCATCGATCCGATCGATTTCATCCGCACGATTGCGCTCGCCCGGGTCATGATGCCGAAGTCCTATGTAAGGCTCTCCGCCGGCAGGACAAGTATGAGCGACGAGACCCAGGCGCTGTGTTTCTTTGCCGGCGCCAATTCCATTTTTGTCGGTGACACGCTGCTGACTGCAGACAATCCCGGAGAGGACAAGGATACGCGTCTATTTAAGCGGCTGGGCATCGAACCGATGCAATGCGAGGCGAAATGAACGAGCCACCGCTCGCCCGCTATGAAGCCACCTTGCAGGGGCTGGCACGCAAGGACCGGCTGCGCGCAATGGCGCCGCGGGTCGGGTTCGACTTCTCGTCCAACGATTATCTCGGGCTTGCCGCCTCAAAGAGGCTTGGCGATGCAGTCGCGGCGGCAATCCAGCGGGGCACCCCGGTCGGCGCTACCGGATCGCGGCTTCTACGCGGCAACGCGCCGGAGCATGAGGCGTTGGAGTCAGACGCTGCCGCCTTCTTCGGTGCCGAGCGGGCGCTGTTCTTCGGCAGCGGCTACATCGCCAACTTCGCCCTGCTAAGCACCCTGGTGAAAAAGGGCGACCTCTTGATCCTCGATGAACTCGCGCACGCCAGCATGCATCAAGGGGCGCGGGCCGGACGCGCCGAGTTCAGGCTGGTGGCGCACAATGACATTGATGCTTTTGAGGATGCGATCAGGCGCTGGCGCGCCGAAGGCGGCATTGGCCGCATCTGGATCGCGGTCGAAAGCCTCTACAGCATGGACGGCGACTGTGCGCCGATGGAGAGCCTGGTTGAGCTTGCCGATCGGCACGAGGCCTTCATACTGGTCGACGAGGCACATGCCACCGGGGTCTGGGGACCGGGGGGCCGCGGGCTGGCCGCGTCGTTCGAGGGCCGCGACAACATCATGGCTCTCCATACATGCGGCAAGGCACTCGGTGCATCGGGCGCGCTCGTCACCGGGCCGCGAGTGCTGTGCGAGTATATTGTCAATCGCTGCCGGCCGTTCATCTATGCCACCGCACCATCGCCGCTGATGGCAGTGGCTGCGCGCGAAGCGCTCGCAATGCTGGTCGACGAGCCGATGCGCCGCGTTGAGTTGCACGAGCACGTTGCCTTCGCAAGCCGGCAACTGGCCGAGCATTGCGGAGCCAAGCCCAGCGGTTCGCAGATACAGCCATTTGTTATTGGAGACGTGGCGCGCACCATGGCGATCGCGGCGGCTCTGCAGGCTCGCGGCTTCGACTTACGCGGCATTCGTCCGCCGACGGTGCCGGAGGGTACCTCGCGGCTGCGCATTTCGCTGACGCTCAATGTCGGCGAGGCTGACATTGCGGCGATGGTCGAGACGCTTGCCGAAGTGTTGGCCACGGCATGAGCAAACGCATCGTCGTCACCGGAACCGATACCGGGATTGGCAAAACGGTTTTTGCCGCGGGGCTCGCAGGCCTGCTCGACGGCTTCTACTGGAAGCCGGTGCAATCGGGTCTCGATGAAGAGACCGACAGCGAGGTGGTCGAACGGCTCGCTGGTCTGCCATCCGGGCGCGTGCTGCCGGAAGCCCACCGCTTGAGGAGCCCGCTGTCGCCGCACCGTTCAGCCGAAATCGACGGTGTCTCGATCGAGGCTGCCGATCTTGCATTTCCGGTCCTGCCCACACCGCTGGTGATCGAAGGCGCCGGCGGACTGATGGTGCCGATCAACCGACAGACAAGATTCATTGACATCTTCGCTGAATGGCGGCTGCCGGTGATCCTGTGCGCCCGCACCGAGCTCGGCACCATCAACCACACTCTGCTGTCCATCGAAGCCCTGCGGGCTCGCTCCATCCCGCTGATCGGCGTTGTCTTCATCGGTGAAGAGGCGGCCGATACGCAAAGGACAATCACCGAGTTCGGCGCGGTGCGTCGGCTCGGCAGACTGCCGCACCTGGCTCCACTCACGCGCGAAACTCTGCGAGAGGCGATGGTTGCCGGCTTCGACCTCGCCCAGATTGCCGGAGGCGAATGATGTCGCGGTCGCGCGTCTGGCATCCATTCACCCAGCATGCGATCGAGCCGCCCATCCCGTCGATCGTCAGCACCGACGGAGCTTGGCTACAGACGAATGACGGACGGCGTATCCTTGATGCAATCTCCTCCTGGTGGGTGGTCACACACGGCCACCGCCAGCCACGGATCATGGAAGCGATCCGGATCGCGACCGGGATGCTTGACCAGGTGATCTTCGCCGGCCTCACCCATCAGCCGGCAGAGCAATTGGCCTCGGCGCTGATCGAAATGGTACCGCCAGGCCTCGACTGGGTCTTTTATTCCGACAGCGGCTCCACGAGCGTTGAAGTCGCGCTGAAGATGGCACTCGGCTATTTCCGCAACATAGGCGCGCCGCGCTCGCGCATCATCGCCATGGAACACAGCTATCATGGCGACACGATCGGCACGATGAGCGTCGGCGCCCGGGGCGTGTTCAATGCCGCCTACGAACCGCTATTGTTCGAGGTCGACACCATTCCTTTTCCGGCCGCGGGGCGCGAGCAGGAAACGCTGGATCGTTTCGAGACCCTGTCTCTTGACCGCCGCGCCGCCGCGCTCATCATCGAGCCGCTCGTGCTTGGCGCCGGCGGCATGCTGATGTATCCGGCCTGGGTGCTGGCGGAATTGAAGCGGATCGCTGAAGCGTCCGGCACGCTCTTGATCGCCGACGAAGTGATGACCGGCTGGGGGCGCACCGGAACCATATTCGCCTGCGAGCAGGCATCGATCTCACCGGACATATTGTGCACCTCGAAGGGCTTGACTGGCGGCGCCGTCCCGCTGGCAGCCACGCTCGCCAGCGATGCCATCTTCCAGGCCCACTATTGCGTGGACCGAAAGAAGACCTTTTTCCACTCAAGTTCCTACACCGCCAATCCGATCGCCTGCGCGGCCGCACTTGCCAATGTCGAGGTCTGGCGATGCGAGCCGGTCGCCGAGCGGATTGCGGCCTTAAGTGCGAGACAGGCCGCTGGCCTGCAACGCTTCCAAAACAATCCCTTCTTCACCGAGAGCCGAGCGAACGGCACGATCCTAGCTCTCGATCTGCGCACCGGCTCGGCCGGATATCTGGCGGAGATCGGGCCGAAACTGCGCGCTTTTTTCCTCGAGCGTGGCATGCTGGTGCGCCCGCTCGGAAATGTCCTCTATCTTTTGCCGCCCTATTGCATCACCGGCGACGAACTGGACGGGCTCTATGACGCCATAGAGGAGGCCGGCGAATGCTTCGGTTCGCGATCATGAACCGGTCGTCGCGCATCGTCGGCTTCGGTCATCACGCGCCGGCGCGCAAGGTCGAGAACGCGGAAATCGAAGGTCGTCTCGGGCTCGAACCCGGCTGGATCGAGCGGCGCACCGGGATACGGTCGCGCTTCTGGGCAACGGGCGAAGACACATTATCGAGCCTTGCCGCGCGCGCCGGCGACATGGCGCTGGCGAATGCCGGTGTCGAGCGTGACGATATCGGCCTGCTGTTGCTGGCGACGTCCACGCCCGACCATCTACTGCCGCCGAGCGCGCCGCTGGTGGCCCACCGGCTGGGACTCGACCGCGCCGGTGCGGTTGACCTGACGGGCGCCTGCGCCGGCTTCATCTATGCCTTGATGTTGGCGGATGGGTTCACCCGCCTCCATGGCAAAGCGAGCTTGGTGATTGCCGCCAATATCCTCAGCCGCCGGATCAATCCGGCCGAGCGCGCAAGCGCGGTGCTGTTTGCGGATGCCGCCGGCGCGGTGGTGGTTGCCCCGTGCAAAGAGCCGGACCGAGGCATTCTCGGCGCGGCGCTGGCCTCGGACGGCTCGCGCTACGGGCTGATCCAGATTCCCGCCGGCGGAAGCAACACGCCGTTTCATGGCGAGCTGGACCTCGAGCAAACCCGGATGACCATCAGTGACGGGCGTGAAGTGTTCGCCAGGGCTGTAGAGATGATGACTGACTGCTCGAGAGGTGCGCTCGGGGCCGCCCAAATGCCGCCGCACCAGATCGATCGTTTCGTGCCGCACCAGGCCAATGCCCGCATCTTCGATGCGGTCGGCAGGAATCTGGGCATAGCGGATGATGCAATTATCAAGACGATTGCCGACTACGGCAACTCTTCGGCCGCGACGATCCCGCTCTCGCTCTCGCTTTCGCATCGGGTGCAGCCGTTTCGGCCAGGCGAAAAGATTCTTCTTGCGGCGGCCGGTGCCGGTCTCAGCGGAGGCGCACTCGTCATAGGAATTTAGCCGTACGCGGTCATGCACAGGATCCGTCACCGATGACACGAACGAACGGGCGCACGAAAAAATGGTCGCCGGCAAGCTTCATGGGCGCTGGCGTGGTCAGGCCAGAGCGATCAAAGTTGCAGACGATTCTGTCGATCAGCACGATCGGCAATGCTGTCTTTCCGGGTTGTCGGCGCCAGCATGGGAGAGCGGAGCCAGCAGAGTTCATCACCCCTCCTCACCTCGACGAAGTCCTCCTGGTCGATAAGTCCGGCCCTTCTGGTCCATAGATCAATATTGTAGCGGCAGCACCGGCAGCCGAGAATTGAAAAAGCGGCCCCTCGAAGGCAATGATCATGCAGTCCGAAAACAATACCCATCTGCCTGCCTCAGCAACGCTCGCTCCCTTTCGAAACCCGGTGTTTCGCTCGATCTGGACCGCCACACAAATTTCCAGCCTGGGCTGGCTCGTGCAAACGGTGGCCATCAGTTGGCTGATGGCCACTATTTCCGCTTCGGACCTGATGGTTGCGCTCGTGCAGGCTGCATCCACCTTGCCGGTGTTCCTCCTCTCAATCGTTGCCGGAGCCATTGCCGACAATTTCAGCCGCCGATGGGTGATGTTTGCGGGGCACTGCCTGATAGCATTGGCTTCAACGACGCTGATGATATCCGTGGGTCTGGGATTTGCCGGTCCATGGCTAATTCTCGCATTGGGTTTCCTGGCCGGCTGCGGCTTTGCCTTGAATGATCCGGCCTGGCACGCATCTGTTGGCGATATCCTTCACAAAAGGGACATCCCGGCCGCGGTCACCCTGATGTCCGTAGGATACAACATTGTGCGCAGCGTTGGTCCGGCTTTGGGGGGCGTGGTCTTGGCATTTCTTGGACCGCTTGCCGCTTTCGCCTTGGCAGCGCTGAGTGATCTGGCGCCGCTAACCGCGATATGGCGCACACGATGGAACGTTCGCACTTTCCCTCTCCCTCGTGAACGCATGACGATGGCAATTCACGACGGAGTGCGCTTCACTGTGATGTCCCTGGAGATCAGGGCAGCGATTGCCCGTGCAACCCTTTTCGGCCTGGCAAGCATCTCCATCCTTGCATTGCTGCCTCTATTTGTCCGGGACCAGCTGAAGAGCGGCCCGATTATCTACGGCATCTTGCTGGCCGGCTTCGGGATGGGTGCTTTCATTGCGGGCATGAGCAATAGCTTTCTAAGGCGGATCACGTCTCAAAACAGGCTGGTGTCCTTCGCCTCCGTCGCTTGTGCGGCATGTTGCCTTTCGCTTGCACTCACATCATCGGTCCCCGTGGCGGCCGTTTCGCTGGCACTTGGCGGCGCGGGTTGGCTCATCACCTGGACTGGGATCGACGTGTCGGTGCAACTGGCAAGCCCCAGATGGGTGGTCGGCCGCACATTGTCGATCTACTACGCCTTGAGCGCAGGCGGGATGGCGGCTGGCAGCTGGATCTGGGGTACTGTCGCACAGAACTACTCCTTAGGCTGGGCTTTGGAGGGCGCCGCAGGCGCTCTGTTGCTGGTTGCGGCTGCGGGAATGCTGTTTCCCGTCGGTCCATGGGAGGAAACGGATCAGGAAAGTTCGGATTTTCGCCCGCCGGAGCTGGCACTCGACTTGAAGCCCAGAAGTGGACCCATAGTGGTCAAGGTGGAGTATCGGATACCCGAAGAGAATATCGAGACCTTTCTGGGCTACATGCGCGCCAGGCGGCATGTTCAGAGCCGTGCCGGTGCGCGAAACTGGACACTGCAGCGCAATCTTCAAACGCCTTCGATTTGGACAGAGACATTCCGCACGCCAACCTGGATGGACTTTCTACGCCTGAATCATCGGCTCACGGCAGCGGATAAGGAAATCGGTGATCATCTCCTGTCACTGCATGATGGGGAGGATTCTCCTCACACAGTGCTTTCCATCGAACGCACGACTGAGGCCGCGCGTACCCGTTCCCCAACACTCTTTTCTCGCCCTCCGAGGTGACGTGAGCACAAAACGAGCGGATCGGAGCAGACGACTTGAGGCACAGTTCCCGAGGAACAAGGGCGCATTCACCCGTTATTGCAGCGCCCTTTGGGCGGCTTGCCTTTCGCGATGTTCGAACGCGTCAGCGAAGCTATCGAGTTCTTGGTGGGTCATCCCAAGCGCCCGCCCCTCCTCACGCCATGTGGAGACCGCCCTCTCGACTTCTGCGAGGATGGTCTTTGCTCGATCGGTCTTGATCCGGAAATAAGCAATGACGGACATCAACGCGTCGATCTTCGCTTCAGGCCCGGTTTCCTCCGATATCCAGGTTTTCAGGTCTCGCACACGCTCGGGGAATGGGTTGATGTCGAAGGCAGGCGCCAAGCGCCATTGCCCGCGATCCACATGGATAAAGCCGTGATTGTGGAGGTGGTCATCGACATTGGTGATAAGGATTGAGAAGGCGATACGCCGCCAAAGCTCTTCTATGTCGGCGGCTGGCTGGCTGCCGTGCCGACGAAGCATATCGACGAGTTCAGTATAGCTATGCTCGCCAGCGTCCCCTGACTCCGCGCCGATCATGGTGGCGGCGGAGACATACATGAGTCGATTTCCGTTCGGGGTCCGGTCGAAGCGCCGGATGAGCGCGACAGGAGCGCCGTCGCTGTCGATCAAACGTGTTTCAGCAGCCTCTACGCCGGCTTTTCTGGCCAGAATCATGGCGAGCACCTCGCCTTTTGTGACAGATCGATCATCGGCAACGCTCGGAAACTTACCGATAGCGAGGCGTCCGTCATCGTCGACGACAGAGCATTTCGGGCGAAGGCCCCCTAGGGACGTGCCACGTCCACGCAAATAGGCGAGATCCGTCGCCGTCTCGGTGTTGGTCTCGACGGCGTGCGTAGCTGCGAGGAGTTGACCGATCTCGATGAGGGGCGGCGTGGTGCGTCGACCCTCTTCCGCCGCTCTTTGGTAGCGCCCTTCTTCGTCCTTCAACTGCAACGCACCAATGCGGCTCATGTCGTCCACCGCCAAGAGGTAATCCATCGCATTCAGAGGCCGAGTTTCCGCGACATTTCCCGCCCGGCGCGCCTCTTGGCGACGCTTGGCGTGGTCGCGCTGGATGACACGCCGACCCCATCCGTCCGGCTCAGTGTCGGCGATCGCGTTGTGGAACACGGATCCGTCGCCGCTCTTTCGATGGAATTGAGGGCCAGTGACGAGTGGCAGACCGGGTTCGATCGAGAATCCGTCCGCTGCTTTCAGCCAGCTCGCATCGTATTCAAAAGCAGCGCTCTCGCGCGAACCCTGCTGATCATAGCGCAACGTGCCCAGTGGCGTCGCTTCCTCGTCGAGGTGAACAGCAATAGAACGTCTCATGTTGCACCGGTCGACTTCCGCACCCTTACCCTTTTGGGCAAACGTTCGGCGTCGAGGAGCAGGCCTTGTTCGTCGCGCTGGGTGTCGACGATTTTAGTCAGAGCGTCGTCAAAACCCAGAACAAAAAAGGACATGGCATAAGCCCCCATAGCAACTGTCGGGTCTCCTTTTTCGATCTTCAGATAGGTGCTCTTTGCGATGCCGAGTCGTTCCGCCATCATCATTACGGTCAGACTGCGCTTTTTACGGGCGAGCGCGATGTCGGCGCCCAGCTTGCCGAGCGCCCGCTTGACTTTGGGAGGCAATGTGTCGGTCACCGTCGAGCGCATTTTTGTCTCATAAAAACGACCTTAACTAGTTTTAGGTCTTTTATATAAGTCCGAATTCGGGATTTGTCGAGAGTTGGCCAGACTGTACCCGCCCCCCAAAAGATATCGTCCTGCACCAGATGCGCCAATCTCGTGAGCATACATCACCAATCCCCATTCGGCGTTAGGTGAGCTGCGGACGATGCGCATGTGCCGGTGCGAACCGAGCGGGCCATGCTTGGCTCAATTCCAGATTGCTCGCCCTGAGCGGGCACGCTGTCGTGACCTTTCATCGCGAACAAAAGCTGTCGGCATCGAAGATGTCGACCCCTTATGCGACTAGACGAACCGCGGAAGTTCGGCCGACCTGGCAGAGCAACACGCGTGTCACGTTTAAGACTTGGACGGGCCAGGAGACCGAAATCGGACCACTTAAGACCTCATAAGGTCTACTCAAATTTCTTTCCACCTCGCCCAGTTCTCAGCCGCGTTGTTGTCGTCGGGAAATGGCGGACCCTCCTTTCCGTAGCCGGCGCGTCCCAAGCAGCACCGCAAATTGGGCAATGGCAATGTATGCATCCACGTCATGGATGCTTCTTTATCTAAGCAATCGATTTCTCTGGCTGTTCGATGATGAATATGAAGCGTCAGTTGGCCTGGTGGGGCCATCGGAGTTGTTGAGTGGAATCGCTTGCCCAGTGCGGCCCGGGTGCTGCCATCTTCGGTGGAGTTGCCAATGTGATCTGCAGCCGAACGGCAAACGGCGGTCGTGGAGACAATGAGCATGGATACAGCCGGGTAGCTGGGACTATCCTCTACCGGGGGAAAATAGCTGCGACAACCGCATGTAGCCGGCGAGCACGGCCGTGCGCGGGACCGTCGGTCGCCCCTGAGGCCGCGATGGTGGCGTGCCGAACTGTTCGGCCCTGTCGCCCACATTACAGCTGCGCCCGCAGTTCCCATGCCACGCCAAATTGAAGTGTTCAGTAGGAGCCACAGCAATATGCACCGTCGTAATCTGATCAAAGGATTCGTTGCACTCGGCGCTTGTCCCATTTGCGCTGAAGCCGCGCGGGCGGCCAGCACCGAATGGGGATATGCCGGCCCGGTCGGCCCCGAACAATGGGGGCATCTGGACCAGACGAATTTGGTCTGCTCGGCGGGCATGCAGCAATCGCCGGTCGATATCAGGGGCGCGGTCAAAGCGGATATTCCGCACATCGCCATAGGTTGGCACCGGGGCGGCGGCAGAATGGTGAACAACGGCCACACCATTCAGATCAACCTGCCGCAAGGCAGCACGCTCACTCGGGGGGATCGTGTCTATGAGCTGCTACAGTTCCATTTCCATGCACCAAGCGAGCACCACGTCGCAGGTAAGAGTTTCCCGATGGAAGCGCATTTTGTCCATAAGGACCGCAACAGCGATACTGTGGGTGTTTTGGGCGTGTTTCTGAAGCCAGGCGCCACAAATGCCAGCTTTGCCAGGCTTGCTGCCGCATTTCCTGCAACGTCAGGCGAAGAGGCAGCCGTCGATGACGTCGACCCCAACGAGCTTCTGCCGGCTTCTCTTGGCTACTGGACATATGAAGGATCTTTGACGACGCCGCCATGCACGGAAAACGTCGACTGGATGGTGGCGACGGAACCGGTTGATGTCGACCCAGCAGATATAGAGCGATTTACCTCGCTATATCCCGGAAACACGCGCCCTATCCGCGCGCCCAATCGGCGCTTCATCCTGGGCCTAAGCTGACGCCGTAACAGGTCGAAGCACCGCCTGCGCGTCATGTTGATCTGCTTTCAAGATCATAAGGATGTGCTCCGCGTCGCGTAGGCGCTTTGGGCGCTCATTTCGCGCTGGAAGCGGACCAGGACCAAGTTCGGTAACGGTGTTAAGCCATTCTCATAAGGGGGAGAGGTAGGCGTGGCTTTCCTGTTCCAGCAGCATCCGGCCGCATACCGAGCCCATGAACTGGAATTCATGTCAGACCTTCGCAAGGGGTCCATCGCGGATCAAACGCCGTTTCCCTGGGAAACATGGCTCAGTTCCGACAAAGCAATTATGATCGCCCTAGCCACCTCGATTGCGCTCTTGGTCGGGACGCAGGGCCAGCCCCCGCAGATCGATCACGCGGTTCTAAGCCAGCTGCGAACGATTCAGATCAATGACGCATTGCTCCGGCGCGACGTCGTCCGCGCTGGGACGGATATGACATTGGACTACCGTTCGGTTGCTTCTACCGGACAGGCATTGCAAAAGACTCGTGAAAACTTGCAACGTTCTTTCGAGATTTCCTCCGATGAGAGATCAGAGCAATCCAGATTGCTCGCGCAGCTCATAAACTCGATCGAAAGCAAAAAGGCTGCCGTCTCAGTCTTGGTCGAACAAAATCAGCTCATGCAAAGCTGTCTTGCGCAGCTAGCTCGCTCGATTGGTCGCCTTGGGGGGGCACCGTCGAGCATGGTTGAACTTTCGATGCTGATCGTGCTTTCGGCTGAACCGAGGCTCGTTCTGAGCAAGGCTGGAGCTGCCTTATCTTCTTCATGGAGGTTGGACGAAGCTGCCGATCAGATCGCATCTCCGGACACGTTCTCCAAGGCCGCCGAACTGGAGCGAGAGCACCTGGAAGGCTACAGCTTGGCCAGCGCGCAAGCGCAGCGCACGCGACTTTTCTTCGGTTTGGTGTCCATGTGCCTCTGCATATTTGCGATCATTCGGTTCTCCAGGCAGCCTCTACGGACGAACCGGCTGAAAAGGCGGTTGGAGCTTGAAGAGGCAATGAGTGAGATCGAAACTCGGCTCAACGAAAGTAAAGCAAAGGACGCCTCGGCGCGCTTTTCCACCGAAGAAGCGCTCAGAGTCGTTCAACGCGTTTTCGATGCGGATCAATGCGCGCTCGCACTGGTGGATCCGAGTCTCAGCAGGCATACCGAGTGCTTTGTGGCGAACACGTACACACCCGTCTGGAACGTGGCGCTTATTGATGAAGTCGTTTCACTTGTCCGCGCCGGACGGCCAGTGTTTCGCGTCGTTCGGACCGCCCTAGGGCTTTCCGGTGTTTTTCAAATTGTTGCCTGCAGGGCTTCCGATCAGCAGGTTGTGGTTTGCATCCTTGTTTTTGAAGGAGATCGCTCACTCCCCTCAGCAGACGACCTGCGGGTTCTTGCCAGCGCCATTGTGCGTTTGAGCAACCATCTTGAACTGCAACGTATAAATACGGAACGCGACCTTCTGGTGAGTCGATGGGAGCATGTGGAAAGGCTGAGGACCGTGGGCACGATCGCAAGCGGCGTTACACATGAGTTCAACAACATTTTAGGGGCAATAATCGGCTATTCAGAGATTGCCCAAAGCCTTGTGCGTCGCCCCTCCAGAATCCGTAATCACATCGACCAGATCATTTTAGCTGGACACCGAGCCAAGCTGATCGTCGACCAGATTCTGTCACTAAGCCGAAACCGACAGCGCGTGGCAGTGCCATTCAACGTCTCCGAAATTGTCATGGATCTTGCGCCATTGCTGCGGGTCACAGTTCGGTCGGATGTTCAGTTGAACTTCAAGGTCAACGAGTGGCAAACGGTGGTCGAGGGCAGCCCAACCGAGATACAGCAGATCCTCATGAATCTATGCAAGAATGCGTCGGAGGCTGTCTTGAACGAGGGCCGTGTCGAGGTCAGCGTTTCTCGCGCCCAGGTGCGCCAAACCAAGTCGCTGGCTCAGGGCACCCTGAGACCTGGAGATTACGTTCTCCTCTCCATCAGCGACGATGGCCCAGGAATCGCAAGTTCGATACTTCCGCATGTCTTTGAGCCCTTTTTTACCACGCGCTCTGTCGTCGGCGGGACCGGGCTGGGTCTTGCTGCGGTTGACAGGCACGTGAGCGCGCTCGCAGGATGCCTTGATGTCACGTCGGCTGTTGGCCGAGGGACGCGGTTTGATATCTACCTACCGGCCTCCGACGAGGAGCCAGTCAGCGCTGACATCGCTTTCGGTCGTTACGACGGATCACTTGGCAACGGAGAAATCGTTGCAGTCGTGGAGCCCGATCCAGCAGAGTTGGAGATCTACAGGGACCAGATCGCCGCGCTGGGTTATGAGCCGGTCGGCTTCGCGACCCTCGAAGGTCTTTGCGAGTGGACCGAAAGCGGGAAGGCAGCAGACCTGGTGATTTTAGGTAGAACGCCTTTCCTGGAGCGAGGACAGGCCGAATCCGTATGCCCCACCCTCATGACGGTGCCTGTCATAGTCGTCGGCCAAATCGACTCCATGCCGGTCATATCCGCTAATCAGGCCCTCGTCCTTTGGCTAGCGAAGCCGGTCTCGTCCCGGACAATGGCGCATGCGGTTCGTACAATGATGATGGCATGATACCGCCGAATCGCTCAGCCTATCCAACCACTGCGAGAAGGCCCGTCAAAAAGATATCGAAGCAGAACAGAATGACGCGTCGACACCGGCTTACCGATCCCGAGACGTTGTTCCAGTCTTAGTGCTTGTTGAGAAGGTCGGCTACTGTCTCTCCCCGTCGCCGGGCATCGGCGGCGAGCCATACCTCTCCTACCTCATACACGTCGCCTTGGGTACGGAACGGTATGATGACGTCAATGGCGGCCGACAGCATGTCAAGAAGCGTGCGGTCTTCGACAGCGGCTCCTTGCGCGCTGCTCTTGACGAGTGAAAAGAGCTTCTTGAAACCTTGTACCGGATCAGCCCCATGAATCGTTGATATCGATCCCGCATGGCCGGAGACGACTTCACTAAGGTAGGCCCAAGCGGCGTCATCGCGCATCTCGCCAAGCAATATTCGATCAGGGCGCATGCGCAAACTGGCTTGCAACAGTTGCTCGGCCGTCACCGCACCTGCGCCTGCTCGGTCCTTTGGATAGAGTAAGCGGACATGGTTCTCGTGCGGGATTGCAAGTTCGAGCGTGTCCTCGATGCTGATCAACCTCTCATGCGGGGGTATAGCGTTGATCAAAGTCTTGCTCATTGTCGTTTTGCCGCTTCCAGTCGGTCCGCAAAGCAGCATTGTGAGCCGCCCGCAGACGCAGGCTCGCAAAAATTGCTCCAAGTCACCATGGTCGTAGTGCTGAAGAATCGTTTCGTCCTGCCGCTCTTGGCGCTCTTTTCGTGACCGCCATTGATTCCAACGCGAATATTCGTAGCGAGAAGAAACTTCCTTGAGTTCGGTCACACGACTTGAGGGACGCCGTATCGTAAGGCTTATTGTTCCTGAGGGTACTGCGGGGGGCAAACAGATCTGCAGCCGCTCTCCGTTCGGCAACTCAGTCGCACAGAGGGGGCTTTGCGGTCCGACATCTTGCTTGCGCAGCGCTCCGGCGAGGATCGCGATGTCCTCCAGATCGTCATAAGACAGCGGCAGTGGATGTTTCGTGAAAACGCCGGCCTGTCGGACAAAGGCTTCCCCAGGCCCGTTGATAGCGACCTCTTCGGTTCTTGGCTCCTCAAGCCATTTCAGAACGGGATCGAGAAGCAAACGCAATTGAGGATCAGCCTCCGATTGCATTGTTGTTTCTCCGGCGTTCGCGATGTTTGGGGGATGGCGCTGCGGCAGTCGCTCTAAGATCGTATACATCCGAGAAGTCGAGGTCCCGAGCCACAAAGATGGATACGGCGTCTCCTTGGTTTTTCTTCAGGGTTGGGGGAAGGTTGATCGTCGCTCTCAATGTCGTCTCGACGGCTTGTCCACCATTGCTCTGGAAGCTGTTGGTGCCGCTTCCTCCGCCAGAGCTGGCCGCATATTGACCAGCCGCCTGAAACGCGCCTTGGATGACGCTCATCAGAATCGCTCCGCCAAAGCGTTCCCGGAAGTGATTGTCCACCGTGCCAGGCATTCCGGAGCGGCCGAGCTCGTCAGCCCCCGGCGATGCTATCGAAACGAGGGCATGGTCGGGTGTTTCGATGCGCGTCCACAGCACGAATACACGCGCATCCCCCTGCTGGAGACCGCGCTGGATCTCGCCAATCACGGTTGTCCCGCGATCCAAGAGCACGACGTTGTTGGTGGCGCCTCGGACGGCTTTAGGTAAGACGCACTTCACATAGCCGGGTAAATTTGTGTCGACCGCAGTTTGCAAAATGCAGGGAATGATCGTTCCTTGAGTAATCACGAGATCAGGGTGCGGCAAAAGTGTGGCCCGGCTCGGCTCCTGTATATCTGGCTTCAATCGGCCTGACAGATCGCCACCGTTTGAAATCTCATCTGCGGTCGCCGGAGCATCATTTTGCTTGTCTTCGCTCCGCTGATCGTCATTGGGCATTTGACCGCTGCCGCTGTAGGCGAAAATTGGTGATTCCTCCGGCGGCGGATCATCTGCCGCTGGTAGGGGCGGCGTGGATGGCGCAGGCTCTGCCGCCTTGGCCGCCTCTGCGGGTGCTGGAGGTTCGGGAGCAACCTCGATTGGCACGGGACGGAATGGCTCGACGTTGGCGTCAATTGGCGGTTTTGGCTGAGATGGTTCGTCTTGTGTGCTGGAACGACCTCCGAGCCAGATGAGCGATAGAGACGAGATGAGAACAAGAGCAGCGACGGCCAACTTCTGCGATCCCGAAACATGCCGGCGGGCCGGCTCCGAGACCATCGATCCGGATGCATGGACATCATGTCCCGCCTGTGGACCGGTTTCATTCATCGTCCCGAGCCTTTCAAAACACGCCACACGTCGGGTGTCACTGTACCGGTCGCTGGCGCTCGTCCCACAGGGTCATAAGCTCTGTTGAAAATGGACAAGACCGTGTTGCCATCTCTCAGACGCCATTCCCGGGCGACGGCGGATACTTCAACATAGTCGCCTTTGACCGTGTAATTGGCAGCGGCTTCCTTGCCGTCGGGATTGATAACGTAGAGGGAGGGTATGCGGGAATTGCTTGCGAATCCAAATACGGTCGTAAAGCCATTATCGAAGACTTCCAACGGCGCGAGCGACCGATCGCCCTTTGCGACGTAGTGAAAATTGCTGTCGTCCGGACTGGCAGCTGCGGCGGGCCGATTCAACAAATCCCGAACTCTTTCGTCTTGCAGCACTCTCGCCCGGGCCTGGCCAAGAATTGAGCGCCTTTCTGCTTCCTTTCTCCGAGCAGCAGCCTCATCAGCAGGATAGGTGAACTGCACACTGTAGTATAGGTCTGGTTGCTTCTCATCGAGTTTTGGCATCGCTTTCGTTGAAATGCTGAAGACGTATCTGCGGGTACCGGACTCGCTCTCGGCCAGCACGACGACCGGCTGCGGCGACAGCATCCGGCTAGCCTTGAAAAAGAGATAATTGGCGCGCGGGAGCGCAGCCAGGTCTTTGCTATTGGAAACGGCCACGGCTGCGACGGTCTCGTTGGCCGCGAATGTGACAACCAGCGTTGCCCCAACTGCGGTCGATAGGCGCACCACTTCGTCGGGGCGGTAAGCCAGGTAGCGCATCCGAGCATCATGCTTGCCGGCAAGTGGCGTGTCTTCGGCGCACGCTTCCATCGTCAGGAAGAGTGAACAGGCCAGCGCCAGAAATGCTCTTTTTGTCATGGCTGCACGAAGCCCAGGTTCGATACGGTGTCTTGCGAGGCTTGATAGGATGTGACGAGTAGACCTCCCGGATTGGTGAGCCTCGATTGCCCAGGCAGACCCGTCAAGCGCTCGTAGCGGATGGTAGCAGTCCAGGAGGTCACTATCGGCGTCTGCCCATCGATAACAAGCGTACGTTTGTATCGGATCTGCTGAACGTCGGGACTGATGTCATTTGATGAAATATGCCCGACCTCGAGCTTGCCGCGCTTCCCAACCGTGACCTGCGGCGAGGTGGGGTTGGGATAGTTGAAGAAATCTTGATATTGCTGTTGCACAGAAGGTGCGCTGAAACTGGAGACGAGGTCATAGGCGTATTGGGCTGTATCTGCCGTGTAGCCCTCGCGAAGGCGTACATATTCCCATAGCGAAGCGTTTATGACGGCTCGGTCTTGGGTTGCCGGCAGTCGAGAGATTGACACTTCGCTGTCAACGGTACCGTCCGGCCGCACCCAGAGGAACACAGGTACGAGCTTGGCCAACGGGACCATGGCAGCGATGGTAAATGCCTGGGCGACATTTCCCAGGACCGCCGCTGCGGCAAAGGCTATAAGCGCCTTTGACAAGCGCCGCGCAGACTTCGCTCGAGAAGTTTGAAACGCTTCCACCTTCTTATAGTGAGCGGCTAGCGTTTCTCTCTCCACCAGAAGGGCATGTTCAGGAAATTTCACTTGGGCTCTTCCGCGCACTCGACCTGAAGATCCTCAGGGGTGGTTTCCCATTGTCCCGCGTTCAGTTGGAATGGCGTACCCGTGCAGGTCGCAAGCCGATCGGTTGTCTTGCAGGCCGCCAAAGCGAGGATTAGCAACAGTAGATAGCGTTTCATGTTTTTGGCACCGGTTGATTGATTAACCACCCGCCGTTTTGGCAAAGTAGCGGTTGAGGTTGCTAAGAGGTCGGTTCTCGCCTGCCAAAGAGCCGCCGGCGATGCTGCTGGCGATCGTCGGAAGCGCGATGATCAGAGCGTCGCCAGCGAGGAAGAGCATGTCGAGCTCGTAAAGCCCGATGATCTTGGCTGCTGTCGTGCCCGACATTTTGATTATGATAAGCATTGCTGTCAGCGAGACTGCTTCGGCCGCAATAACTATCGTCGCAACGATGTTGAGAAGGAGAAGCAGCAGCCCGTACGAGAGCAGTTGGCCGATCCATCTGGTGGCCATGTCTCGCGTGCGATCAAAAAGGTAGCCGACAAGGACCAGGGGGCCGATCGCCAAGAGCAGCTTCGTCAGAATTCCAACGGCATCGTAGATCTCGAACGCCGTCCACAGCGAGCCGTAGAAAATCCATTGCGCTCCCTGGAAGGCAAGTATGTCCTGGCCATTCATTGTCCCAATTTCGGAAGCAATCATCTGAAAAGCATACTGGCTTGCAGCAAACATAAAGTCTAGCTTCCGAGGAATATCGACGAATGGCAAGTCGCTGCTACTTATTTTGTGAGCAAACCTTGGAATCGTGTCGTCGAAGAACGTTTCAATGTACTGCTGGTAGTTGGACTGGTCCAAGATCAGGGCAACGACAATCGACACCATTATTACGCGCGAGATACTCCCGCGCGCATCGACTTGACCACGCATGACCAGACAGCCTTGTATTATTATCCAAAGCGTTACACACGCAACCAGAGGTGCGCTGACCGCCTCTTGGATCTTTTCAAGCACGTTGTGCAGCCCTGACGTAAAGGCCAGATCAAAGATCGTGTGTATGGCCGTGAATGGCGCGGCAATCTTGAAATTCATGGCCTGAGCCTGATTTGTCCCTGATCAGCCCAGTTGAGCCGGACGAACTCTGCGTGGTTCACGGCAGGGTGCCAAACATCTTGGCGGTATCCTGGCGCTCGCGACGCTGCGTGGCGGCCTCCTCCACGGCGTGAAGGCTGCCTTGTGCAGTGGTCATCGTCAGCAGACTCGTGGCCTCGACATTTTGGATGACCGCATCGTGAATCTGCTTGAGGACCAGACCGTTGGTCACGGTGGCCTGCACAATATTTCGCGAGCGCGAAAGCTGACCAGGCGTGTTGTCGTTAGCCTTAAGGCGCTTGTCCATTGTGTCCAGAGTGTCGGCTGCAAGAGCTGCCGCATTGGCGGCACCAGTGATTTGCCCCTCTAACAGTTTCGCTTCTGAATCCGTGCCGGTGACTCTCCGGGTTGGGTCTTGCACAATGGTACGCGCCATGGTCGAAACCGGCGCCCGAGCATCAAACATCTGCCCCTCCAGCTTATTGCTCGATGGGTAGTGGTTTCCCTGGTTCAGAGCGCCCAGCAGACCCGTGACAGCAAATGACGACTTCAGTATTTCTACCATTTCGATCGTGGTAGCGAGCGTCTGAGCTGACTTTATAAGCATCGCCGCTGTGGAACCCGCTGTTAGGCCCGCTTGTACTGTCACTGCCGGGTCGGTGACGATTAATTGCGACCTGGCCTGTGTGCTAAGCAGAAAGGAAACAGCAAGCGTCGTCACTACAAGTTTGGCAAATCTCATGAATATGCTCCTTCAGTCTTGAACTTCGTGGTAACGAGCCATGAACTCGTCGAGCCACCCGCTTGGGGCATCTCCGTGCTGGTCACGAAGCTGGTCGGCAAAGCGCACGGTATTGGCCCGTCCCGAGAGTACGGCTACGTACTCGCGCATCTGGCCAAGGTCGAATTCGCAAACAACACTCCCGCTGTCGCGCTTGAGCAAAAACTTGCGGCTGCCAATTGCCATTCCGTGGCGGATCGCCTCGAACTCCTGCGTGGTGCACTTCAAGCCATCGACATACGCAGCCCGGTCCGCCGTCGGTGACGGGTAGAAAATCTTCGTCATGCATTGTGCAACGAGACTGGCTCCCAGCGGCGATTCCAGCACGTGTTCGGGCTGCTGCGTTGCAAGTATCAACATCCCGTTGTTCTTGCGGACGGTGAGCAAGAACTTGTCGATAACAGCCGAGAACTGCGGGTTGAGCAGATAGAAGCGAAATTCGTCGCAGCTCATGACGAACCGACGGCCATCGACAACGGCGCCCACGCGGTGCAGAAGATATGCGGCGGCCGGCGCACAGACCTCCTCATATTCCAGGAGCTGCGTCATGTCGAAGCCGGTGATGGAGGCATCAAGCCTTACTTCGTCGACATCGCCGTCAAAGGCCCATCCAAGCGCATTCCCTCTACACCACCGCTGCAGCCGTGCTCCTGCGCCCTCGGAGGGGCCGTGCAGCAGGAATTCCCGCAGGCCCGCAATTGAGCGCATCACGGGTTCGAACGAAAGTTGACGAACAATGCCACGTTCTAATCGACGGCTTTCCTCCGGCGAGATCGGACCGCGGCCGTCACTCTCGATAAGGGCCATCAACCATTCGCGCAGAAAGTCCAACGAGGCGGAGGTGTTGTCCAGTCCACGCAGAGGGGCCAAGCCGCTCGGAGCGCCTCTTCGCAAGGCTAGATATGTCCCCCCCGTGGCCCGCACCAGCAGTTCACCACCCCGGTCCTTATCGAAAAAGACGATGGCACCATCGCGATCGACCACGCTTTGCTCAAGCATCGCGAGGATAAAGGTCATCAGCGTCGTCTTGCCTTTGCCGACGGGCCCGAATATCGCCGTCATGCCAACGTCATTCTCATGGGGGATGTAGTCGAAAGAAGTTCCACCGTTCGTGCGAAAGCGCGCAACAGCTTTGCCCCAGTGGCCGGATGCGGAACCGTTTGGGAAGTTCTCAAATGACACGAGCCCGGCAAAATTGTGCGAGGTGATCGCCCCGGGGCGTGTGCGCCACCTGTTGTTCCCCGGAAGTTGGGACCAGTACGCGGCCTCCATACCGATACCCTCTTGGACGATAACGGCGCCCGCATCGGCCAGCCTTCCGCGGGCATTTGCTGCGCGATCTGCAAGGCTGTTGAGGCTTTCGGCATAGACGCACAGGCTCAGATGATGCGAACCCATGACGAACTGGTTGCTTGCCAGTGCGTCCTCTGCTTCGGCAAGTTCATTGATCTGGGTGAGAGCCTTGTCGCCGGCGCTCGTCATCTGGCTGGACTTAAGGCTAAGCTTCGCATGAGCTTGGGGCCGAGTGAGGAAGGAAAAGCTCTGGCTGAGCACAAGCGGGAAGTTGGCCGACAGCAAGGGATTTAGCATGCCGGGCCGCGTCGTCGCCGGATATTCACGGAACGAAAACAATGACCCCACCGAGCTGCCCCCGGGCCGTCGAATCTCAAGCGCCCGCTTCCCGCAGATGACCTGGTCAGTGTAGATC
>NZ_JAIUIQ010000024.1:0-94305 GCF_020165735.1 Mesorhizobium sp. B283B1A
GCATATCAAGGTCCTGGTGCATGGAGATGTCGCGGCCCCCCCCCCCCCGCCGCCCGCGAAGCCGAGACTATTTTACGATGGAATAGTCGACCCCGTACCATTTCTTGGACAGCGTGCCGAGCGTGCCGTCCGCCTTCATCGCTTTGACGGCGTCGGCGATCTTGGCCGAGAACTGGGGATCACCATGTTCGATGGCGACAGCCAGCGGCTCGTAAAACACCGGCTCGCCTATCTGCTTTATCGGATAGCCGGCCTTCACCGCATCGACGATACTGGGTTGCGATGAGACCACCGCATCAAGCCGAACGCCATCGCCGATCCGCAGGTCATCGAAAGCAGTGGTGGAGTTCTCGTAGGAGTGCACCTCCTTGGGATTGAGCTTGTATTCGAAGGGCGGCGCACCGGCCGCGTCCAGCGTCAGATCCTTCTTGGCATAGGCTTCGAAAGTCGATGTCGTCGTTGCGCCGACGACTTTGCCGTCGAGGTCGCTCAAAGATTTGGCTTTGCTGTCCTTGTGAACGGCAACGGCGGCTGGCGTGTAGTAATAGACCGCGGGGAAATCGAAGATCTCAGCGCGCTTCTTGGTCGGCGTCATCGAGCCGACATGCATGTCCCAGCGGCCGACCCAGTTGCCGGCGGTGATGATGTCCCAGCCCGGTGTCACGAACTCGACCTTGACGCCGATGCGCTTGCCGATTTCCTTGGCAACGTCGACATCGAAGCCGTCCAGCTCGTTATTGGCGTTGAGGAAGGACTGCGGCGCCCAGTTGGCATCGGTGGCGACCTTGAGAGTGCCGGCCGCCACGACCCGGTCCAGCACCGCGCCAGCATAGGCTGGGAGCGACGCCAATGTCAGGGCGAGCGAAGCCGCCAATGTCGTTAATTTCAGAGATGTTTTCATGTGTACCGTTCCCCTTGTTGTTGCTAATTTAGAGATGAGCCCGCTGTCGCCGTCTTCCGGCGAGGCAGAGGAGGTTTGTCGCGCCGATTGCTCGGAACGAAGGTAAGCCGACGGAGATTCCCCAAACCGTTGTCATGGCGTGTCGGCCTTTGTTTCGTCGCGCATCGATCGCGCGACCCGAAAGGCCTCGACGCCGGCCGGAATGCCGCAATAGACCGCGATCTGGATCAACGCCGCCCGCAACTCGTCGTCGCTCAGGCCATTGCGCATCGCACCACGGAAATGCAAGCCGAATTCATGCATCCGCCCCAGGGCGGCAAGCATGCCGAGATTGAGCAGGCTGCGCTGCTTGAGGTCGAGCGCTTCATCGGTCCAACATGTGCCCCAGCAATACTCGTTCAGGATGTCCTGGAAGGGCCGAGAAAAGTCGTCGGCGTTGCCGATTGCGCGATCGACATAGTCGTCGCCCAGCACTTTGCGGCGCACCGCCCCGCCGGCTTTCTGCAATTCGCTATCCATGGCTGGTCGCCCCTGCCCGTCGTGAGTGGTCACCCAAAAAATTCGCCATCAAGCCAGCAATCGGTTCGGGCGCTTCGACCAGGATCGAATGCCGCAATCCCGGCAGGATCTGCAGCCGCGAGCCGCGGATCTGCTCATGCATATGACGCGCCATGCGCGGATTGGATCCCTGGTCGTCCTCGCCCGTCACGATCAGGGTCGGCGACCTGATCTGGTCGAGAATGCCGCCGAAATCGGTCTCGGCCAGCACCCGGTAGGCGGCGGCGTAGCAGGCCGGATCGTTCTCGGCGTCGCGGCGGCGCAGTTGGGCAATCACATCCGGATTGCGCTCCTGAAATTCCTCGGTCAGCCAACGCGACAGCGACGCGGCATGGTGCGCGCTCGGCTGACTGGCGGTCAAAGCGGCGAGACGCCCTAGAACCGCCTGGCGTTCCTCCGGCGAGCGCCCGGCGACGGTCGACAGCAGCACGAGCCGGTCGAGTCGGTCGGCATGGGTCAGTGCCAGGCGCTGGGCGATCAGGCCGCCCAGCGAGAAGCCGGCAAGATGAAAGCGCGCAAAGCCAGCATGATCGGCCAGCGCCAGCGTATCGCCGACGAAGTCGTCGATCTCGTAGCGGCCCATGATGCGCGCCGACCGGCCGTGGCCACGCAGGTCAAAAGTCAGCACCGTGAACTGATCCGGCAGCCGGGCGACGACGCCGCTCCATGCCTCCAGATAGGAGCCGACGCCATGGATGCAGACAAGCTTGTGCGGCCCGTAGCCGTCGACACGATAATTGAGCGCGATATCGCCATGGACGAAAGAGCCGGCCGCCATTGCCGTCAATGCCCTACCACGACAGCCGTGGAGCGTTCCCGCGCGGCGAAGTGCGGCATGACCTCGTCGACGAACAGCCTGATGGTCTTCTTCTGCAGTTCGAACGGCAGGTTGAAGGTGAGCCCGAGGCAATACTGATCGACGCCGGCGGCTTCATAATCCTCGAGCTTCTCGATGATCTCGTCGGGCGTGCCGAACATCAGGTTCTTGCGGATGCTCTCGGGATTATAATTGTCCTTGCCCTTGACGCTTTCGTAGGGGACGGCTTCGGGGAAACCGTTCTTCACCGTGCCGATGTTCTGGAACAGGTTTTCGAAGGCGCGCCCGTAGTCGATGGCGTGACGAACGGCGATTTCCCAGTCCTGCGCGCGATCGTAAATGCAAGTGCGGCGCTGCATCATCAGGCGTGGACGCGGCACCTCCGGATGATCGGCGACCGCCTTGCGGAATTTTTCGCCAAGCACGGCGATTTCGGCGGCGGGCGCTGAAAGCGGCGTCGACAGGATGTTGGCACCGATGCCGACGGCCCAGTCGAATGTGCCGGGGTCACGCGCTGCTACCCAGATCGGCGGATGCGGCGTCTGCAATGGCTTGGGCACGCCGGCAGCGAGCGGAAATTTCCAGTAGTGGCCGTCATGCGCATAGTCCTGCGCCCACAGTTTCTTCACCGCCGGCACCAGCTCCTTCAGGTAGGCAACGCCCTCCTGCTGCTGCATGCCGCCGGCCATGCGGTCGAACTCATACTGATAGGAGCCGCGGGCGATGCCGAACTCCAGCCGGCCGCCGGTCAGATGATCGCAAAGCGCGGCTTCGCCAGCCAGTCGGATCGGACTCCAGTACGGCGCTACCAGCGTCGAGGTACCAAGCCTGATCTGTTGCGTGTGCTGCGCCAGCCAGGTCAGCGTCATCAGCGGATTGGGCGAGATGGTGCATTCGATGGTGTGATGCTCGGCGGTCCACAGCGTCTCGAAACCGCCCTCGTCGGCCATCTCTGCCAATTCGAGCAGATTGCTCTTCACCTTCGACATCGGCATGTCGGGCGAGAAGCGTTCCATGGTCAGCGACACTGCAAACTTCATTTTTCCTGTCCCGTACTTTGTGGCCGGCGTGGATGAGGCTCAGCGCAGACGAATGACGAACGGGTCCTGCATGGCCCCGGAATAATCGATCATGATGTTCTTCAGGCGCGAGAACTCCTCCATCACGTCGAGGCCGCCGCGGCGGCCATAACCGCTCGCCTTGAAGCCACCATTGGCCGACATGAAGGAAGAGGCGCGATAGGTGTTGATCCAGACGGTGCCAGCGTCGACATTGCGGGCAAAGCGCAGCGCGCGGTCGATATCCTTGGTCCAGATGCCGGACGACAGCCCGTAGCGCGTGTCATTGGCCAGCGCGGTCATCTCTTCTTCCGAAGAAAAGGGGATGACACCGACAACCGGGCCGAAGATCTCTTCCTGCATGAAATCCATGTCGTTGCGGGCGTCGACCATGACCGTCGGCTCGAAATACCAGCCTTCCGCGAGCTCGGCGGATTGCGGCCTGCGGCCACCGGCCGCGATCCTGGCCCCCTGGTGGACGCCCGAGGCGACGTAGCTTTCGACCTTGGCAAGCTGCGCCGACAGCGCCAGCGGTCCCATGTCGGTATCGTCGTTCAAGGGATGGCCGACCTTGACTCGCCTGGCGCGCTCGACCAGCGCATCGACGAACCGGTCGTAAACACTGGCCTCGACGAAGCAGCGCGATCCGGCAACACAGCTCTGGCCGGCGGCGGCGAAAATGCCTGACACGACGCCATTGACGGCATGGTCCATGTCGACATCGGCAAAGACGACATGGGGTGATTTCCCGCCGAGCTCCATCTGGCATGAAACCAGGTTGGCCGCCGCGTTGGCGGCGATGCGCCGGCCGGTGGCCGTGCTGCCGGTGAAGACGATCTTGGCGATGCCGGGATGGCGCGTCAGCGCATCGCCGGCACTGGCGCCGGTGCCGGTCACGACATTGACGACGCCGGCCGGGAAGCCTGCCTCAATGATCAATTCGGCCAGTGCCAGCGTCGAGGCGGTGGCATGCTCGGACGGCTTGATGACGACGGTGTTGCCGATGGCAAGGCAAGGCGCCAACGTGCCGGTGAGCAGCATCAGCGGCGAATTCCAGGGCGTGATCATGCCGACGACGCCAAGCGGCTCGCGCATGTTGAAGTTCAGCATATCGAGCTTGTTGACGGGGATGGTGTCACCCAGCAGCTTGTCGGCCATGCCCGCGAAATAGCTGTAGGAATCCGGCATGGCGCGCATTTGCGCCCGCATCTCCTTGATCAGCTTGCCATTGTCGCGGGTCTCGATCAGCGCCAACTCGTCGGCATGGTCGAGCACCAGCTGCGCCAGGCGATAGACGAGCTTGCCACGATCCGTCTGGGTCATCCGGCGCCATGCCGGATTGGCAAACGCCGCCCGCGCGGAGGCCACGGCGGCATCGACATCGGATGCGTCAGCCTCGGCCAGCTCATACCACGGCTTGGCAGTCGTCGGATCGTAGCTTGGAATGTACTGGCCGGCTTTCGGGGCGACGTAGCGGCCGCCGATGAAAAGCTGCTGGCGGGAGTTCTCGAGCGATTTGACTGACGTCTTCATGGCTTTTCCTGGTCAGTGTCCTGCGGGCTTTGCGCCCATGGCTGCGAGCCGCCATCGATGCGGGCGAGACGCCCGCCATCGCCCGAATCCATGTAGATGCTGAAGCGCTCGTCGTGCCGTTCGCGGCTGTAGCGGCGCAGCAGCGCGCGGATCTCACGCGCCGGAATGTCCTCGTAGGGAAGATCGGCGAGTGGAAAGAACTTGAACCCAGCAGGCACGGTAAAGGCGGCGGAAGCGCCGGAGAGGCGGGCGCGATAGATGAGATAGCCCGGGTCGCTGTCGGCGACGTCGAAGACCGAGTAAAGAAACGTCTCGTCTGGCAGCAGCGTCAGCGCATCGCCGCCCTCGAGCTTGAGCTCGTTTTCGGCCTTGCGGCTCTTAGCGCTGGGCAGCACCCAGCCGCCCTTGCCATCGGAGCGCAACAGGATGTTTCCGTCCGCTTCGATGAGGTAGCCGACGATCATCGAGTGCGAGGCAAGCCAGCCCGGCGGCAGCGGATCCTTCACCGAGGCATAGCGGCCCCGGCAAAAGCCGAGCGGCGCCGAGGGACTGGTGCCGAAAGCCTGCACGGCGCCGATCAGCACGACGTGATCGCCGGCGTCGACCCGGTTGTGCACGGTGCAGTCGAACCAGGTCAGGCATTCGTTGAGGATCGGCGCGCCGGTATGGACACGGTCATGGCTGACGGAGCCGAACTTGTCGTGTGCCTTCGAGGCAAAGACCGCCGAGACGTCGGTCTGTCCTTCATGCAGGAGGTTGACCGCGAAGGAATCGGACGCACTGAAGGCGGCATAGCTCGCCGCCGCCTTGCCGACGCAAACCAGAAGCAGCGGCGGATCGAGCGAGACGGATGTGAAGGAGTTGGCCGTCATGCCACGCGGCGTGCCATCGGCATCGCGTGTGGTGATGACCGTGACGCCGGTCACGAAGGTTCCGAACGCCCTTCTGAGCGCAATCGGATCTATCGTCGGCTGTGGGGTCGTCAGCATCTGGCCTCGTGTTCCCTCTTCGGATTGCACGGGACGTTAGCTGCTGACCTGCAGCCGTTCTTCCTCCTGTTGATAGGAACAGTCGGGAGAGACGCTGCTGTGTTTGCGAGCAAAGATGGCGGCTTAGCAACGTGAACGGCAGGGAACGTTCCCAGATTGGAAACGGCCTGCATGGCGGAGGCTAAAGTGATGCTATTTTTCGGCCGAAGCGCTGTTGTCGATGACCTCGCGCAAGCGGATGGCGAGCTCGAAAGCAAAGCGCCGCTCGGGCGTATCGAGATCGATGCCGAACAGTTCCTGGATGCGCGCCAGCCGGTACCGCAAGGTGGTCACATGCAGGCCCATGGCATCGGCGCAGGCCTGGCTGCGGCAGCCTTCGCGCAGATAGGAGAACAGCGTCTCCATATAGGGCGTGCCGTGCTGGCGATCATGGTCGGCGATGGCGCCGACACTGTCCTGCACGAAGCCGCGCACGTCCTCGACGGCGGCGGCGGCGACCAGCATCGGCAGCGGGCCGAAATCCTGGCTGGCAAAGACGCCGGTGCGGCCGAACGAACGGCCAATGCGGATCATGCGCCGGCAGCGATCCCATGCGGCGGGATAGTCCGCGAGTTTCGTGCAGAGACCGGACAGAACAACGAACGGTTCCTGGCCGAAATAGCGGCCCAGTTCTTCGGCGATCTTGCGCAGCAGCTTGGCGACACGCTCCTTGTCGTCGCCCAGTTCAGCCGGGATCAGGCAGACGAGGCCATTGTCGACGACGATGATGCCGGCCGCGACCGAGTTCTGCTGCAGCAGCCGGATCACCGCATGATGCGGATCGACAGACCGTCCACTGCCTTGCGCCGCTTCAGGCAGGTCGATGACGATCATCTGCTGCGGCGATGCCAGCCCGATGCCGAGCCGTTGCGCTCGCTGCATCACATCGGCGGCGTCGTGCCAACGATGCTCGACGACCTCCATGAACAAATCCGTCAGCGTGCGCGTCTCGAAACGGAAGCGGATGAAGCTGCGCATCATCTGGACGCTGAGCGCGAATTTGGCGCTGTCGAGCAGCAGCAAATCCAACTGGCTGAACGGCTCCTGCATGGTGAAAATGACCAGCGCGCCAACGGCCTCGGCATCGACGCTCAGCGGTTCGATCTTCGCGGTCAGGCGCAGGCGGCGCGTGCCGTCGTCGAGGAAGAACGTATGGGCTTCGCTCTGCGGCCGATCCACCGCGGACCGCGCAGCCTTCATGATCTGCCGATGCAGGCTGGTGTTGGCTGCAAGCTGCCAGGCCGCGTCGTCGAAATGCTTTTCGCTCGGTGAGCGGCTGGCGACGATCAGGTTGGCGGTGAAATCGACCACGACGACAGGATTGGGCACAAGCGCTGCGATCCTGCCGGCAAGCGAAGGCACCGAACTTTCCGCCAGGGCCTGCTGCAGAAGCGACGTGTGCGCCTGGAGGGCTTTCTGCAGCCGTTCCGCCGCACGCTTTTCCTCGCGCAATTTGTGCTGTTTCTCGACCGCGATCTCGCCCAGATGGACGATCATGCCGATGAAGGCGAGGTCATCGGTCGTGACCTCCATGATCTCGCGGGAGACGACGCTGAGCACCATTGGCCGCCCGGCCTCGTCGACGCAATTCATCGGCATCACCAGAACGCTGCGGTAGTCGCGTTCGAACGCCTCCTTGCGGTAGCCGGAGAATTCCTCCGAAGCCCGGGCATCCCTGATGTAGACCGGCTCGTTGCGTTGCAGGGCGATGATAGACGGGCTGGTGGCGAGTTCCCAGCGATCGGGCAGCGGGCGCTGGATCAAGGTTGGGTCATGGCGCACGATGACATAGGCATGGCCGTGCGGCGCATCGATGCTCATGATCGAGCCCATCGTCCACTTGGCGTGCCGGCAGGCGGCCAGCACCAGGTCGCGCAGCACGGTGCTCAAGTCACCGCCTGAATTGATCAGGCTGGCGGCGTCGCGCAACGACAGGATTTGCGACTGGTGGTTCACTGGTGCGATCTGTTTCTGCTGACCGATCTGATCCTGTCGGCACTTCGAGCGCCGATATAAGCAATTCGCGGCCATGTGAAGCTACACGTCTTCCGAGAGCGAGACATCCGGTTTTTCCTCCGAAGCAGAGGAAGACGCATGGCCGGCCACTCCCCTAGCCTGACCCGAATTCTGCTTGAGGAAAGGCCGTCGGAGCGAATGGAAATCAGGAAAATCTGCACCTTCATCGACGAGGTTCTGATCGAGGGCGGCAAGGCAGCTGACAAGCCGGTCACATCAATCGTCGTAGCCGCGGTGCTGAAGAACCCGTGGGCGGGGCGAGGCTTTGTCGAAAACCTCCGGCCCGAAATCATCGCGGTTGCGCCCAGGCTCGGCGCCGAGCTCACACAGCGCCTGATCGCCCTGATGCCGGCAGCCGAGATTGAATCCTACGGCAAGGCGGCCGCGGTTGGCCTCAACGGCGAGATCGAACATGCCTCGGCGCTGATCCACACGCTGCGCTTCGGCAATCTGTTCCGCGATGCCGTCGGCGGCACCACCTATCTCGAATTCTGCAACACCAGAAACGCCGCCGGGGCGCTGATGTCGCTGCCGATGATGCACAAGAGCGAGAACGGCAGGCGCTCGCATTTCATCACCGCGAATTTCCAGATCGCCGACGCGCCGGGCGCCGACGAGGTGCTGGTTGCCATCGGTGCGGCCAACGGCGGGCGGGTCCATGCACGGATTGCCGATCGCTTTCAGGACATGGCGGAGATGGGAGTGGAGAACGCCGCCTTGCGATGAGTCGTCGACGAAAAGCGGACGCTGATGGCTGCACCCGAAACTCGACCGATCGACCTGAAGTCCTCGATGTCATCCAGCGCGACGGTCGCATCACCAAGCTGGCGCTGGCCGAGCAGGTCGGCTGTCGCCGACGCCGTGCTGGATGCGGCTGCGCAGGCTGGAAAAGGCCGGCATCATCTCGGGTTATCGCGCAAGGATCGCCATGCGTGTCGTCTCGCCGGTCGCGACCGTACTGATGGAAGTGACGTCAGCCAACCACCGCCAGGCCGATTTCGACCGCTTCGAGCGTTATCCGCGACATTCCCGAGATCTTCGCCTGCTGGTCTGTCGGTGGTGGCGTCGACTATGTGCTGAAGGTGATGGCGCGCGACATCGACCCCTTTCAGCGGCCGGCCGATTAGCTTGCTGGAGCGCGAGATCGGCATCGACCGCTACTTCACCTACATCGTCATCAAGGCGGCGAAGGATGACATTGCGTTGCCGATAGCCGACCTGTTGCCGGCGACGTCGTAACGCCGGAGAGATCGTATGCCCGATCGGCGCAATTAGGCAATTAGAGAGACTCCATATCGGCGGTCGTCCAAACAGCCTCTCTGTCTGGCCAGCAAGGATAGTCTCCCCGCATCAGACCGAACCGGGAGGCTTCGACCATGTCCGCGCCTGGCGACTACCTTTCCGCCGAAGCGGCCCACGGATCAACGTCGTACTCGCGCCTAAGTGTCGATCTCGGCCAGTTCGGCATCGCTGGAATCGAGCACCTTCAGTGCCCCGACGCAGTCCTCGACCTGTTCCGGCTGGCTGGCGCCGATCAGCGCCGAAGTGACCCGGCCCTTGCGCAGCACCCAGGCCAGCGCCCGGTCACCATATGTCCCCATGACAACCCCAGCCCCTGATGACCGCGCCGCCATGCGACTCAGGTCTTGGTATAACGCCCAACTGTCCTGGCCTCTCCGCGCCTCCCGCAGGAGTGCCACGGCGGGGAAGACACACTAAGGCCGTGTTGGGAGGAAGAGGTGCCCGGACTGCGGAGGCCGCTCTTGGCCCCACCACTTCTGCGACTCTACGTGGCTCGTAGCGGCGGCACGCGTTTGCGCTTACTGCACTTTGTGGGACGCGTCATGCACCCCGGCTGCCCCAACTGAGATAAAGGCACTGCTTGTTGCGTCCGCGATTACCGCGTGGGCTGGAAGATCACCGCCGAGGGTTGAGTTGCGCAAGATGCCGCCTCCGGCCATCACAGATCCAATGCTTGCGGCAAGATGACGAGATCGCGGATGGTGACGTTCGGCGGACGAGTCAGCATGAACACCGCCGCCTCGGCAACATCCTCGGAACGAAGTCCCGAATGGTCTGCGACTTTCTTGTCGATCTCTGCTGGATCGTGAAAGCCCCAAAGTTCATTGAGCACCGTTCCAGGCGCGATCGAGCCAACACGGATGTTGTCCGGGATCAACTGGCGTCTGAGGCCATGCACGAAGGCGTTGATGGCATGCTTGGAAGCGCTGTAGACCGGCTCGAAATGCAGCGCCTGATGCGCCGAAATCGAGCTCGTCACCAATATGTCACCGCTTTTTCGCGCCTGCATGTGCGGCAGGGCGGCGCGAATGGCGCGAAACACAGAGTTCACATTGAGCATCAAAAGGCGGTCCCAGTCGTCCGGATCGCCGTCTGCCACCTGACCTGCGACGTAGACACCGGCATTGGCGAACAGCACGTCGATGCCGTCCAGCCGGCGAATGCTTTCCGCGACCAGGCGGTCGACCTCGGTGGGCTCTATCAAATCGGCCGCGATGACGATGGCGTTGCCGCCGAGCTCGGCCGCCAGCGCGCCGAGCTTTTCCTGCGAGCGGGCACTCAACACCACGCGCATGCCTTCGCGGGCGAATGCGCGCGCGGCCGCGCGGCCGATGCCCGAGCTCGCGCCGGTCACCAGGACTGATTTTCCCTGCAGCGATTGCACCAATTCTTCTCTCCTCGTGTATCATCAATACGCAAATAATGCCGGCGGCAAGATATGCCGCCGGCATGCCTTGGGAGGCTGCTATTTGTATTTCCGCGCCCAGTAGTCGGTCATGCTCTTGACGTTCGCGGGGGTCGCGATCGAACCTTTGGCAAGGCAGCCTTGCTTCGGACAACCCGGATCCTTGCCCTGTGCGATCAGCAGCAGCACCCGCACGGCCTCCTTGGCATGCGCGGCCGCGTCCCACGTCACCGCGACATCGATATAGCCATTCTCCATCGCGCCGACGGCGCTGGTCAGAAGGTCGTTCGAGGCGATCCACACATGCTTGGGATCACCCGTCGGATGCCATTTGTTGAACTTCTCGAGGGCTGCCTGGACCGCATCGATGGCCCAATCAGAAGCTGCCAGGATGCAGTTCGCCTCCGGGTGCGCGCGCAAGGCATCGGTGAGCCCGGACAGCACGATCTCCGGGTTCCACTCAGTTGGAACTCGCGCGACGATGTCGATGATGTCGCTGCTCTCGTCGAGCTTCTTGAATTCGTTGGTCCGGTTTATGGCATTGATGTCGGCGAGCGATCCCTGCAGCTCGACGCATTTGGCGTGGACCTTGTTTGCGTTGAGTATCTTCAGGAATTCCTCGCCCAGCACCTTTGCCTGGTCGGCGGAATCGCCACCCACATGGGCCGTTGGCTGCTCTCCGCTCGACGCACGGTCGAAGGTGACGAACGGCACGCCTGCTTCCTTGGCACGTCGAATCGAGGCTCCGATCGCAGCCGCATCGAGCGCGCGCGCAATCACGATGTCGACGCCGCTGTTCAACAGATCCTCGATGTTGGCGGCCTGGCGGCTGCTGTCGTTGTTCGCCATGTTGACGATCCACTCGACGTTGATCCCGGCCGCCGCGCCTTGGGTCTTGGCCTCGGCCTTCATGTAATCTTCCCAGGCCTGGTTGAGCGCGCTTTCGCGCGCATCCCAGGAAAGTCCGATCTTGACGTCCTTGGCTTCGGCAACGCCTGCACCTGCAAGAACTGCCAGCGCCAGCATAATGAAACGTTTCATTCTCTCCTCCTGTTGCTACTCATTGTGAGTTCTCCCTGCTCGTCACACGCTCTTGTGTTTTGTCTGACGGCGGAAACTTCCGCCGTCCTTGGCCTTCAGCGCATCCGCGTACATTGCGACAAAGATGACGACGCCCTCGACGAGCCGGTAGGAATACGGATTGGCGCCGACATGCTGGAGCCCGCTTCGGATCATCTGAAAGGTCAGCGAGCCTAGAATGACGGATGTAAGGATGTTTCCACGTCCGCCGAAAAGCGAAATGCCGCCGACCACGACCGCGGCGACCGCAGTGAACTCCATGCCCTCCCCGATCTTGGCGGTGCTGACGGCGACCTGCATGGTGTACATGACACCGGCCACAGCGGCGAGCAGCCCTGACAGAAGCAAGGCAGCGAAAGTGCGGCGCTCGACCGGAATGCCGATGCGTCGGGCGACGTCTTCGTCATTGCCCATGGCCGTGAGTTGGCGCCCGAACGGAGTGCAGCGGTGCAGGAGATGCACTGCCAGCAAAACGATGAGCGCAATCGCTGTGTCAACGAAGATCGGCCCGAGCATGGTGTTGCCGAGTGGCTTGATCGCGTTCGGCATCTCGATCAATCCGCCATCGGTCAGCGACAGGCCAAAGCCGCGGAAGGCGATCATCGTGCCGAGCGTGGCGATCAGCGGGTTCACCTTGAGACCGACAACGATCAGTCCATTGATCGCACCGAGCCCAAGCCCGGCGCCGATTGCGGCAACGAGACCGACAGCGAACGGCACGTTACCGTCGCGCATCAGCAGCGCGAAGATCGCCGAAGCGACATAGGCGATCGAGCCTACGGAGATGTCGAGCTTGCCGCTGATCACGACCAGCGCCATGCCCGACGCGACGATGATCATCGGCGCCACGACATGCAGGATGTCGATGAGGTTGGCGAGTCCGAAGAAGCTCGGCGCTGCCACCGAGAACGCGACGTAGACAAGCGCCAGCACGATGACGAAGCCGTAGCCGCGGGCGAATTGAAGGACGCCGCTCATGCCGCTGCCTGTCTTTCCGGCAGCCCCGAGACCGCTGCCAGCAATTCGCTCCCGCTTGCCGAGCCGGGCAGCTCGGCAATGATGCGACCACGCGCCATCACGAGGTAGCGGTCGCAGACACGGGTCAGCTCCTCGATTTCCGACGAGACCATGAGCACGGCGGTGCCGGCATCCGCGAGTTCGCTGACCAGTTTCAGGATCTCCGTCTTGGCGCCGACATCGAGGCCGCGAGTCGGCTCATCGAGCAGGAACAGTTTCGGCGCGGTGGCGAGCCAGCGCGCGAACACGACCTTTTGCTGGTTGCCGCCGGAAAGCGTCGCCGTCCGCTGATCCTCGCTCGTGACCTTGATGCCTAGCCGCCGGATCATTTCGGTCGCAATTCGTTTCTGCTCCCGGCGGATGATGAAACCCAGCCGCGCAATCATGTTCAGACTGGGCAGCACGATGTTGTCGCCAGCCGACAGCGGCAGCAGCAGGCCTTCGCCGCGGCGGTCCTCGGTGACGAAGCCGGCGCGCTGCTGCAATTGCTGCGGGTTGATCGCGATGAGGTCTCGACCCTCGCGCCAGCGGAGCGTGCCGCCATCGATCGGGTCCAGCCCGGCCAGCGCCCGCAGCAATTCGGTCCGCCCGGCGCCGAGCAGCCCCCAGAGACCGACGATCTCGCCGGCTCTGAGCGACAGGTTGATTTCTTCGAGCACACCCGCCCGCGTCAAGCCTTCGACCTCGAGCAGCGTTTCGGTGCGTTGCGGGCGGTTGGCCACCAGCGGCCGTTCATTCTCGGCCGTGTCCATCATATGATGCACGATCTCGCGTGGCATCACCTTGGAAATCGCGCCGGTGAAAACGGTGGCGCCGTTGCGCATCACCGAGACGCTGTCGCACACCGCAAAGATTTCATCGACGAAATGGGTGATGTAGATGATGGCGACGCCATCGGACTTCAGCGCACGCACGACGTCGAATAGCCGCTCACGCTCGCGCAGCGATAGCGACGATGTCGGCTCGTCGAAGATCAGGATCTTCGGATTGCGTCGCAACGCACGGGCGATTTCGACGAGTTGGCGGTCGCCGATGCTCAGTTCCGCCACTAGCTGGCGTGGATCGAGATCCGACCCGAGACGGGCCAGGATCTCCCCGGTGCGGCGCCGACATTCGGTAAAGTCGATCCGGCCGAACCGCAGCGGGAAGGCATCGATGAAAACATTCTCGGCGATCGGCATCGTCGGCAGCGAATTCAGTTCCTGATGCACGAAGGCGATGCCGTGCCGGATCGAGTCGATCGGCGACCTCAGCGCAATCGGCGCATCGCCGATCAGGATTTCGCCCTCGTCCATGGCGACCACGCCGCCAAGAACGTTCATCAGCGTGGATTTGCCGGCGCCGTTGGCACCCATCAGCGCCACCGCCTCTCCTGCGCGCACGTCGAGCTCGGCGCGGTTGAGCGCGACGACCCCGGGGAAGCGCTTGCTGACGCCGCGCAGCCTGAGGTAGGGCGCATCCACGTCAGCCTCCCCTCGCCCCGAAGCGGTCGAGCGCCACGAAGCCGACAATGATGGCGCCGCGGATCATCTGATTGACGTAGAGGCTGATCTCGGCAGCGTTGAGCGCATTGTTGAGCAACGTGATGAACAGCGCGCCCAACACCGCGCCCCAAACCCTGCCCGAACCGCCATAGATACTGATGCCGCCGATGACGCAGGCGCTGACGACATCGAGCACCATCGACGGGCTCGCCAGGTTGGACGAGGCCGAGGCGAGGCGCCCGGTCAGCATGATCGCCGCGATTCCCGCCATCAGCCCGGCTAGCACGTAGCTCAACGCAATGACCTTTGGTCCGGGGATGCGCGCCACGGTCGCAGCACGCGCATTGATGCCAACGGAGTAGAGCCAGCGACCATA
Organism: Mesorhizobium sp. B283B1A; assembly: GCF_020165735.1. NCBI lineage: Bacteria > Pseudomonadati > Pseudomonadota > Alphaproteobacteria > Hyphomicrobiales > Phyllobacteriaceae > Mesorhizobium > Mesorhizobium sp. B283B1A. Next base: position 14,576 of record NZ_JAIUIQ010000024.1, read on the forward strand.
GACGGTGCCGGACATCAGGACGATACCGAGGCCGGCAGTGGCGAACGCGATAATCACCGACAGTGGCAAACCAAAGTATCGAGCAAAGAACGGATCGACGAACACGTCCGGGACATCGGCGATGCTGATCGACCCGGTCAGCCACACGGCGGCGCCATTGGTCACCGTCATCATGGCCAGCGTCACGACGAACGGGATCATGCCCAGATAGCCGACCGCGATTCCATTGCAGGCGCCGATTACCATGGCTGACGCGACCATGATCAGCGGACCGCCAACGGCATCGCCGGTCGCCCGCATATACATGGCGCCGAGCACAGCACTGAGCGCTGCATTGAACGGCAGCGACAGGTCAATGCCACCGCCGATCATCACTGTCGACATACCAACCGCGAGCACGGCAAGCGTCGATGCCTGCACTAAAATGTTGACCAGATTGTTCAGCTTGAAGAACGTGGGCGCGTAGAGCCACAGCACCGCCAGCACCAACGCGCACAGCAACGAGGCTGCAACCGGGCGCATCGTCCAGGCGAACGACCTCACGCTGTGCGGATAGGCGGCGGCGGCGCTCATCTTGCCGACGCCTTTGCTACTGCGGTTCGGGGTACCGTCGAGCCACGTATGATCAGCTGGGCCGGCAGCCGGACGTGCTGCTCGCGCAAGGACGTGCCGGCAATCAGCGCCTGCAGCATGCGCCAGCCTGTTTCGGCGATTGCCCTGCTCGGCTGCGCCACGACGCTGATCCCTGGGCTGAGCAGTGTCAGCGCCTCGAAATCGTCCATCACCAGCAGCGCAATGTCGTCTGGAATATTCAACCCCATTGCCTGGATGGCCGGAATCGCACCTTTCGCGGCGATGTTGCTGGCCGCATAGATCGCCTGCGGCCGGTTCTTGCCTGCCAGGATCTTCAGCGAAGCCGCCTTGATCTCCTCAGGGTCGAGGCTGAGCTCGTAAGACTGGCAGAGCGACGCAGTCCCTGCCTCGCGCGCCGCTTCGAGGAAGCCCTCATGGCGCTGGTCTAGGATCCAGAAGCGGTGGCCGTGGCCGAAGAACGCAACATGCTTGTAGCCGGCCTCGAACAGATGGCGGCCGCCGAGATAGCCGGCCTGGAAATTGTCGACGGCGACCGACGGAAACGGGTTCTCGGCTTCAACACGATCGACCAACACGACCGGCACGCCGTAAGTTTCTAGTTCCGGGATCATCGGCTGGAAATCGAAGGACGGCACCATGATCAACCCGTCGATGCGCCGCGAGATCAGATTGTGGATTTGCCTTTGCGCCCGCTCCTGATCCTCGCTGGTGGTGAGGAACATGACGCCCTTGCGCTCGGCGATGCCGAGATGCTCGATCGACGAGACGATCTCGGAGAAAAAAGCGTTCTCGATGTTGGGGACCGCCACTGCGATCATGTCGGTCTGGTTGCTGCGCAGGCTGGCCGCGTTGGAGTTGCGGCGGTAGCCAAGCTTTGCCGCGGCCTCGTTGACCCGAAGGACATGCTCCTCTTTGACCGTCGACCGCCCGTTGAGCACGTTGGACACCGTCCCGAGTGACACGCGGGCAAGCTGGGCGATGTCCTGGACCGTAGGTTCACGCATCAAGACACTCAACTGAATGAAACGTTTCATCGAAGCTATGCCACGCCGCATAAGGTGTCAACCGGCGTTTTGGCCGTGCAGCCAGCAGCCGCGACTGGAGTTCGGCGACAATCGATCTGCACCTACCTTGGCGCACATCTCGGCCTACGTCGGGCGGCTGGGCCTTGCTCGCCGGCATGCCGACGCGCAGACCGGCGGCGCGCGCCGCTGCGTCGGCGGCCAGCACGAGCCGCCGGTTTCCCTGCCGGCCGATCATGACGATCGGGGTCTCAGCCGATGGCGCGGACTGGCCCTGTGCGCGCCGCAGGCGATCGGTCGGCCAAGCCGGAAAAAAGAGCGAGACGACCCTTGGCATCGCAGGCTTCCACTTCAAAATCGGCACTTTCTCCAGCCCGGACCCGGATCAACTCAAGCTGCCAGCGAGCGCGGCCGACGCCGGGGACCGGCAAGGGTTGGGAGGGAAGGGCGGTGACCCGCCAGCGGGTGACCGCGGCGGTCGGTTGTCCAAAATCGGTCGTTGGTTTGCCGCCGCCAGCGGCGGATGGCGATGCCGATGGCGCCCGAGGTTTCGGCGGCCAGCTGCAGGCGGCGGTCATGGAGAGACGGGCCAGTTCGGCGACGACGGCCCCTAAGCCGCCATGACGAAGCCCCTCCTCGAAGCAGGCAAGCACGGCGGCTTCATCACCGGCCTCGACATAGACGACGCGACCGGGCAGCAGGCCGGCTTGGGCGAGCGCGGGCGCAAGGAGATCTTGCCGGGTGCCGCCGCAGAGCACCTTGCCCTTGGCCCGCGCTGCAATGCCGGCGGCAAAAAGCGCCGCCGCCCCGTCAATCGCCCCATTCCGTCCACCCGCAACCTCATGCAGCGCCCCGAGCGCCAGCCCTCCCCCCGGTAGCACCTTGTCGATTGCCGGCACGCCGAAAGGAAGCGTTGCGCGGTTGCGCGTCGGCCCGCCTTCGAGGCGCGCGACTTGTTCGCGAAGCGCAGCGATAGCAAGGCTCGCGGCCGCCTGACCCTTGGACAAATCACTCTCAAACAGTCTTCCCAATGGATTTCGGGGCTGGTATGTTCCTTATTTGTTCTCGGCACTCGTGAGTCAATCCGACTCCTTGCGTCACTTCGAGAGTTGATCGCAGACTGCGCTCGATCGAGTTGGGTCTGACCAGTGTTCGGAGTGGGCGCAGTGAATGCGATAGGGGGCGATGATCGGGATTTGGAGGCGCCGACTGGCCCGGCCGGTTTGCGCAAGATCATTCACGTGGATATGGATGCGTTTTACGCTTCGGTCGAGCAGCGCGACAATCCGGAGCTCAGAGGCAAGCCGGTCGCGGTCGGTGGTTCGGCCGCTCGCGGCGTCGTAGCGGCGGCAAGCTACGAAGCGCGCGCCTTTGGCGTGCGGTCTGCACTGCCGTCTGTCACCGCCAAACGCCGCTGCCCCGAGTTGATCTTTGTCACACCCCGGTTCGACGTCTATCGGTCGGTCTCGGCACAGATCCACCAGATCTTCGCCGAGCATACGGACCTGATTGAGCCACTGTCGTTGGACGAGGCTTATCTCGACGTAACGCAAAACAAGCAGCACATCCCCTTTGCAACCGAAATAGCAACGCTGATCCGCGCGCGGATCAAGGACGTGACCGGGCTCAACGCCTCGGCGGGAATCTCCTATTGCAAATTCCTGGCTAAGATTGCGAGCGACCTCAACAAGCCCAACGGCCAGGCGATCATCACGCCGACGATGGGGCCTGACTTCGTGGCGAGGCTCAGCGTCCCGATCGCAGATCAGCTAGGACTGTTTTGATGCGATCCGGACTGAACTGGTCAGCTACTGAACCGCTTTGCGCATACGGTCCGTAAGCGTCTGCTCGACCTCGAAATACCCATGCCAGGCATCTGGCTCTTGAGCCAGCGCCGCAGCGGCAAAAACGTCAAAGGCATTGGCGCGTGTGAGCTTCGGCAACTCTTCCCAGGTTACGGGGACAGCGCAGGAGGCACCGGCCCGCGCACGGGTCGACCATGGGCAGATGGCCGTGGAGCCTTGTCCATTGCGCAGATAGTCCAGAAACATGCGGCCCTTGCGCTTGGCCTTGCTCATGTTGGCGACGAACCGCGAAGGGTCTGTGCGGGCCAGCAGTTCCGCGAAGTCTTGGCAGAAGCTTTTAACCTCCTCCCAGTCCGCTTCGGGAACGAGCGGAACGACGACATGCACGCCCTTGCCGCCGGACAGCAGCGGCCAGGATTGCAAACCAAGCGCTTCGAGTACGCCGCGAATGTCGAGCGCCGCCTGCTTGACGTCGCCGAAGCCCAGGCCCTCGTCGGGATCGATGTCGAAAATCATGCGGTGCGGCAGGTCAGGCTGCTGGCGCCGGCTGCCCCAGACGTGGAATTCGAGCACGTTCATTTGGACACCGGCGATCAACCCCGCCAAGTCGTCGACCCACAGGATGCGGCTTTCCTTGCCCGACATCTTCTCCACTTGGCCGTCATGGATCGCCTTGGGCATGCCGGGCAGTTTGTGCTTCTGGAAAAAGGTCTGCCGCAGGTCGCCGTCGGTGTCGCGCACCAGCGATAGCGGCCGATCCTGGATATGCGGCAACATCTTCTCGGCGACGGCGGCGTAGTATGCGGCGAGCGTCGCCTTCGTCACCTCTGTGCCTGGATACATAAGCTTATTGGGATGGGTCAGGGTCACGCCAACCGCACGGGCGATCTCCTTGCCCATAGCGGGATCGAGGTTGGCCGTCGCGGTGGTCACGACTGTCTTCGGCATTTCCATCACCACCTGGTCGGCTTGCTTGTCTTCGCGCATGCCTTCGAAGCTCGGATGGCGCAGGCTCCCGTCGGGCGTCACCTCGGAATATGTGACCTCGGCGACGAGTTCGGGCTTCACCCACCTGGCACGACGCGCGATGTCGCGCGGCACGGATACGAACGCAGGCTTGTCCAGAAGCCGCTTCTCCAACTGCGTGAGAATGGACCTGCGCATCGCTTCGGTGAACCCGGTGCCGACGCGACCGCGGTAAATCAGCTTGCCGTTCTCGTAGGTGCCAAGGATCAGCGAGGCCATGCCCCGGCCGGTGTCGCTTGGCCGGTAGCCTCCGACCACGAACTCCTGTCGTTTCGTGCACTTGATCTTCAGCCAGCTCGCGGTGCGGTCTCCGACATAGCGACCGTCCGCGCGCTTGGCGATAATGCCCTCATGGCCGCCGGCGCACATCGTATCGAAGACCTTCCTGCCATTGTCGGCTATGTGGCTGGAAAACTGCAGGCTGTCGTCCGGCTCCCTCTCGCCCAAAAGTTCCGCAAGCCGTTTCTTGCGCTCGAGCAGGGGCAGAGTGGAGAGGTCTTGGCCATTCAATTCCAGCAGGTCGAAGGCGTAGAATTTGAGGGGCATGCCCGCGGCAATGCCGGTTTTTAGCATTGAGAAGTTCGTGCGGCCCTGGCTATCGATGGCCACAATCTCGCCGTCGATTAGCGCCGAGCCCCTGGTCAGTGCCTGAAGCGGCGGCAGGATAACCTTGAACTGGCGGGTCCAGTCGTGGCCGTTGCGGGTGTAGACGACGACGTCCGCTCCCGACATCGCGGCCTGCGCACGATAGCCATCGAACTTCATCTCGAAGAGCCAATCGGCGCCAACCGGTATGTCGTCGGTCAGCGTGCAAAGTTGGAACGGACGAAACTGAGGCAGGGTGTATTTCGGGTTAGATTCTGAGTCCCTGCGCCGCGTGCGCTTTTTGCTTAGGGCGATCTCTACGGCCGACATGGGGAATTCGAATACATGGTCGGATTCAATAAACTGCCTGGGATTCGGTTCCAAGCCCTGCGTCAAAGGATTGAACCAGAAGGGTCCGGCCGCGTTGTTGGGGACTGAAACGCAATCCACGGAGGAAGAAATGGCTACTACTCAAACAACTCGCGGGCGCAGCCAGGACCGCGCAAAGGTCGCTGGCGGGCAGGACTATGAGGTGAAGTACGCTGCGGGCAAGACAGGGTCGAGCAAGGCCGACGTCAAGTCGGCCGTAAAATCGGTCGGCAATAGTCGCAAGAAGGTCGAGGACAAGCTCGGCAAGAAGTGAGCCGCGGCCGCGAGGGCAGATGGTCCGCATCGCCACCTTCAATGTGAACGGCGTCAATGGTCGGCTGCCCGTGCTCCTCAAATGGCTCACGGCTACCAACTACGACATTGTCTGCCTCCAGGAACTGAAAACGTCCGACGAGAAATTTCCGGCCGAGGCCATCCGGGAGGCAGGGTATGGCGCTATCTGGCACGGCCAGAAATCCTACAACGGAGTGGCCATTCTTTCTCGAGGGGCAGACCCGGTAGAACGCCGGCGCGGCCTACCGGGCGATCCCGATGACACTCACAGCCGCTACATCGAAGCCGAGGTGAACGGACTCGTTGTCGGCTGTCTCTACCTGCCGAATGGGAATCCGGCGCCTGGTCCCAAGTTCGACTACAAGCTGCGCTGGTTCGACCGTCTGATCGGTTACGGCCAAGAGCTGCTCGAAGCGGGAGCGCCGACTGTGCTGTGTGGAGACTACAATGTCGTTCCAACTCCGATTGATGCCGTGGTGCCGCGACGCTGGCTGGGCGACGCGGTTTACTTCCCCGAGAGCCGGCGAGCCTATGCCGCAATGCTCGAGGACGGCTGGATCGACGCGGTCAGGCGCATCCATCCCGAAAAGGGGGTCTACACGTATTGGAATCACTCTTACGGCGGCGGCTACGACAAAAGTTCTGGCCTGCGAATGGACCATCTGCTGGTCAGTCCCTCGGTGTCGCCCAAGCTTCGCGGTGCCGGGGTGGATGTTGAGACGCGAGGGTGGGAGAAGCCGAGCGATCATGCGCCGGCTTGGATAGAGCTCGATTAGCGCGATTTTGACGGGCAAATTCAGATTGCTTCCAGCAGGCTCACCCGTGCCATGCTTGTCCGAAATTTTCCGTATTCGGACGGTCCTCGTCTGGAAGCGCACCAACCGGGCCAAGTCCGTTCGACATTTCGTTGAGGTTGCCAAGAACCTGCCAGCTCGCGGCTGAAGAAGCACAGTACCTAAGTTCGTCAACCGTCTCACGTCCCGCTCAACACTCGGGTAGATTGACAGCGAGCCCGCCAAGGCTGGTTTCCTTGAATTTCATGCTCATTTCTACGCCGGTCTGCCGCATCGCCTCAATGCAATTGTCGAGCGGCATGAAATGCGAACCGTCGCCGCGCAGCGCCAGAGAAGCGGCCGCGACTGCCTTGGTCGCCCCGATACCGTTGCGCTCGATGCATGGCACCTGGACCAGCCCAGCGACCGGATCGCAAGTCATGCCGAGATGGTGTTCAAGCGCGATTTCGGCTGCGTTCTCCACCTGCTCCGGTGTGCCGCCGAGAACCGCGCAGAGTCCTGCGGCGGCCATCGCTGCGGCCGAGCCTACCTCGCCCTGGCAACCGGCTTCCGCGCCCGAGATCGAGGCGTTGTGCTTGATAAGGCCGCCGATCGCGGCCGCGGTCAACAGGAACTCCGAAACGCGGGCCGGGTCGGCACCGACGCAGTGGCCAAGATAGTAGCGCAGCACCGCTGGCACGACCCCGGCCGCGCCATTGGTCGGCGCGGTGACCACTTTGCCGCCGGCCGCGTTCTCCTCGTTCACCGCCATGGCATAGACGCTGAGCCAATCGGAAGCGACATGCGGTTGAGCGCGGTTCGAGCCGCGTTCCTGCTCAAGTTGCTGAAGGATTTTCTTGGCACGCCGTTTGACGCGAAGGCCGCCCGGCAGTTCGCCGTCAAGCGCAAGCCCTCGGTCGATGCAGTTGCTCATCGTCGCCCAGATCCGCGCCACGCCCTCATTGAGGTCGCGCGGCTGGCGCACCACGAGCTCGTTGGCCCGCTTCATCGCCGCGATCGAAAGGCCAGTGTCCCTGGCCATGCGCAGCATCGACGCCGCTGTGTCGAACGGATAAGGCCAGCGCGCAACCTCGCCGGCAGGTGTCGCCTGAGGTGCCCCCCGCTCTGCCGCCGTGACGACGAAGCCGCCGCCTATCGAGTAGAAGGTTTCAGCGAAGTAAAGTCTGGTATCGGCGTCGAACGCTTCGAAATGAAGCCCGTTGGCATGGCCGGGCAACGCAGGCCCGTAGTCGAACACGATGTCAGTGCTCGGATCGAAGGCAAGTGGCGGCAGATCGACAGGCCGCAGCGTCTTGGTGCCTTGCAAATCCATGAGCCGCGGTTCCGCCTCATCCGGGTCGAGATCGGCTGGCGTGTAACCAAGCAGTCCGGTCGCCACGGCACGATCCGTCCCATGGCCCTTGCCGGTGAAGGCCAATGAGCCATAGAGCGTAACGCGCAAGCTGGCCGGCTTGGAAGTTTCGCCAGCCGTTGATGCATGCTTCTTCAGCGATTGCAGGAAGCGGACCGCTGCGGTCATCGGGCCCATCGTGTGCGAGGACGACGGACCAATGCCGATCTTGAACATGTCGAATACACTGAGAAACATCTGACTGCTCCGGCCCATCAGGCTGGCGAAATTAGGCGCGCCGGGTGGACACGGCACATTCGCGAAAGATTTGGCCATCGAACTGGCGCTACTGGTAAATAGGAAAACGGCGGCAGAGGTCGCGGACTTCGGCCAGAACCTTTTCTTCGACTGCGCGATTGCCCTCCGGCCCAGCCTCGGCGAGTGCATCGATCACCGACAGGATCAATGCACCGATCCGCCGGAATTCCTTATCGCCGAAGCCGCGTGTCGTGCCGGCCGAGGTGCCGAGCCGCACGCCGGAGGTGACAGCCGGCTTTTCCGGATCGAAGGGGATCGAGTTCTTGTTGCAGGTCAGTCCGGCACGCTCCAATGCCTGCTCGGCATCGCGGCCCTTGACGCCCTTCGGCCTCAACTCGACCAGCACCATGTGGCAGTCCGTGCCGCCCGAAACAATGTCGAGGCCGCCCGAAATCAGCGTCTCACACAGCGCCCGGGCATTGGCGACCACCTGTCCGGCATAGGCCTTGAAGTCGGGTCGCAAGGCTTCGCCGAAGGCCACCGCCTTGGCGGCGATGACGTGCATCAGCGGGCCGCCCTGAATGCCCGGAAACACTGCCGAATTGAACTTCTTCGCCAGCGTCTCGTCATTGGTCAGGATCATGCCGCCGCGCGGGCCACGCAGCGTCTTGTGCGTCGTGGTGGTGACCACATGGGCATGCGGCAGCGGGTCTGGATAGAGGCCGGCAGCGACCAATCCGGCATAGTGCGCCATGTCGACCATAAGATAGGCGCTGACCTCGTCGGAGATTCTGCGGAAAGCCGCAAAGTCGATGGCGCGTGGATAGGCCGATGCGCCGGCGATGATGAGCTTCGGCCTGGTTTCCAGTGCTTTGTGCCTGAGCATATCGTAGTCAATCTGCTGGTCGGAGAGGCGCACCTCGTAGCTGACGACGTCGAACCATTTACCCGACATTGTCACTGGCGAGCCGTGGGTGAGATGCCCCCCATGCGCCAACGACATGCCCATAATGCGGTCGCCCGGGTTGAGCAGCGCCAGGAACACCGCTTGGTTGGCCTGCGCGCCCGAATGCGGTTGGACATTGGCAAAACCAGCGCCGAACAGCTTCTTCGCGCGGTCGATGGCAATCGTCTCGACCTCGTCGACGAATTCGCAGCCGCCATAATAGCGGCGGCCCGGATAGCCCTCGGCATATTTGTTGGTCAGCACCGACCCTTGCGCCAGAAGCACGTCGTTCGAGACGATGTTTTCGGACGCAATCAGTTCGATCTGGTTCATCTGTCGATCCAACTCGCGGCCGATGGAGGCCGCGATCTCAGCGTCACCGAGCGTTGCATTCAACTCTGTTTGGTGGACGGTCATTTGCTTGTCCTTTGTTCTCAGATGCCGAGCGCGATTTCGCGGCTGGCTGCCCGCAGCAGTCCCCAGACGTGATCGGCGAAAGAGCGCCAGACCTCAATGCGGAACCGGTTTTCGTCGTGGCGGATCAAGATGATCTGCGCCTTGTCGAAAATGGTGCGCGTTCCGGTGCCCGAAGGCATGGTGTCGAAGTCGAAAGCGCAGGCCGATCGCAGCGCCAGCACAGCGTCAGCACCTTCGACGGCGATGCCGATCTCGCGATGGCCGACATCGACCAGGCTGTGCGGGCAGCTGGCATAGAGCGCGGCGAAGGTGGCTTCGATGGCGCGGCTTTCGTCGACAGGTGCGTAGAACTGCCACTCGTCCGGACCAAGGCAAAGCGCCAGCCTGCCACCCGAAGTCGCGGTCGCGCCGATCGTCGCCGGCAGTGCGCAGCCAAAGGCTTTCGAGGCAGCTCCCAGGTTTTCCGGCGCGATGCGGAGATTGAAGCGCGAAGAATCCTCGGCGTCGTGGATGACGAGGGAGGATCGCTCGGCCAGTGAGATGCGGTGACCCATCAGCGAGTGGCGTTCTTGCAGCATGATGGTTCTCCTAGGCGTTGAGGCGCTTGTTTTCCGGATCGACGAACACCATGCCGACGATCTCGGCTTGGTGGGTGATGTCCGGCATCGGAACGTGAATGGTCTGACCTTCCTTCGCCCGTCCGCCCTCGACGATGGCAAGCGCGATGGAGCGTCCGAGCGTCTCGCTCCAGTAGGACGAGGTGACATGACCGACCATTTTCATCGGCACCCGCTGCCTTGGGTCGAGGACGATCTGAGCCCCCTCCTCCAGTACGGTTTTGGGATCGCTCGTCAGCAGCCCGACCAATTGCTTGCGGTCGGTCTGGAGCATATCCGGCCGGGTCAGCGAGCGCTTGCCGACGAAGTCCGGCTTGGTCTTGCCGATGGCCCAGGCAAGGCTCGCATCGTCTGGCGTCACCGTACCGTCGGTGTCCTGGCCGACGATGATGTAGCCCTTCTCGGCGCGCAGCACGTGCATGGTCTCCGTACCATAGGGTGTGAGGCCGTATTTGCGGCCGGCGTCATAAAGCGCTTCCCAGACGGCCCGGCCGTACCGCGCCGGCACGTTGACCTCGAAGCCGAGTTCCCCGGTGAAGGAGACGCGGAACAGTCTTGTCGGTACGCCGCAGATCTTGCCCTCGGCGACCGACATATGCGGGAATGCCTCGTTGGTGAGGTCGATGCCTTCGACCAGCGGCTCAAGCAGCTTGCGGGCGTTCGGACCGTTCAGCGCGATAACCGCCCACTGCTCTGTCGTCGAGGTCAGCCACACCTTCAGCTCGGGCCATTCGGTCTGGAGATAGTCCTCCATCATGTTGAGCACCCGCGCCGCGCCGCCCGTCGTGGTGGTGACATGGAAGCGGTCCGTCGAAAGCCGGCCGATGACGCCGTCGTCGCGGATGAAGCCGTCCTCGCCGAGCAGCAGGCCATAGCGCAGCCGTCCCGGCGCCAGCTTGGTCCAGGCGTTGGTATACATGCGGTTCATGAACTCGGCCGCATCCGGACCGACGATTTCGATCTTGCCGAGCGTCGAAGCGTCGAACATGCCGACCGACTGGCGCGTCGCCCGGCATTCCCGCGCCACCGCCTGGTGCATATCCTCGCCCTGCTTGGGGAAATACCAGGCGCGCCGCCAGAGCGACACCGGCTCGTAGGCCGCGCCATTCTCTTCGGCCCAACTGTCGATCGACGTTTTGCGAGTCACCTCGAACAGGTCGCCGCGATTGTAGCCGGCGAAGGCGCCAAAGGTGGTCGGCGTGTAGGGCGGGCGGAACGTGGTCAGCCCGACCGACGGCGATGGTCGCTTAACCGCGTCCGACGCGATAGACAGGCCGTTCATATTTGACGTCTTGCCCTGGTCGGTCGCCATGCCGGTGGTGGTGTAGCGCTTGATGTGCTCGATCGACTTGAACCCTTCGCGGACGGCAAGGCGGATGTCCTTGGCGGTCACATCGTTCTGGAAGTCGACAAAGGCCTTGGCAAAGGATGCGTTCTTGTCCGACGGCAGTTCGCGGTTGCTAGCACCAGCGCAAAGCACCTCGCCTTCCACCGCGTAGGACCCGGCGATGGCGCCAAAGCCGGCATCCGTAGCAGCCGCGGCTCCCGCCGAAGCGCCTTCCACCAGGGACTCTTCCAGACCGAAGTTGCCATTGCCGGCGCCGGCGCAGCGGCTGTCTTCGGTGCGCGCACCCGGCAGGAACATCTGCCGCTCCTCATTCCAGTCGAGCTTGCCTTTGGTGTGGGAAAACAGATGGACACTCGGCGTCCAGCCGCCCGACATCAGCAGCGCGTCGCAGGCGATCGTCCGGGCCGGTCCGACCTGGCCGCCGACAGCGACCGGATTGACCCGAACAGAGCTGACGCGAAGACGCCCTTTGGTTCCAGTCACAGTCCAGCCACACAGGGTTTCGATGCCCAAAGCCTTGGCGCGCTTGACAAAGTCGTCTGGAACCTTTGCGCGGACGTCGACGATCGCCGCAACCTTTGCGCCGGCCTGCGCCATATCGAAAGCGGCGAGCCAAGCCGAGTCGTGCGAGGTGACGATCACAAGCCGGTTGCCAACCTTGACGCCGTAACGGTTGAGAAAGGTCCGCGCCGAGCCGGCCAGCATGACGCCCGGCCGGTCGTTACCGTCGAACACGAGCGGCTTTTCGATCGAGCCCTGCGCCAATACGACCTGCTTTGCGCGCACCTTCCATAGCCGTTCGCGCGGCGCGCCTTCTGGGGGGTCGGAAAGGTGGTCAGTCAGGCGCTGGCATAGGCCGACGAAATTCTGGTGGTAGTATCCGATCGCCGTGGTGCGGTTGAGTAATATGACGTTCTTCATCGCAGCGAGCGCCGCGTTGGTTTGTTTTAGCCAATCCCAGGCCGGAAGACCGTTGATCTGAGCATCCGGCTCGCTGAGCAACGAGCCGCCGAATTCAGAATTCTCGTCGACAAGGATGATCTTGCCGCCGCTCCTTCCCGCTTCTAGAGCTGCCGCAAGACCAGCAGGACCTGAGCCGACCACCAGCACGTCGCAATGCGCATAGCGGCTGGCATAGGTGTCGGGATCGGGAACCGCGGGCGACTTGCCGAGGCCAGCGGCACCGCGGATGAACGGTTCGTAGACCTTGTTCCAGAAGGACTTCGGCCACATGAAGGTCTTGTAGTAGAAGCCCGCCGAAAACAGCATATAGAGCGGATCGTTGATGGCACCGACATCGCGTTTCAGCGAAGGCCAGTGGTTCTGGCTGACCGTGTTCAGCCCGTCGAAGATTTCAAGCACCGTCGCGCGTGTATTGGGCTCGGCGCGGCCAACACCGCGATTGACCCCAACCAGCGCGTTCGGCTCTTCTGATCCAGCCGAGAGAAAACCGCGCGGGCGATGATACTTGAAAGATCGGCCGATGAGATGCACGCCATTGGCTAACAACGCTGAGGCAAGCGTGTCGCCCTGGCGGCCCTCGAAAGTCTCGCCGTTGAACGTGAACCGGACCGGCCGATTGTGATCGACGCGACCCTTGCCGGATACGCGATAGCTGTTCATGAACGCGCTTCCTTAATCTCGGTTTCAGTCGGGCGCGGCAGCCCGGCCTTGTAGGTCATGGCGAACCGATCGCTGACCGTATCGCGCACGGCATTGAAGAAGCGGCCGCAGCCATGCACGTGACGCCAGCGTTCGAAATGCGTGCCGCGCGCATTCGAACGGACAAACAGGAAATTCTTCCACTCGTCATCGGTCAGCGCGGACGGATCGGCCGGGCGGGCAACATGTGCCTCACCGGCATAGGCGAATTCGACCTCGGGTCGTTCGGTCTCGCAATAGGGGCAGCGGATAAGAAGCATCGTTTTCTCCTCAATGCGCCACGGCGGCGGCGGCGGCCTCGTCGATCAGCCGACCGTTGGTGAAGCGTTCGAGCGTATAGGGCGCGTTGATCGGGTGCGGCTCGTCGCGGGCGATGGTGTGGGCGAAGATGTGGGCCGCGCCCGGCGTCGCCTTGAAGCCGCCGGTGCCCCAGCCGCAATTGACGTAGAGCCTAGGAACCGGCGTCTTGCCGATGATCGGGGAACGATCCGGCGTGACATCGACGATGCCGGCCCATTTGCGCAGCATGCGCATGCGCGTGAAGATCGGAAACACCTCGCAGATCGCCGCGACCGTGTGTTCGATCAGCGGCAGGCCGCCGCGCTGGCTGTAGGACACGTATTGGTCGGTACCCGAACCGATGACCAGTTCACCCTTGTCGGACTGGCTCATATAGGCATGCACCGTGTTCGACATGACGACGCACGGGAAGATTGGCTTGACTGGTTCTGACACCAGCGCCTGCAGCGGAAAGCTCTCCAGCGGCAGGCGGACACCGGCGGTGTCCATCACCACCGAAGTGTGACCAGCAGCTGACACGGCCACCTTCTTTGCCTTGATAAAGCCGCGCGGCGTGTCGACGCCGATGACCTTGCCCAAGACGTCGCGACGGATCGCCGTCACCGGGCAGTTCTGAATTATGTCAACACCGCGCGCGGCCGCACCCCTAGCATAGCCCCAGGCGACCGCGTCGTGGCGGGCAACACCGCCGCGCCGCTGCAGCGCCGCCCCCATCACCGGATAGCGCGCGTCTTTTGCGATGTTGAGGGGCGGGCAATAGGCCTTCGCCTGTTCGGGCGTCAGCCATTCGTTGTCAACGCCGTTCAGCCGGTTGGAATGGATATGGCGCTTGAAGCTCTGCACGTCATGGACCGAATGCGCCAGCATCATCACCCCGCGCTGCGAGAACATGACGTTGTAATTGAGTTCCTGGCTCAAGCCTTCCCACAGGTCGAGTGCGTGGTCGTACAGCCTGGCGCTCTCGTCATATAGGTAGTTGGAGCGGATGATGGTGGTGTTGCGGCCGGTGTTGCCGCCACCGAGCCAGCCCTTGTCGATGACCGCGACATTGGTGATGCCGTGCTCCTTGGCGAGATAGTAGGCCGCGCCCAATCCATGGCCGCCGGCGCCAACGATGACGACGTCGTACTCGGCCTTCGGCTCGGCGTCTGGCCATTGCGGCTGCCAATTCTTGTTGCCGGTCGCGGCGTTGCGCAGCAGTGCGGAAAACGAAAAGCGGGTCATGACTTACCCCGGGTTCAACATGCCGCGACTATCCGCCCAATTTCCGGTCTTGGACAGAACAGCTGCGTCATAGTAGTATTACCCGTGCGACAGATGGGATGGTGTTGGATCGGGGGCTGGGAAATACGGATGAAATCGAGACATGCGCCAAGACGCGGCGGCCCACGGCGTCTATCAGTCGGCTTCATCCTGGCCCGGCGCTTCACGCTTTGCGCCTTCGCCAATTTCGTCGACGTGCTCCGCCTCTCCGCCGACGAGGGCGACCGCAGCAGGCCGATCCTGTGCGGCTGGCGCGTGCTTTCCGCCACGATGGATCCCATCGTCTCCAGTTCGGGCATCGCGGTCCAGCCCGAGGAGCGCCTGGGCGACCCGGCCCGCTTCGACTATGTCGTGGTGGTTGGCGGATTGATCGACGAGATCGAAAACCTGCATCCGGACTATGTGCGGTTCCTGCACCGGGCGGCAGAAGCCGGGGTGCCGCTGGTCGGTGTGTGCACCGGCGCATTCGCGCTTCACCGCGCCCGGCTGATGGACGGCTACAAATGCTGCGTCAGCTGGTTCCACCACGACGATTTCCTGGAGCAGTTCGACGGACTGAAGCCAGTTTCCGACCAGATCTTCGTGGCCGACCGCGACAGGCTGACTTGTTCGGGCGGCGTCAGTTCTGCGCATCTGGCGGCCTATCTTGTCGACAAGCATGTCGGCCGCGCGCAGGCCAGCAAGAGCTTGCACATCATGATCATCGATGAGGCCGAGCGCGCGGAGACGCCTCAGCCAGGGATGCCGCTCGACCTGCACACTGACGATCCGATGGTGAAGAAGGCACTACTCCTGATGCAGCAGACCATCGACACGCCGGTCTCGGTTAGTGAACTCGCCCGGCGGCTTGGCGCCAATCGGCGCCAGATCGAGCGTCATTTCCAGCGGACGATCGGCATTGCGCCAATGCTGGCCTACAAGATCATGCGTCTTGAACATGCCGAGTTCCTACTCAAAAACTCGCAGGGTTCGGTAACGGAAATCGCCAACTCGACCGGCTTCTGCGATTCGTCTCACTTTATCCGCGCCTTCCGCGAGCGCCGCGGCGTGACGCCTGCTGTATTTCGAAGCCACGCTTAGGGAAAGGAGCTTCGGGCCTACTCGCCTGGCAGGATGTGGCTCGACTCGGTGCGCCAGGACATCCAGATTTTCGCGCCCGGCGTCAGGTTCAGCCGTTCCAGCTCGTCATGGCTCTTCTGCGCCTTGAGTTCCAGGCCGTCGGCGCCTTCGAGGTGGATGACCGCTGTGGCGCCGACGAACTCCTCGCCGACCACCGAGGCCTGCATGCCGTTGACGGCCTCCGTGGGCTTCTCGTTGGTCAACTGCACGCGGTCGCCGGAGACGACGAAGGTCGCCTTATCGCCTTTGGCCAATGTCTTGGCAGGATTGCGGGCGACGCCGAACTCGCCCGAGGGCGTGACGATCCTGATGGCATCGCCGTCCGCTGCTGAAACCTTGCCGGCGAACACATTCGAAGAGCCAAGAAACTCGGCGACGAACTTCGTCCGCGGCGCGCGATAGATCTCCTGAGGGTTGCCGATTTGCTCGATGCGGCCGCGGCTCATGATGACGACGCGGTCGGCCATCGAAAAGGCCTCAGACTGGCTGTGCGTGACATAGACGAAGGTGATGCCGAGCTCTTTTTGCAGATTGGACAACACGGTCTGCATGCGCACCTTGAGATGCGCGTCGAGCGCCGACAACGGCTCGTCGAGAAGCAGGATTTCGGGCTCCGTCACCAGCGAGCGCGCCAACGCCCCGCGTTGGCGCTGTCCGCCCGAAAGATGAGCGACGTTGCGATCGGCGAATTCGGTGATCTGCATGCGCTCGAGCCACTTGTCGACGCGTCGCCTGCGCTCGGCTTTTTCGGTGCCGCGCATGCGCAGGCTGAACTCGACATTCTCGCGCACCGTCAGGAACGGGAACAGCGCCAGGCTCTGCCACACCATCGGTGTGTCGCGACGCCAAGTCGGCAAGTCGTTGATGCGCTTGCCGGCAAGGCGGATCTCGCCTTCTGTCGGCGCTTCGAGCCCCGCCAGCATTCTGAGCGTGGTGGTCTTGCCGCAGCCGCTCGACCCCATGATGGCGAGAAATTCTCCTTTGCGGATTTCGAGGTCCATGCGCTCGACGGCGTTGAAGTTGCCGAAACTTTTGGCGACGCCGTCAAAGACGACGAGAGCTTGATCGATCATGACACCAACTCCGGCGCGTTGCCGCCGGCCTTGGGCGCGGCGCTGCGTTTCATCAGAAGAATCTGGGCGAGGATCACCAGCGTCATCGAGGCGAGGAAGACGAATGTGCCGATGACGTTGATGCGTGGGCTGACCTGGCCTTGCAGAAAGCCGAGAACCTTGACCGGCAGTGTTTCGTGCAGACCCGACACGAACCACGACACCGCGAATTCGTCGAACGACACCGCCATGGTGATGAACAGCGCGGCGAAGATGGCAGGTCGGCAGAACGGCACGATGACGTGACGCATCGCCATCCATTCCGACGCGCCGAGGTTCCAGGCAGCGGCTTCCAGCGAAGGGTCCATCTGCGAGAGGCGCAACCGGCAGATCGCCATGGCGAAGGGTGCGCACATGACCACATGGGCGATGATGACGGAATTGACCTCGCCGGACAGGTGGACGTTGGACAGGAAGGCCAACATCGCCAAGCCCAGAATGACCACGGGAATGGTCGGCGGCAACAGTGCAAGCGCCAGGTAGAACGGCTTGCCGAAGAATTTATAGCGGAAGTCGGTATAGGCGGCGCCGAAGCCAAGTGCCGTGGCGACGACCGAGACGGTCGCGCCAACGATCAGCGTGTTGCGCAAGCCCTCCCAGACGAGCGGATCGGCATAGACGGCTTCGTACCAGATGGTCGAGAAACCACCCAGTGGCAGCGAGGGAAATCGGTCTATGTTGAGCGAGAAGACGAAGCTCGCGGCGATCGGCGCGAAGATGAAGGCGAAGGCGAGTACGATGTAGAGTTTCAGCGCCCAGTCGATCAACGGATTGCGGTTGAAATCGTTCATCGACCGCGCTCCTTGTAGGCAAAGCTCACCGCCGCGAATGCCACCGCGAGCAGCGTCGCGATCATGGTCAGCGCGATGACGGCAGCACGCGGCCATTGCTGGCCCGATTTGGTGGTGTCGGTGATCAGGATGGACAGCGTCGGCGGGTCGCCGCCGCCGAGATAGAGCGGGCTGACGAAATCGCCGAAGGTGAGGATGAAGCAGAACAGCGCCGCGATCACCAGCCCGACCTTGGCCGCCGGCACCACCACCTCGAACACCGTGCGCAAACGCCCGCAGCGCAGATTGTGTGCCGCTTCGATCAGCGTGCGGTCGACGAACATGAGGCTGAACAATTGCAACAGCACGACAAGCGGGAAGCTCAGCGTCAGATAACCGACCATCGTTCCGAAGACCGAATTCAGCATGCCGAACGGGCCGATGCCCGTCTTTGCCAGCAGCGCATTGATGATGCCGTTGTCGGACAGGAAAATCTGCCATGAATAGACGCGCACCAGATAGCTGGTGAAGAAGGGGATGACCATCAGGAACACGGCCCAGCGCCGCGCCGTTTCCGACAGCTTGAAGGCGATGCCGTAGGCGCAGGGGAATGCCAGCGCGCTGGTGATGGCGGCGGCCGCCGTCGACAGCACTAACGTGCGAAAATAGGCTTCCCAGAAGACGCCTCGGCCAAGCATCCTGGCCCAGTTGTCGGGATTGAAATCCGGCTCCATGCGGAAATTCCGGACCGTCCAGAAACTCAGCGCGATCAGGAAGACCAGCGGCGCCAGAAAGAACAGCACCTGCCAGATCAGCATCGGCAGGGAGAATGTCAGTCCGTAAAGGGTGATCGATTTCCGCATCGATGCAGGTTCCGTCCGTTGAGGCACGGCTCGCCCGTCTGCATGACGCACGACCATTCTCCAAGAAATGCCGGGCGGGCTTGGTGCCCACCCGGCGATGATGACTGTTACGATCCCTTGTATTCGGACCAGAAGTCATTCCAGTCTTCAAGACTCTGCTGAACCGGCAACTGGCGGTATTTGATACGCCCATTGCGGATCATATCCATGACATTGCTCTGGTTGAGCAGCATGCCCTGGCGCTTGGCCTCCGCGGGAGTTTCAGTGGCCAAAAGCTCCCAGCCCTTCTTGTTCGGGATGAGGCAGGGATAGGCTACCATGTTGGCCGACTTCACCTGGCCCTTGGCCGAGGTAATGTACTGGATCCATTTCTTCGCCAGATCGGCCTTCTGCGAGCCTTTGCCGATCGAGAAGGATTCGGTGAACTGCAGGCCGCCCTCTTCCGGAATGACGGTCCGCACCTTCGCGCCGCCCTTTTCCAGCGCCCCGGTGATCCAGTCGCCGATGCCGGCCATGGCCAGCATCTGGCCGTTCTGAAGCGACGAGAAGGTGCCGCCGTAGTCGAAGAAGCCGCCGATCTGCGGGCGCAGCGACTTCGTTTTATCCTGCACCGCGCTCCACGCTGCGGCGTCAATATCGTAGGGCGAGGCGTTGCCGGTGAGCAGGCTGATCTGACCGAGATTGGGCAGATGCCAATCGAAATGCCCGACCTTGCCCTTCAGCTTCTCGGCCCAATAGACATTGTAGGTGGAGGCCTCCTTCTCGGTGATCGCTTCGGTGTTGTAGGCCACGCCGAGGAAGCCGAAACGGGTAATGACGGAATAGAGGTCGTTGCCCTGCCAGTGTCCTGGAAAATGCTGGAATTCGGGGAAGAATTCGTCGAACGGATAATCAGCGGGATCGAGCTTCTCGATATAGCCGGCCGCGTTGAGCTGCTGCACGTATTCGGCATCCGACAGGATGATGTCAAAGGTTCCGGGAGGCGATTGGGCGATCAGCCCGAGCATGTTGTCGCCGCCGGTATAGTATTTCGGCTTGAACTTGACGTTGTTCACCGCCTCGAACTCGGCCACCACGTCAGGTTCGGCATGGCCATACCATGCGAGCATATTGAGCTCGACCGGCTCGGCGAAAGCCAGGCGGCTGAGGAACGGCATCGCCAGCGCGCCGCCGCCCAGAATACTTGCACCCTTTAGAAGATCGCGGCGCGTGTGCACGCCGGACAAGCTTTTCTTGATTGTCATGGTTGTTCCCCTTGGCTTGTGGTTCCAGCAAGCCTACGAACGGTCCAACTATTTGGAAAATTAATTCTCATAATAAATGCATTTACACCCCTTATTGACGGTCCAGTTCGATCGGCCGCCGTACCGGGTCGCCGGAGACACCGGCTTCATCCAGGCGCGCGACGATGTGATTGACCAGCCTGATTCCGGCATCGGACAGGCGGGGATGCTTGTAGAACAAGCCGACCCGGATTTCAGCCAGCGCTGGGAACCCGTCGCTGTCGTCCAGGACCCGCATACCGGGCAGCATTGTGTAACGGGTCAGCGCGCTGACGCCGAGGCCGTTCACCACGGCATTCTGCAGCCCCGCGATGCCAGACCCGGTATAGGCCACGCGCCAGCGGATCTGTGCGGTATCCAGGGACTGGATCATCCGCGCCCGGTAGGCGCACCCTTCGGGGTGGGCTGCCAGCGGTACGCCGCTTCCCAGGTCAAAACGGGCGGCATCGGCGGCAGCCCAGATCGGCCGCTCAATCCATGAACGCGACAGATATTGGGAGCGCTCATTGTTGACCATCGCCACCGCCAGATCGAGTTCGTCGGCGCGCAGTCGATCGAGAATGTCGGCGCTCCAGCCGCAGTGGATTTCCAGCGAAATGCCCGGATGCTGGCTGGTGTATTCGGTGATGACGCCCTGCAGGAAGGCGACCGCATAGTCGTTCGGCAGGCCGATGCGTAGCACGCCGGCTATCTTCGACCGATTGAAATAGGAAGCCGCCTCATCGTTGAGCCGCAGCATTTCGCGGGCATAACTTAGCAGCATCTCGCCTTCGCTCGTCAGCGTGAGCGTGCGTCCGACTTGTTTGATGAGCGGCGCCCCGACCAATTCCTCGAGCCGGCGGATCTGCAGCGAGATGGCCGGCTGGGTGCGCCCCAGCGCGTCTCCGGCCTTTGTATAGGCGCCAAGATCGATGACCGAAACAAAGGTCCGCAGCAGATCGGTTTGAAAGTTGATGAAATTTCGCATGGATTTGGATTTCTCATACCAGGATCATGAATATAAATTTTTCATATCACCAGTACCACCACTAATCATCAGCCTCAACAGCCGAAGCTGGGAGGAACTCATGCCCGATATCACTGTTTTTGCCGCCGAACTGCCTTGGCAGGACTACGATGCGAAGGTTCGGGACGGCTCCGTGCCCATCCTCCTGCCGGTCGGGTCGATGGAGCAGCATGGCCACCACATGCCTATGCATGTCGACGTGCTATTGCCGGTCGAATTCTCCCGCCGTGTCGCTGGCGAGATCGGCGCACTTGTAGCTCCTCCCTTCACCTACGGCTACAAGTCGCATCAGAAATCGGGTGGCGGCAATCACCTGCCAGGCACGACCAGTCTGGACGGCGCGACACTGGTCGCGGCGCTCCGCGATGTCATCAAGGAATTCGCCCGCCATGGCGTACGCAATATCTGCTTGATGAATGGCCACTTCGAGAACTCGTGGTTCATCGTCGAAGGCATCGATCTGGCGCTGCGCGAGCTTCGCTGGGGCGGTATTAACGACATGAAGATTGTGGTGCTGTCTTATTGGGATTTCGTCGACAAGCCGACCATCGCGCGGCTCTATCCCGACGGGTTCACCGGCTGGGATCTGGAACATGGCGGCGTGCTTGAGACATCGCTGATGCTGTCGCTTTACCCGAACTTCGTGCACCTCGAGCGAGCCGTCGATCATGAACCGGCCAGCTTTCCGCCATACGATGTCTACCCCCCCAAGCCTGAATGGACACCGGCGAGCGGCACATTGTCGTCGCCCAGGGAAGCTTCGAAAGCGAAGGGTGACATCTTGCTGGATGTCTGCGTGGGGGGCATCGTCAAAGCCCTGCG
Organism: Mesorhizobium sp. B283B1A; assembly: GCF_020165735.1. Classification (NCBI taxonomy): domain Bacteria; kingdom Pseudomonadati; phylum Pseudomonadota; class Alphaproteobacteria; order Hyphomicrobiales; family Phyllobacteriaceae; genus Mesorhizobium; species Mesorhizobium sp. B283B1A. The sequence continues at coordinate 36,181 of NZ_JAIUIQ010000024.1, forward strand.
CGTCGAGTTTCCGCGCTGAGCCCTGCTCTTACGCCGATCGTTTCCGGATCTGCGATCGGGGCCTTGAGCTCCAATGCGAGGCAGCGCGCGAAGGCCACCCCGTCAAGCGATTCTCGATCCGGCACGCATTATCAGTATGGAAAAGGCCAATTCGGTGGCGCCTGCCCTCTCGTGTCGGCATTTTCGTCGGGTGGGCAATCACCGCGTTCCACGAGAGTGTCGGCCGTGAAAACTCTTATCAGGAAAATGAGGCAGCCGCGGGCGAGGCCACAGACCGGCGACGCTGCGTAAGGGTTGTGTCGGTTTGTTCGGCTGTCCCCCCGCTGATGCAAATCATGAGGGATGTAGAACACGTCCGTCAGTTCCCGACGATGTTGTGGTCCGGACCGAAGGGGAAGCCGGTGATGTTTTCCGCTCCGTCGTCCTTAATGATCAGAATGTCGTGTTCCCGGTACCCCCCGGCGCCTGGCAAGCCCTCCGGCAGCATCACCATCGGTTCCATCGAGACCACCATGCCGGGTTGCAGCACCGTATCGATGTCCTCGCGTAGCTCCACGCCGGCTTCGCGGCCATAATAATGACAGAGCACGCCGAAGGAATGGCCGTAGCCGAAGGAGCGGTATTTCAGCAGGTCCCATTCCCGATACATCTCGTTGAGCTCGATCGCGATGTCCTTGCACCGCGCGCCGGGCTTGATCAGTTCGAGACCGCGACGGTGGACCGCGACGTTCTTCTGCCAGATGTCAAGGCTGGCGTCGTCGACATGATCGCAGAACAGCGTGCGTTCGAGTGCGGTGTAATAGCCAAAAATCATCGGAAAAGTGTTGAGCGACAGGATGTCGCCTGACCGAACGACGCGGTTGGTGACAGGGTTGTGGGCACCGTCGGTGTTGATGCCTGACTGAAACCAGGTCCAGGTGTCCATCAGTTCGACGTAAGGATGCGATTTCGCGATCTCCCGGATCATGGCGTTGGTCGTTGCAATAGCCACCTCGTGCTCTGGCACGCCGGCTTTCACGGCCGCCACGCAGGCGGCACCGCCGACGTCGCAGACGCGCGCCCCCTCGCGGATCAGTTTTTGCTCCTCCAGCGACTTGATCGAGCGCATCCACATCGATGGTTTGGCGACATCGACGAATTCGACACCCGGCAGCGCCTCCTCAAGCTGACGGCGGAAGTCGACGTTGACGTGGTCAAACTCGATACCGATGCGCTTGGCGCCCGCGGTGAGTTGGCGCACTGCGCGGTAGAAATTGTCGCGGCGCCAGTCAGTATAGGTGATGTTGTCGCCAAAGCTGCGACGGTAGGGCTGGCCGCCATCGATCCCGGCCGAAATGGTCGTGGCTTTATTGTGGTCGATAACCATCCCGTATTTCCGGCCGAAGTAGCAGTAGAGCCAGCCGGAGTAGTAGTTGATGCAATGATAGGAGGTGAACAGCACCGCATCCACCTTGTTCTCCGCCATCCAGCGGCGAACATCGGCCTGGCGGCGCTTCATCTCGGTATCCGAGAATGGCGAATACTCCTTTTCACCATTGTGCCACGCCATCACATGCAACATGTCGTCGGTCATCGCGTGCTCCCCTGCACTGCACTGTTGATGCAGGGATGCTACGATCGGCGCGCGCATCAGGACAATTTATTCACCTGATGCCTGTATTTCCATAAATTATGGCAATTGCCGACGCCGTTGGCGGCACCGACCGATTAGCAACACTAATCCTCCGATATCGACTTCTAATTTCCTGCGGCCGGATCGACTTTTTATAGTCCGCTTCCAACCAGAAACCTCAATTTGGATGCGGAGGAAAGAAATGAACGTCTACGCCAAGGGCATGCCCAACGAATTGCTGCGGCTACAGAAGATGCATAATGGCGAGAAGGCTGTCGCCACCTTCAGCCCCGCCGAGATGACGCGCCGTCAGGATGCGCTGCGCAGCATTCTGGCCGAGCTGAAGCTCGACGCGGCGGTGCTGACCTCCTACCACAATATCTGCTATTTCTCCGACTTTATGTTCTGCTATTTCGGCCGTCGCTATGCCTTTGTGGTCACCCCGGAGAAGGCCGTGTCTGTTTCGGCCGGCATCGATGCCGGCCAGCCATGGCGCCGTACCTTCGGCGATAACATCACCTACACCGACTGGCAGCGCGACAACTATTTCTATGCCCTGCAGCAGACGCTGCCCAACGTGAAGCGTATCGGCATCGAGTTCGATCACGTCAACCTCGAGTTCAGGAAACTGCTGCAAGACGCCTTCCCGAACGTCGAGTTTGTCGACGTCGGTGCGCCGACCATGTGGCTGCGCACGATCAAATCGGCCGAGGAAATAGTCCTGATCAAGGAAGGCGCGCACACCGCCGATATCGGCGGTGAAGCCATTCGCAACGCGATCCGCGAGAACGTTCCCGAATATGAAGTCGCGCTGGCCGGCACACAATCCATGGTACGGCACATCGCCAAGACCTTTCCACATGCCGAACTGATGGACACCTGGGTCTGGTTCCAGTCGGGCATCAACACCGACGGCGCCCACAATCCGGTCACCTCGCGCAAGGTTCAGAAAGGCGACATCCTCTCGCTCAATTGCTTCCCAATGATTTCGGGCTACTACACCGCGCTCGAGCGCACGCTGTTCCTCGATCATGCCAGCGATGAGCACCTGCGCATCTGGGAGATCAACTGCGACGTCCACCGTCGCGGGTTGGAACTCCTTAAGCCTGGCGCACGCTGCGGCGATGTGGCGACAGAGTTGAACGAAATCTACCGCAGCCACAATCTGCTCGGCTACCGCTCGTTCGGCTACGGCCACTCCTTCGGCGTGCTGTCGCACTATTATGGCCGCGAAGCCGGCGTCGAACTGCGCGAAGACATCAATACCGTGCTGCAACCCGGCATGGTTGTCTCCATGGAACCCATGCTGACCATCCCCGAGGGGCTGCCAGGTTCCGGTGGCTACCGCGAGCACGACATTCTTGTGATGACCGAAGACGGCGCCGAAAACATCACCAAGTTCCCGTTCGGCCCGGAGCACAACATCGTCAAGGCGTGATCGCTACTACTCGACTTCTGGCGGGCCTTCCTGGAAAGGAAGGCCCGCTTGCGTTTGTTTGGAACGGCGTGATCTAATCGGTCAATGTGGAGCTAACCATGCGCAGCATCCCAACCGACCTTCTCCGCGCCTTCGTCACCGTTATCGACCTGCGTGGCTATACGCGAGCGGGAGAAAAGCTCGGCCGCACGCAGCCAGCGATCAGTCTGCAAATGAAGCGACTTCAAGAACTGCTCGGCGTCTCGCTCTTCGCCAAGGAAGGTGGCGCGCAGATCACCGAACAGGGTGAACTTGTCGCCGGCTATGCGCGCCAGATCCTGGCGCTCAACGACGACATGATGCTGAAGCTCTCCAAGCGCGACAGCAAGGGCCGGCTGCGACTCGGCATTCCCAACGACTACGCCGATCATTTCCTGCCCAAGCTGATGGCCAGCCTGGCGCGCGACGGCGGCGACCTGACCTTCGACGTCGTCTGCGATCTGTCGCACAATCTGCTGCAGGGCCTGCGCAACGGCCTGTTCGACATTGTCGTGGCGATGACCCCGGACGGGCCTTCCGAAGGCGCTTTCATGACCTGGAAGGAGACGCTGGCCTGGGTCTGCGGAGCGCAGTCCCCGAACCTGGCGGATGATGTCGCAAGGCAAGGAGAACTGCGCATTGTCTGTTATCCTGAAGGCTGCCTCTACCGTCGCAACATGCTAACCGCGTTGCAACGCGACGGCCGCAATTTCGAGATCGTCTACACGAGCCCAAGTCTTGCCGGCCTCGAGGCCGCCGTGGGCGCCGACTTCGGCGTCACGGTCCTGGCGCGCCGGATTATTCCAGCGAACCTCAGGATCATCGAGCCGTCGGTCCACCTGCCCCGGCTCGCCGATGTCGTGGTCGGCATCTATGTCAGTCCCGACCGCAAGCGGTCGACCGTGGCGCAGAGTTTTGCCGCCCGGTTTGCCGATATGTTCGTCGCCGGCGAAGGCACCACCAGGGTCGGCTGAGAACGGCTTCGGGTCCCAGCCCGACGAAAGGCCGTGGCCGGCCGCCTATTTCACCCGACGCCGGGTCAGCAGGGCGAGCATCGCGAACAGGATGATCGACAGCGCGAGCAACAGCGTCGCGGCGGCCATGATGGTCGGATTGATCTGGTCGCGGATGCCGGAAAACATCTGCACCGGAAGCGTGCGCTGTTCGGCCGCCGTCATGAACAGCGCGACGACCACCTCGTCGAACGAGGTCGCGAAGGCGAAGATCGCGCCGGACACCACGCCCGGCATGATGCTCGGCAACGTCACCCGAAAGAACGCCGACGACGGCGATGCGCCGAGGCTCAATGCCGCGCGCGTCAGATTTGTGTCATAGGTGGAAAGCGTCGCCGTCACCGTGATGACCACGAAAGGCGTCGCCAGCGCGGTGTGTGCCAGGACGAGTCCAGTGCGCGTGTTCGTCAGGCCGAACTGGCCGAAGAAGAGATAGCTGCCGACAGCCACGATGACGATCGGCACGATCATCGGCGAGATCAGCAATGCCATGATCAACCGCCGCGCCGGGAAATTGGGGCGCGAGATGCCGAGTGCCGCCAACGTGCCGAGCGTGGTGGCCAGGATCGTGGTCATCACCGCCGCGACGGCACTGTTGAAGATGGCATTCATCCAGCGCGCATTGCCGAAGAAATCCGCATACCAGCGCAGGGAATACTCCTTCACGGGCAAGGTGAAGAACGGGTCCTTGGAGAAGGATAGCGGCACGATGATGAACAGCGGCGCGATCAGGAACAGGAGCACGGCAACGGCGAACGCCGCCACCAGCGTGCGCATCAGGCGTTCGGACGGCGTCGCGTAAGAAGGCAGCCACATAGCGTCACCCCAGCTTGATCTTGTCGGCGCCAACGAGGCGCAGGAACAACAGGTAGATGGCAAGCGTCACGACAAGCAGGACCACGCCGAGGGCGGCGGCCAGGCCCCAGTTGAGATCGCGGTTGATGTAGACCGAGATGAAATTGGACACCATCTGGTCGCGTGGCCCACCAACAAGAGCCGGCGTGATGTAGTAGCCAAGCGACAGGATGAAAGTCATCAGGCACCCGGCAACGACGCCAGGCAGCGTCTGCGGCGCATAGATGCGCCAGAAGGCGGAAGATGGCGGGGCACCGAGCGAGCGCGCCGCCCTGAGCTGCGTGGCGGGAATCGAGCGCATGACGCTGTAGATCGGCAGGATGGTGAAGGGCAACTGGATGTGCGTCATCGCGATGACCGTTCCGGTGCGCGTGAAGATGAGCTGAAGCCGCTCGCTGGCCAGATGCAAGGTCATCAGCACGTCGTTGACGATGCCGTCGGACTGCAGCAGCACGACCCAGGCGGTGGTGCGCACGAGCAGCGACGTCCACAAGGGAAGCAGCACCATCAGCATCATGATGCCGGCGATTGCCTTGGGCGCGATGGTCAGCACATAGGCGACTGGATAGCCCAGGATAAGGGTGAACAGTGTCACCAGCCCCGCGACGAACAACGTACGCGCCAGCACGTCGAGGAAGATCGCCTGGTCGCCCTGGACGCGTTCGACCGACCCGTTCGGGGCCTGCTGGAGGTCGAGCGCGGTCAGCAGATAGTAAGGCGTGAAAGAAGCACCGTTGCGCTTGATGATCGCCCAGGTTTCCGGCGAGCCCCAATCCTTGTTCTGCTCGAGGAACTTCTCCTTGTAGGGACCCGTATTCAGCTTCTCGACTATCCGCGCCGCCGCCAGCACGCGGCTGCGCATGCTGGAAATCTCGTAGTTGAGACGCTTGCCGAGCAAGGCGGCCGTGCTGTTGTCCTTGGCGATTTTCAAGTCGGCGGCGAGCGCGGCGTAGACCGGCTCGTCCGGCGTTGAAACGCCATCCCAGCTTTGCAGCGCCGCCAACGTGCGCGGCAGCACCTCGCGCGTCTCCGGATTGCCCACCGCCGTGACCAGCAGGTAGAGGATCGGAGCGACGAAGGCGACCAATAGGAAAACGATCAGCGGCAGGGCCAGCGAAAGTGCTGCACGCCGGGCGGGTTTTTCGGCCCGACGGACGGCCATGAAGACGTTGATCCGGTCGATATCCACGACGGTCATGGCTCACACCTCCAGCAGACGGCATTCCGAAATGCCGCATTCGAGGACGACATCCGTGCCGGACGCGAAATGCAATGCCTGCCGCGCCGGGATGCGCGCGGTGACAAGCTGGCCACCAAAGGCCTCGATCGACAGCCGCATATGGTCGCCGAGGAAAAAGACGTCGCGGGTCTTGCCAGTGAAGCGGTTGAAATCGGCGCGGACACCCTCCCCGGCCAGCGAAATATTCTCCGGCCGCATGGATAGACTTATGTCCGTGCCCGCGCCGGACACATTGGCGCCCGCGGCCTTCAACGTCGTGCCATCGGCCATGCGCACGACGGCCAGGCCACCTTCTCGTCCAAGCAAGGTGCATGGCAGCGAGTTGTTCTCGCCAATAAAGGAGGCAACGAAGCGGTTGGCCGGCTCGTTATACAGCGTTGCCGGATCCGCGAGTTGCTGGATCCGCCCGTCATGGAACACCGCGATGCGGTCCGACATGGTCAACGCTTCGGACTGGTCATGGGTAACGTAGACCATGGTGATGCCGAGCGAGGTCTGGAGTTGCTTGATCTCGATCTGCATGCGTTCGCGCAATTGCTTGTCGAGCGCCCCGAGGGGCTCGTCCATCAGCACCAGCGAGGGCTCGAACACCAGCGCGCGGGCCAATGCGACACGCTGCTGCTGGCCGCCGGAAAGCTGCGCCGGACGACGATCGCCCAGCGCATCGAGACTGACGCGGCCGAGCGCCTGGCGGACCTTTTCCTTCGCGGCCGCGCCGGTGATGCCGCGATAGCGCAGCGGAAACGCGACATTCTCCGCCACCGTCATGTGTGGAAACAGCGCGTAGTTCTGGAACACAAAGCCGATGTTGCGCTTCTCCGGCGGCAACCGCTCGACAGGCTTGCCGTCGAGCCGGATATGGCCGAGCGTCGGCTGCTCGAAACCGCCCAGCATCATCAGCGTCGTGGTCTTGCCCGAGCCGGACGGCCCCAGCATGGTCAGGAACTCGCCGCGCAGGACGTCGAGATTGAGGTCCTTCACGACGAAGTTGATGCCGTCGTAGGATTTCTTCACCTCCTCGAACCGAACGAGGGCATCGACTTGGTTGTCCGTCGCAAGTGACATTCGCTGGGAAAAATTCATCGATGCTCTCCTCCGGAAGCCCGCGCTACTGCGCGAGCCAGGTCGTGAACCGCTTGCGTATTTCGTCCCCGTTGTCAGCCCAGAAGCCATTGTCAAGCGTCAGCGAAATCGTCAGATTCTGCGGGCTGGTCGGTAGATTCTTGGCATCCCCCGGCGCCACGAACTCGGCCGCCGATTTCCGTACAGGGCCGTAGGGAATGTATTTCGTGATCCCCGCGAGTACCTTGGGCTCGACCGCGTATTTGATAAAGGCAAGCGATCCCTCGGCATTCTTAGCGCCCTTGGGGATTACCCAGTAATTTGAGTCAAGGATCTGGTTGTCCCAGACGATCCGAAAATCCTTGCCTTCCTTGTTGGCGTTGTAGATGCGGCCGTTCCACGCGGTCGTCATCGTTACCTCGCCCGAAGCGAGCAACTGCGGTGCCTGGGCGCCCGCTTCCCACCACACAATGCTGTCCTTGATCGTGTCGAGCTTGGCGAAGGCACGATCCACGCCCGCCGGGGTCGACAGCGTTTCGTAGACCTGGTCAGGCGCAACGCCATCGGCGAGCAACGCGAATTCCAGGTTGGTTGCGGGGTTCTTCCAGAGGCCGCGCTTTCCGGGGAATTTCTTGGTGTCGAACAAGTCTTTGATCGTCTTAGGCCCATCCGGCAGCTTGGTGCCGTCATAGGCAAGGATCGTCGCGTAGACGATCGTGCCGACGCCGCATTCCGAGGTCGTGCCCTTGATCCAGTCGTTCTCTGGTCCGATTTTCGACCAGTCGATCTTTTCGAAAATGCCCTCGTCGCATCCTTGCAGCAACGTCGGCGCATCGACGTCAACGACATCTATGGTGGTATTGCCGGATTCGATCATCGCCTTGATCTTGGCGATTTCGCCGCCGTACTCCTGCTCGTCAATCTTGGCCCCGGTCTTGGCGGTGTAGGTTTCAAACACCGCCTTCCGCTGCGCTTCCTGGTAAGCGCCACCGAAACTCATGACCGAGAGCGTGTCTTGCGCCCGCGCTGCATTCGAACAAAGCGGCGCAAGCCCCAGCAGCGACAAACCCAGCACACGACCTGTTGAGCGATATCTCATTTCCGCCACTCCCATTGGTTGAAACTCGGCGTCGACTTCCTTTGAGCGAGCCTTGGCCGATGCAAAACGCTAATTTGGTGGAAGCACTACGGCAAATAAGTACATCGCATGGGTCCATGAGGAACCGTTATCGCGACAAGGCGTCTCAGACCAATAGCCGCGTTCGCAGCACTGGACGGCCAGCGTGGTGCGGCTGGCCCGCCACAGCTGCAAAGTGTTCAGGGACCTGCCGCTCTCTCAAAGCCTAATAACGAAAAAATCAGAAACGACACGTCTGGCCTTCAGCCCGCGTTCCACTCTGCCATTTATGCGACTTTCGAGGCGCAAACCATGAACACTGCGGTCGAGTGATTATTGATTTCCAATCGCTACTTAGTCGGCTTGCATGTTCCGAAATGGCCGCATTTGGGCCGGAAGCGGTCTGGCTGCTTTGGAGGTGATACGGGCGATGTCGGTCGGCAAGTCGGCATGTATGACGTGCCGTGTGGTCATTCGAACCGACTGTCGCGATCGCGATCCATTTCATCCCATTGTCTGATACTTTCCTCAAGCCGAGGCCCGGCCTCGCGCGCCCAGGCCTGCGCGCGTGGATGGCTGCTTTGTAGCATGGCAGCGACCAGCGGCCGACGGCGCACAAATCGGAGCGAGAATGGTCCCCATCCGGCGCCGGTGAAGAACCTACGCTCGAACGCCCGTAGGATTGGACCCGGATCGGTGGCGATGTTGATCAGGGCCAAAGCAACCGCCGACCAGCGAAGCGCCCCGCTCACATGGTCCTTGACCATGTATCTAACGACATGGGCTACTTTGAGCGCTCGCGCCTGCGGGTCCTGCACAACCCATTCCAGCAACGTTTCGACACCGGCCTCGGGTTCGAGCATGTCGTCATCATCTTGGTCCCCAAGCTGGCCGAAGAAGCGCTGGATGAGATGCTCATTTGCTGATTTCTCGACAATCTCCTCGCAGACGATTAACGGGTATTGCGCCATGATCAGTGTCGCCAACTCTCTAAAATCGCGATGACTGACGTAGTTGTTGCCGGCGTTCTCGCGCATCGCGATGCAGATCGTGCGGGCGAGCACCGGATTTTCGCATGCGCTGAACACGACCTTGGCGATTCCAGTGATATCGTGATCCTGCTGGCGAAACTCATGCGTGTAGATGCGCGCATCGCCCAGCATCTCGCGGCCGACTTCGATTAGGGCCGGATCGATCGGCACCTTATCGCCGCGATCCCCGAATATGCGCATATGCAGGATCTGTAGTGCGGGGACGAGCCCAGCATCATCTGCGAACAATTCCCGCAAGAATCGCGCAAGGACGGCGCCCGGCAACGGTTTGGTCACACTGCCCATCATGAGCTGCGAGAAACGATCGACGGAGATCACGCCTCGTGAAAGCGCGGTGCTAAACCGCTCGACCGCAGACGCGTCGAGCGGCACAGCATTGTGCAAGGTTACGAGATACCCGCTCAGCGCCGGATCGGTAACGATTGCATCAAGCTTGCGCTCAACCCAGTCGCGATGCCGAACCCCTGCACCCTCCAGCAGGCCGCCCAACAGTCCTGGATGGCCTCGATCATTAAGAACGAATCGCGCGTAAGCCATGTCCCAAAGCGCGTCGAGGTCAGTTGCTGATCGCGCAAGGCCGACCATGAACGACCACACGCTGTTGGTGCCGCTCGCAGCGGCCGCACGGTCGAGATAGGGTGCCAGTGCCACACCCCGTCGCATGATCGCACGCCCGACAGCCCTAGAAAGGGCGCTCGCATGTCGCACCATCTTGCGATCGTTTCCATTTGGGTGCCAGTGTCGCCAAGGTTCGCCTAAGACGAACGTTTCGAAAAATTCGTCGATCGACTTCGGACGAAAATCACGCTCCAGCGCGATCAGTTTCTGAAGTTTTGTCGTGGCCGAGGTATCCTGGGGCGCAGGGCGCGGCATGAGAGAGAGCGTCTCATTGATCGCCCGCCAGCCGAGCTCCCAATAACCGGCACCGCGAACTGCGCACATAATGTCCAGCGTCTTGTCATCGATCGAGCTGTCATAATGTTCGCGAAAATGCTCAGCGATCACGTCCCGGGTTCGCCCGGCTTCAGCGCGTCCACTCTCGGCGATCATTATTAACCGGTCATAAGCTGCATCGAACCAAGTCTGATATGCTACGCCATTGTTCGGCCGCCATTCCTCGAGCCGAGCTTTGGCGCCGAACTCGAGATTGAGCGACGAGCTAAAATGACTGGCATCGAGCATATGATCGAGCGCTTCAACCCCAAGCGCTCGGATGCGGTCGTCGGGGTCGCTCAGCATTTGATCTATTCTGCTCAGCCGGGTAGCCTGATCGGCTAGAGTAAGGGATAGGATTGGCCAAAACCGCTCAAGTAAATGCGGGCGCGCCTTGAGTTCATCACGGGTATCACGGTCGGCAAGCGTGAAGGCGGTGAGCACATCGATCGCGCGGCCGAATAGGCGCGGTTCGTAGGCTATGTGAACAAGCAATTGGCTAAGGTCCCGGCGATGTTCGTCGGGTTCGAGCAAGCGGTCGCGGTCGCCGCTCGAAAGCACCCGTTCGATCGCGCTCAATGCTGTGCCGGGGGCTGCAGGGGCAGCATGGATAAAGGCGCGATGCCTAAGCCGATCCATCGCTACAGGATGTCCGAGCGGTCCTCCTGCCGCGAAAAAACGCTCAGCAATGGCAACTGCAGCAGGCTCATCATGCAATTGCCCAATGCGCCGTGCAAAGGAGGCGAACAACCGCACCGGGCCGCTGACAAACGTTGCGACGAGCACATCGGGATCGCTACGGCGAATACAGGGCCCCGCCAGCATATTGGCGAGCGGCGGTGGCATAACCGCGCGCTGTGGTCCGCGCTGCTGCACCACACCCCAGTCAAGGAAGGTCGCGATCGTGCGGAAAAACCGCTGGGGGGTGACGTCAGCTACATTTGCCAGCACGGGGTACTCAACGACTTGCCCATCCCCAGCGTTGGCGTAGAACGCATGGACAAGCGACGCTGCCTCTGCGCAGTCTCGAGCTTTGGAGTCGCGTTCCTGGCGACCGGTCTGAAACAGCCGTTCGAGCAACTCGCTATCCTTCAGTTTAGAGAGGTCAATGCCCTCGCCGCCGGCTTCCGCAATCTTAAGTGCAATCCGAGCATTGCCGCCGCAAAATTCAGCGAGGTGCCGGCGTTCCGCATCGCTCAGCTTTGGAAAGCGCTGCTTGAGCACACCGTCCAGGATTTCCTCGCTGTTGCCGCCGAGTGTCACAAGCGTCCCTGCGGGCTGCTCGCTAAGAACATCATAGTCAATCGTCAGTAAGCTCGCCCGGCTGTTCCGGCGCCGCACGATCTCGGCGAGTTGGCCATGGGTGCGTTGTGTGCAGTTGTCGACCACCACTACGGCTTCGACGCCGGCGACAGCGATCTGCTCCGCCATCAGGGCGGCGCTCACGGTGAGGTCAAGGCCAGCATCGCCATAGACCGCTCGCTCCGTTGGTAAGACCGCACCGCCGTCGAGGCGATCATCGAAAAGCGCCTCGGCAAGGCGTGTCTTGCCCATCCCCGACAGACCGATCAGACGCACAACCCCACCAGGACGGGAAAGTGTCTCGCGCATCTTTGTGACGGCGTCGCACATCGACAATTCGCGACCGTCAATCGTCGCGCGTGCCGTGTCGTCCAACAGGTAAGGCTTGCCCGGACTGTCGGGGGCTGACCAAGCGCCGTATCCACGCCATCCTGCCAATGGTCGTCCGACCTGCTCAAGCAACCATAATGCGACGCCCACGCGCTGGTTGGACCAGCGTGCGATCTTGTCGGCGCCGTAGAACTCAAGCGCGATTTGATCTGCGTCCGTAACATCGGCTATCGCATCGCGCATCGCAGCGATCCGCGCGTCGTGGCGAGACTTGGAGGGGTCATCGCTTGAGAATACGATATATGCACCTCCGACGGCCGCCAGTTCGGCGAAGATTGGGCGCGCAACACCGTCGGGGCGCATTTCGTGGATGAGCTTTGCCGGTCCCATCACCTCGGCCTTGGACTGGAAGTAAATCGTGCTCCGGGGGAGCCAGCCCTCAGGGTTGGGGGCTCCATTCCAAGCGATGGAACCGTCAACACCACCATCGCCAGCTGTTTGGTTTCCTGCTACTCCAATAGCTGACAGCGGAATATTGCCGCCTCGCGCCTCCGCCTCCAGCAATCGACGGAGCAGTTGACGTAACTGCTCATCCTCAACGCTTGCGATCATCTCCTTGGTGATCTCGAATACGGCCATATGTCGTTGCTCGGTTGAGAATCAGCTGTTTACAGGACAATCATTGTAGTGGATTTGCCTCAGGCCCATTGGTTCTAACAAGAACCCCGTTAGCCATCGAGCAGTGGCGCTAGAGGACGCGACGGAGGCCGGCGAGATGTTGATGCGCATCGTTGAGGCAAGAAGGATCATGCGTCTACGCCGGCAGGCTGAAGCTGCCGACGCATGAAGCCGAGGGTTTGACCGGCCAAGAAATCGCTGCGCACCAATGCGTGCGTCGGGACAATGGCGCGGCTCGGTGGCGGTCGGCAGCTGCTAGAACTAACACTAGAAGACTTGAACGTCAGCCATGAGAAGCATACGGTCCGGCAGCATTGGGGCCGGATTCGGAAGGTCGGCTTATGGCGCCCGAAGTACGATAGCGGACGTTCGGCGCGGTGCGACGAAGGTCTGAACCCACCCAATAGCAGCCAAAGGGCGCGATAGACTCCACGCCTGAGGGCCCATACAATCCACACGATTTCCTTCGCTCTAGGTCAGCGTATTGCTAATGGCCGAAGAACGCAATCAGCGTCGCCTAGCCGCCATCCTCGCGGCCGATGTGGTTGGCTACTCCAAGCTCATGGGTCTCGACGAGAGCGGGACCCTGTCGGCGTTCAAGGCGCATCGCCACGAACTGGTGGACGCTAAGATCGCTGAGCATCAGGGCAGGATCGTCAAGCTGACCGGCGACGGCTTGCTGGTAGAGTTCCCCAGTGTGGTAAATGCGGTGGCCTGCGCCGCCGACATCCAGCATAAGATGCGCGAGCGTAATGCCGACGTGCCGGCGGACAGGCGCATCGAGTTCCGCATCGGGATCAACCTCGGAGATATCATCATCGACGATGACGACATTTTCGGCGATGGCGTCAACATTGCGGCTCGGATCGAGAGCATCGCCAGGCCGGGCGGCGTTGCCGTATCCGGCTCTGTCCGGGACAGTCTCGGCAACAGGCTCGCCCTTACCTTTGAAGACACGGGCGAGCAGACGCTCAAGAACATCGAGCGGCCGGTGCGCGTCTACAATGTCAACCTCTTTCCCGACGCGCCGTTCCTGCAACCGGTCGGAGTGGAGTCGGTCGCCAATGAAAAACCGTCGATCGCCGTGCTACCCTTCAACAACATGAGCGGCGATCCGGAACAGGAGTATTTCTCGGACGGCATCACCGAGGACGTCATCACGGAACTGTCGCGCTTCCATTCACTGCTGGTGATCGCACGCCATTCGTCCTTTGCATTCAAGGGCCAGGCGATCGAAGTAAAGGAGTTCGGCCGCAAGATGGGCGCGCGTTACGTCGTCGAGGGGAGCGTGCGGAAATCGGGTAACAGAATCCGCGTCACGTCACAGCTGGTGGACGCGGTCACCGGCAGTCACGTTTGGGCCGAGCGTTATGACCGCGACCTGCTAGATCTGTTTGGCATCCAGGACGAGTTGGCTAGCGCGGTCGCCTCCACGGTTGGCGGTCGGGTCGAGGCGGCTTGGCGTGAACGCGCGGTCAGACTCAGTCCGAGTGCGCTCAAGGCCTATGACCTTGTCTTGCGCGCCAGGGCATTCGTCATGAAGTTCACCAGAAGTGACACCGAAGAGGCCCGGATGCTGACGCGCCATGCGATTGAAATCGACCCCACCAGCTCTCAGGCCCACGCCTACTACGCATATTGTTGTTTTGTGACCCAAATGGCCCACTGGTCGGAGGATCGCGATCGACTGCGTAATGAGGCCATTGAATTTGCGAAGCGGGCGGTCACGCTCGATGACGCCGACAATAACGCTCGCTGGATCCTTGGAATGGTGCACAACGCCAGGGGAGAATACGAGGAGGCGCGGTTTCATCTCGAAAAGGCCGTTCAAAATAATCCGAATGACACGGAAGCGAGGGCTTACTACGCGTATTTCCTTCACACCGTCGGACAGCCCGAGGCCGCAATCGAACAGTTCGAACTGTCGAAGCGGCAGAACCCGTACGATATCACCTGGTTCCCATGGGGCAAAGGCTGGGCATATTTCACCGCCCGCCGGTATGGTGACGCCATTGCTTCATTGAAGTCGATTCCGGAACCGATCAATGAAGTTCGAGGGATTTTGGCGGCAAGCTATGCCTATGCCGGACGTTTGGCCGAAGCGAAAGCGATGCTGGAAGAATTTCTACGCGTTGCGGAGGACGACATGGCGGCATTCCCGGGCCGCCGGCTCAAGGATTGGGATGAGTTCTGGCGGGGTGCGGCTTGGTACCAGCATCAGGAAGATCACGACCATCTGATGGACGGCCTTGGCAAGGCGGGGTTGCTCGAAAGACGAACAAAACACGGCCAGATGCCTCGACGAAATGGTCAAGTGTCGTAGCGTCGCGGCTGCGTCGTCGTCCTCGAGCATGTTGGTGGACTTGGGATCCTTGTGGTGCTGGCGCGGCAACCGGAAGAAAGTCAGCGTCTGCTCTATGGCTTCTTCCGCCCAGGTGGTCAGGCGCGGATAGCGAGTCGACCATTTGGCGAGCCATGCGGCGAGATCGGCCCTGACCTCAGCGAGATCGCACTGGTCGTAGAGCCAGCGCAACTTCTGCAGTCAGTCGTCGCCGTGCTTGCGCGGCAGGTGATCGAGCGCGTTCCTGAGGAAGTGCACGTAGCAGCGTTGCCAGGCTGCTTCCGGGATCACCTCGCCGATCGCCGCGACCAGGCCGGCGTGATCGTCGGACACGACCAATTCGACGCCCTTGAGGCCGCGTGCCTTCAGTGAGACGAGGAAGTCCCTCCAGGCCGAACGGTTCTCGCGATTTGCCATCTCCACGGCCAGGATCTGGCGCCGGCGTCCCAGTCGATGCCAACCGCGATCAGCACCGCCTGGCTCGTGACGACGCCGGCTTCACGCACCTTCTCATAGCGCGCGTCGAGGATGAGGTAAGGAAACGGCTCTTGAAGGGGGCGTTCGGCAAACGCCTTCAAGCTCTCGTCCAAGCGCTTGTTGATGGCCGAGATCGACGAGGCCGAGAACGCATGACCGCACAGCTCTTCCGTGATCGCCTTGACCTTGCGGGTCGACACGCCCTGTACATACATCTCCGCAAGCGTCGCAACCAAGGCCCCCTCCGAACGCTGGTACCGCTCGAACAGCTCGGTGGAGAAGTGACCCGCCCGGTCCTGTGGAACCCGCAGCTCAAGCTTGCCGACGCGCGTCACAAGGGTGCGGCCGTAGTAATCCGAGCGATACCCAAGGCGCTCAGGCGTGCGTTTCGCCCTTCGAAGCACCCAGCGCCTCCTCCATCTCCGCCTCGAGAACCTCCTGCATTACCGCACGGATCACTTCGTGCAGCCCCTCCGGGTTCGAAAGCAGAATGTCTTTGACGGCAGTGCTGGCGGATTTATCTTCAGTCTTGGTCATGGTGGCGTTCCTTCCAAGGAATCGGTGACGTTGAACATCACCAGCCTGCCATGACCGCCCTCTCTCAGCGAATTTGCAGAACTCTCAGCACACTACCCGCCACCGTGTCTGGCGCCGGCCCGATTCCCTGGCGAATGGACTTCTCAGAGGAGCGCAAATACGATCATTAAAGCCGGTTGTCAGAGGTCTGCCCAAATTGGTCGAAGAAAGCTTCACCCGCCGATTGGCCGCCATTGTCGTCGCCGACGTGGTCGGATACTCGCGGCTGATGGAGTCCGATGAAGCAGGCACGCTTGCCACGCTCAAAGACCGACGGACCTTGATCCTGCAGCCCACGGTGCGCGCAAGGGGTGGCCGCATCGTCAAGTTCATGGGCGACGGCGTGCTCATCGAATTCGCCAGCGCGGTAAACGCGGTGAGCGCGGCGATTGAGCTGCAACGAAAGATGTCGGAAGCCAATACGGACTTGCCAGATCAGAGCCGCATTGTGCTCCGCATAGGCATCAATCTCGGCGACGTCATCGGCGAAGGTGCCGACATCTATGGGGAAGGCGTCAACATCGCCGCGCGGCTCGAGACGCTGGCGGAGCCCAGTGGCATATGCATTTCCGGCAAGGTTCACGAAGAGGTCCGAGGCAAGGTCGACGCCGCCTTCGAGGACGCGGGCGAACGACAGCTCAAGAATATCAGCACGCGCGTCCGCGTCTATCATTGCGGACCTACCGTCGTGCCAATGGCACCCCAGACGATCTCACCCATTTCCAACAAGCCTTCGATAGCCATCCTGCCGCTGGACAACCTCAGCGGCGATCCCGGCCAGAAATACCTGTCAGACGGCATCACCGAGGACATTATTACCGAGCTGTCCCGGTTCAAGAACCTTTCCGTAGCCGCTCGTCATGCCTCGTTTCAGCTTGGCGGCAAAGGCGTTAACCCCGTGCTGGCTGCGCGCGATCTCGGTGTGAACTTTGTTGTTGAAGGTAGCGTGCAGAAAAAGGGCGAGCGGATACGCATTACCGTGCAGCTGATCGACGCCGACACTGGCAACCACGTCTGGGCTGAACGATTTGACCGCGAAACACACGATATTTTCGCGGTGCAGGATGAGGTCGTCTCGGCGATAGTTGCGACGCTCGAAGGGCACATGATGAGCACCGCCGTAGCGCTACTGCGCAAGAAGCCAACGTCGAGCTGGACCGCCTACGACTTCTTCATGCAAGGTAGAGAAGTCGCCCGCCGGGCCAGCGACAGGGAAGCTGCACCCTTCTTCGCTCGTGCAATTTCCATCGATCCGGGATTCGCCCAGGCCCATGCCTGGCTCGCAATCGGGCACCTCGGCAGCTACTGGGCCGATGCCGATTCATTGACTCTGGAAGAGGCCCGCCTTGCCGCGCAAAGGGCCTTGGAACTGGACAGCAACGATGCAGCCGTCCAGCAGGCCAACGCGATGGTCGCGCTCTGGCTAAGACAGCACGAACGTGCGAGCATGCATTTCAACCGCGCTGTCGATCTCAATCCCGCTGACGCGGAGATTCGCGCCGACCGGGCGGAAGGGATGCGATTTGCCGGCCAGCCAGAAGAGGCGCTGATCGAGATCGACGACGCGCTGCAGAGGAGCAAATTTCCACCGCATTGGTTCTGGTGGATTCGCGGCGGGATCTTGATCGACCTGGAGAGATACGACGAAGCGATCGCCGCCCTCGGCAATATCCCACAGAAGGAATACGGCGCCTGGCTTCAGCTTGCCGCCGCTCACGCCCAACTTGGCCATGCATCCGAGGCTGCCCAGGCCTTAGCGATAGGACGGAAACTCAAGCCGAACCTCTCTTTGCGGGATGTCGTCGCGATGAGCCCGTACGCGCACAGGGAAGCGGGTGATCAGCTGTTCAACGGATTGCGGAGGGCCGGTCTGTCGGAGTGAAACGGGCGACCGCCGTTCGAACGGCTGTCTCGGCGCCCCCGCACCTGGGAGCAGCAGCTTTTTCAGCGGCCATGGGCCTCCGGTCAAAGACCCTGAGAGGTCATGGCGACTCGTGCCCAGACAGATTTTGCCTCTAAGGCGCGCGCGCATTGTGCGATTGCCGATCGGCCGTTACCGGCATGCTCGCCAGGCGCATGGTGGCGGGCGACCAGGGGTGGGAAATTGTCCGGTGCTGGAGCCCACCTGCCAACGGCGGTCTGTCCGTCCGGCCACTTCTTGTATTTCTAAGCGAGTAGACCAAAGACGTCGAAGGGCTGGCAGCGAGAAGTAGTAGAGGAAAGAATCGTTGCGACCCTGGACCGGCTGGACCGATCGGAACAGCGGCTTTCAGGGATGAACCGGTCGATAGTGCACAATCGCAGGCCTCGCTCAGGTGATGCCCGTCGGCCTTAATCTGGCAGGCCCGCCAGACGCCAGCCATCAACAAACGGCTGCGCATCGCTCGGGCTCTTGAAAGGTGAGGCCGCCACCAAATCACTAACCCTCCAATTTGGATTGCCCGCAAGAAATAGCCGGGCTTCCTCCTGCGCCTCAGGAACGCGACCGGCAAGGGCAAGCGCGGGAACCAGGTGCTCCCTCGAACCCGTCCCGTACGTTTCTTCCCGGCTCAAGGACGCCACAGCTTCTTCATAGTGACCGGAGGAAATCTGCGCCATTCCCAGGATCCAGAAATACCAACCGGGTGGGCGGGGATTTATACGGAGCGCCGCGCCACAAGCTATCAGCGCTGCTTGCGGATCGCCTAAGTAGATTTGCAGCTCACCCGTCCAGGCAACCGCATCTGCATTGTTGGAATTAAGTCGAACGGCAGCATCGAATTGGGATTTTGCTTCATCCCAATTGCGCTCGTAGAGCTGGACGCAGCCCAGGATCCTGCGAGCGTGGGAATCGTCGGGATCGATTTTCACTGCCCTTTGCGCGTGTATCAGAGCATTTGCGCGGCCGGGCTCCTGTGGCTCTCCCCAGATAATCCAGCCAAATAGCAGTGAGATGGCAAGATTGCTGTGCGCCTCGCAGTAGTTTGGATCGATCTGAATGGCACGTTCCAGGTCAGCACACGCCTCCCTGTTGTCGGACCTGGAATTGTTGCACTTGCCTCGCGACCTAACACAAAGATCATAGGCTTCGAGATTTGACGGTCGGGTACGGGCAACAAGTTTCTTTTCACCAAGCTTACCAGAGATCGCTTCAACAACGCGTCGCGTCACCTCGTCCTGAACGTCGAAGATGTCGGCAATTTCGCGGTCGAAGCGCTCGGCCCACACGTGGTTGCCGCCTTCTCCGGCATCAATAAGCTGCACGTTGACGCGCAACCGCTTGTTGGATCGCCGGGCGCTGCCCTCGAGAACATATTTGACGCCCAGATCGCGAGCGATCTGACGTACGTCGGTTGGTTTGCCTTTATAGGCAAAAGTGGAGTTGCGGGCGATGACGAAGAAGCCGGACACATTCGACAGATCGGTGATGATGTCCTCCGTCAGCCCGTCGGTAAAGAACTCCTGTTCAGGGTCACCACTCATGTTGATAAAAGGCAGCACAGCAATCGAAGGCTTGTCGGGAGGTGCGAGCGGTTGTGAAAGCTTCTCTAGAACAAGGGACGGTCCAGTTGGTGCCGCGGGCTTTGCCTTGGAGGGAACGCCGACCTGTAGCGAATAAACCCGGATCGGCTCGGTGATGTTCTTGAGCTGAACCGCACCGCGATCGTTGATCGCGATGTCGAGCCTTGACTTGACCTGCCAATAGGCCTGCTCGGAAAGACAGATATTGCCGGGTTCGCAGATGCCTTCCAGGCGTGCGGCGATGTTGACGCCATCACCCATCAGGTCACCATCGCCTTCTTGCACGACGTCGCCCAAATGAATGCCGATCCGGAACTCGATGCGGCGTTCATCCGGCACCCCGGCATTGCGTTCAAGCATGGCGTTCTGCACTTCGATCGCGCAGCGCACTGCTTCCACCACGCTGCCGAACTCGACGAGGCTCCCGTCGCCGGTGCGCTTGACGACGCGACCACGATGAACGGCGATGGTGGGATCGATGAGATCGCTGCGCAGCGCCCGCAGCCGTGCCAAGATGCGATCTTCATCTGCGCCGGCTAGCCGGCTGTAGCCGACCACATCCGAGACGAGGATCGCTGCTATTTTGCGCGTCTCCCTCATGTCATGCTCCCTCCATCCAGTCTGGCACTACTGGTGAGGCAAAGGAAGATAGCTCCGAGCCATTGGGTTCCAGTCGTTCCAGACCCTTGGGCAGACAACAGCCTGAGGCCCGGCCATTGGCGATGTCCGCTTTTGGTCAATGGACTGGGCCGTGCGAATGACTGCAATTGGGCGCGAAGCGGTCATCCGCGCCGCGAATTCTATTGACGTGTCCTTAGCCGTGACTTTCCCTCCCCTGTGCGTCGCCAGTATTCTCTCGGTCTAACCTCTTTTCCTGATGGCCCAGCCGATGCCTCCCGCAAGCACGATGCCAAGCAGCGGCCATTTCGCCCAGAACTCTCCCTGCCAGGACAGCAGGTTTACTGCGACGACCGCCAACGCTACGGCACCCAAGATCGCGATGCCCCGATTGATGTGGCTCGTCGTGCTTGCCAAGCGCAGCCCCGCCAGCAAGGAGACGGCTAATATCGGCCACTGTGCCCAGAAAATCCCATTCCAGGAAAGCAGATTAATGGCCGCCAACCCCAGCGCGATGAAACCAAGCAGAAGGAATTTCCGGCTGATCCTGCGCTCGAGGGATGCGCCAGCCCCGGCCGCGTCGCGCGTCGGCGCGTCACTGGCAAGAGGCGTTGCGGCGGGTTCGGCGCGCGGCGGTGCCGGCGCTGCCTTGCTCTCCTGTCCGCCAATCCGGACAGCATAGCTCGGCACACCTTCTTCGAGGTTCTTGACCACGAGGTCGCCCAGGAACTCAAACCCAACCGCCATCTTGTTTCGGACCTGATCGTACACTGTATTCGAGATCACAATCCCGCCCGCCGGGGCAGAAGTCTGAAGCCGGGCGGCAATGTTGACGCCGTCTCCATAAATGTCACTGCCCTCGACCATGACGTCGCCAAGGTTGATGCCGATCCGAAAGCGCATCTGCGTTGCGGCCGGACGTACGGCATTGTGCCCGGCCAACTCGTTCTGAACGTCGATTGCCGTGCGCACGGACTCGACCACGCTCGGGAATTCGGCAATCAACCCGTCGCCCCAGGTGTTGACGACACGCCCGCCATGGGAATCGATCAGTCGCGCTATGGCGTCCCTGTACTGTTTCAGAGTTGCCAACGTTCCTTCTTCGTCGGCTTCCATGAGGCGCGTATACCCCTGAACATCCGCCGAGAAGATGGTCGTCAGTTTGCGGCGTGTGGCCGACATTGCAATGACCCCTGCCCGATGTGAACAGCCGAAGTTTGCCGTCCTTCGGTGGCCGAGTCTACGGCGCATGCCCGTGGGTACTGAAAACACTCTTTCTGCGGGATGGCGGTTCTGGCCGCAGCCCCAAGCTCACGCCCCTTTCCAACAACATCCCCTCCGTTTCCCGGAGCTGGGCCGAGCGCCGTGTCGACAGGGCAGGCGAGCGTCGCCCCGTGGTACCCGATTCAGATGACCTATTTCTCAGACGTATTGTGCGGTGGCCGCTAAGCCATCCTCTCCGAACTTCCAGCGTTTCGGACAGTCTACTGTTGGCGCAATCACAACCTAAGTCATCGACAGCGGCGATGGCTGCTTTCCGTCGCGATTAGGTCGGCCGGAATGACCGAGGTTGGGCGCAAAGCGGAATGTGGGCATCGCGCCGCGACGGTTGAGATTCAATCGCGGCTCAGAGCTCGCCGGAGGGCGCCGAAGCGAATGCGATATTGCGCCGGCGTCAGCCCGACCTTGCGGCGGAAGAGCCGCCCGAAAAAACTCGCGTCCTCGTAGCCGACTTCATTCGCCACCGCTTCGACAGGGAGATCGCCCGTCTCCAGCATCTGCTTGGCCTGCTCGAGCCTGAGCGCGTGGATGTAGTCGATCGCCTTCATGTCCGTAGCCCTGGCGAAGCGGCGCACGAAGGAGCGCTCGGACAAGCCTGACAACCTTGTCATGGCGGCGACGGGGGACGGAGTCCGATAGTTGAGTTCCGCCCATTTCTGGCACCGGTTGATCACCGCGTCGCTGGTCTGGCGAAAGCGCAGCAGGGCGGCGAAGGGCTGCTGGCCCATGTCGTGCCACTGCAGCATGTAAACCTTGCCGACCTCCATCGCCTCCTTGAGGCCGACAAAGCGCGCGATGAGATAGAGGGCGAGATCCTGCCAGCTCGAGCCGCCCCCGGCCATGACGATGCGCTGGGCCTCGCCGCTCAGCACGAGCGACTGGCCCGGCTTCACCTTAACGCCAGGATAGTTGTTCGTGAGCGTCTCGACATAGCCCCAGTGAATGGTGGCCTCGCGATTGTCGAGCAGCCCGGCCTCGCCGAGCAGCACCGCGCCCGAGCATGCGCTGGCCAGCATGGCGCCGTCGTCATGCGCTCGCTTCAGCCACGCGGCTTCGGCGTCATACTGCCCGGCAACGCTTTCTCCCGGATTGACGAAGAAATCTGGAATACAGACGATGTCGGGTGGCGGGCAATCGGCAAGGCTGTGATCTGGGCGCACCCAGATGCCGTTTGCAGCGCGAAACGGGCTGCCGTCCCCAGCAACCACATAGGGCCGCATGCGCGGCATGCCCGCCACACCGCTGGTGATGAACAGGAAATCCCTGCCGGGCGAGGAAAACAGGTCGAACATGCCGTAGATCGTGGAGGCGGTAGCCTCCGGAACGGCAAGGATCGCCACATTCAATGGGCCGATCTGTTCAACCATGGCAGAAATGACCGCCTTTCAGCATTTTCGACTTTAGTGGCCGTGCCCGCGCCGCGCTAGCGTGTGTGAAACGAGGAGACCGCCACATGGCCGCCACCGCTACCCTTGCACCATCGAGCATCGAAAGCTTCCGTTCCGTCATGCGCGGCGAGGTGCTGGAGCCGTCGAGCCCATCCTATGACACGACGCGGATCGTCTGGAACGGCATGATCGACCGACGTCCCGCTCTCATCGCGCGCTGCCGGAGTTCTGCCGATGTCGAGGCGTCGGTGAATTTCGCGCGCGAAGAGCGGCTGGCGATCGCGATCCGCTCAGGAGGCCACAATGTTGCAGGCTACGCCGTCTGCGACGGCGGGCTGATGATCGACATGTCGCTGATGCAGGGCGTGCGGGTCGCGCCCGGCCTCGATCGCGCCTTCGTCGAGGGGCGGCGCCACCTGGGCCAATGTCGATGCGGCCACCACCCCGCATGATCGCGCCACGCCAGGCGGCCTCATCTCGGCGACGGGCGTTGCCGGCCTGACGCTTTCCGGTGGCATAGGCTGGCTGCGCGGCAGCCACGGCCTCAGCGTCGACAATCTGCTGGGGGCCGATCTGGTGACCGCCGATGGCCGCCTCATCCGTGCCGACGCGACGCAGAACCCGGGTCTCTTCTGGGCGCTGCGCGGCGGCGGCGGCAATTTCGGCGTGGTGACGAGCTTCGAGTTCAAGCTGCACCCGATCGAGCCGGAGCTGATGTTATGCGGTCCGGCCTATCCCGAAGAGCGCGCCAACGAGATCATTCCACTCTGGCGCGACTTCATGCAGACCGCACCCGATCGCCTAAGCGGCCTGGCGGAATTCTCCACGCTGCCGGACGATCCCTCGATCCCCGAGCATGCAAGGGGCCGGCGCGTCCTGGCGCTCGCGCATGTCTATGACGGACCGGCCGACGAGGGCGAGCGGGTCATGGCGCCGTTGCGCAGCTTTGGGGAACCGCTCGTCGATTTCAGCGGCCGCATGCCATATCGCACCATCCAGTCGCTCTATGACGGGCTGTTCCCGAAAGGCCGCGACCGCTGCTACTGGAAATCCACCTACCTCTCGCGCCTCGACGACGAGGTCATCGGGGAGATCACCGCGCGGATGGCGAAGCGACCCTCCGAAATGACCTTCGCCTCGATCTGGAAGTTCGGCGGTTTCGTCCAGCGCGTCCCAGCCGATGCGACCGCCTTCGGCGACCGCTCCATGCCCTTCATGCTCAGCCTCGACGCCATCTGGCCAGGCGCTGACGAGGACGATGCGAACATCGGCTGGGTTCGCAGCTTCTGGCAGGAGATGCAGCGCTACTCGACCGGGCGCCTCTATCTGAACTTCCCCGGCCATGGCGAAGGAGCGGATCTCGTGCGCGACGCCCTGGGAGCCGAGGCCTACGCGCGGCTCGCCAAGATCAAGCAGATATACGATCCGGACAATCTGTTCCGCCTCAACCAGAACATCCTGCCAATGCACTGACGCGCAACTTCAAGTCGGGCGTACGGTAGCGACTCTTGCCTGGGTCGTAGTGGCTTTGAACGCGCTGAGCCGCGAGGGACGCCCAGCGTCATCGCCACGATGTCGGCTTTCAATCAGTGACAGATCTGTCCGCAACGACCGAGATTGAGGCGCGAAGCAGTCGATGGTCACTGACCTTTGGTGGCCGCTCTCCACCCTATGTCAGACGGCGACTTTTGCGTTTACCGCTGAGCACGGACGATGCGAGCACTATCGGAAGTCCCGTGTCTTCACCTTGATTGGCTCGACCTTCAGCGTTGGATCGACGAGGTCCCGTGGCCGCAGAACCTTCGGCAAGCTGCGAGGATCGATTCCAGGCCCACCATGATGGGCTCGTGACGGCATGGCGGTGTTCGGAGAGTGGGCGCAGTGAATGCTATAGGGGACCGCCAGTCTGAGAACGCGGCTATCCGCAAGTGTGGAGGAACTCGAGCGGGTGACGACAAAAATTGCCTCGGTCGATGTGGACGAGACTGAGCATTGAGTCTGAGCAGAAGCGTCTTCAATAACTGAGAACGGAACACGACGCTCACACGTCTACGCCTGCTTTGCGAAACCCCTCGAGCCACAATTCATGGTCTTCGGCCAGTGCGCACATGCCTGCACAATTGCAGGCGAATGCTGGAATATCGAAACCTGTCGGTGCCTCGCCTAGAATTGCTTTTGCCTCATCGATCCTCCCCAGTTGGGAAAGGCACATCGACTGAAGCAATCTTACATAGAAAGGTGCGCCGTTAATTGTTCTGTAGGTATTAAGGGCTCCTTCAAAGTCACGCATTAGATACTGTACGTCTGCCAAGATAACGGTCCATCCCGGCGGTACGCGTGGCTCAGCCCGACATACACGTTCAATTATTTCCCGTGCGCGATTGCGTTCGCCTATGAACGCGAGAACTAGTGCCCGTGTGGCGGCCGTGGAGATGTCACGCGGATTGAGTAAACTTGCACTATCAGAATATCGTCTTGCATTGTCTCCATCCCCGAGCATTAGGTACGCAGCTGCTACCTGTTCAAGCACGTAGGCGTCTGTCTTGTCGGCAGCGATAGCTCTTTCAGCGTATCCGCGAGATAGTTCGGCGATTTTCATATGAGTGTCACGTGCGGATCCGGTAAATCGTCTATAGCCATATAGGCCACTCAACATGGCCAACGCTCTCGCATATTGAGGATCAATTTTGATCGCCTGATTCAGGCAGCTTATAGCATCCTCCTCATCGCCATTTCTAGAAGCCTGCCTGCTGCGCAACCACAAACTATAAGCGGTGGTGCTTGTCGTCGGATTTCGCTGACGAGCTTTGCTTGCTGCTTCATCCAAATTATAAAAAAGCCGGCCAAGAATAGCATCAACGATCTCGTCCTGAACTTGAAATATGTCTTCAATTCTCCGATCGAATTTTTCTGCGAACGCATGAGTCCCAGTTTGAACGTCAATGAGTTGAACTGTAGCACGCACCCTGTTGCCGGCCTGGCGGATGCTTCCCTCGATCACAAAATCAGCCCGAAGCTTGCGGCCTATCTCCGCCACGTTTACGGACCGATCCTTAAACAGAGCTGTCGTATTACGTGCAATCACTGACAGATGTTGATAGCGGGAAAGCTCCGTGATTATGTCTTCGGTAATTCCATCGGAGAAATAGTCTTGTGCTGGGTCGCCAGACATATTTGCGAATGGCAATACCGCCACTGTCGTACGCTCGTTGACCCTTAAAAATTGGGCTTCTTGGACTCCTTCTGCATCTTTGGGCCTGATGCGATAGACGCGAATTGTCCGGGATATATTCTTGAGGGAGCTTTCCCCAATGTCCTCGATTGAAATCTCGAGCTTTCCTTGAATCGCGTCGTACATTTGGCCCGAAATGCAAATACCTCCCGGCTCGGACAGGGTTTCAAGCCGAGCGGCGATGTTAACACCGTCACCGTAGACATCCGACTCGTCCTCTATGATGTCTCCCAGGTTAATGCCTATCCGCAATCTGATCCGATTAGCATCTGCTAGCGTTTCATTTGCCTTGGCCATGCGGAGCTGAAGTTCAAGCGCACAACTCACCGCATTTACTGCGCTGGCAAATTCGGCCAGGATTCCGTCGCCCATGAACTTGACAATTCGACCGGCGTGCTCTCGAACGGCCGGCACCACGATCTCCCTTCGCCGTTCCTTGATCACCTCAAAAGTGCCGAGCTCATCCGCCTCCATGAGGCGGGAGTAACCAACCACGTCGGCCACTAGGATGGCAGCCAAACGGCGCTGCGCAGCGTTTCCGACCACTGCCGACCAACCTCTTCGTTCCCATCGCCCCAACCAATCTACAACAAGGCGCAAATGTCTGCCAGAAACTTGCCTCAGCCGGTCGAGCAGGTTTTTGGCGAGCGTGGTTCGCCCTTCACGCCGGAGACAGCGCCCTGGCGTGCGATCAGCTAACAATTGCCGTTGTCGCCCCGATAAACGCCCGACAGCGGCGTTGGGATTGTGCCTGGTGCCAGATCGCTCGTATCGACAGCAAGTACCTTCATCGTGGAAGCTTGCTGACCTGGTCATTACGACCCGGCTGCGCCGTATCCTGTTTCCGTCGCTGCGCCATGGCGGCGGCACCAACCTGGTGACCTTGTCGAAGCGACAGGGTCGCGACGATCCCGGTCACCGGCTGCCGAACGATCAGTCAGGCCTTGAGTTGCTAGCTGGGGTCGGAACAAGAGCAGTGCGAAATCGTACGCTAAGGTCGAACGGAGCAGGAACGTTATGCGGCGCGCCTTAGCCCGGCCGGGAGCCGAAGCGACCTGAAGCCTTCCAGGAGATGTTGCTCGCTGTCCCAGGTGTAGATGCCCGTCGTTTGATGTGCTCCCAACTCAGCGGCGAGATATGCTTCAACAGTGTATCTGGGATGTTCCTTCCCGCTCGTTTGAGCTCTGTGACTGCGCGGTCGAGATAGACAGTGTTCCAGTGTACGATCGCGCTGACGACTAGATTGAGGCCCGATGCGCGGAATGCCCGACTTTCGAACGACCGGTCGCGGAGTTCGCCACGCTCATGGAAGAAGACTCCGCGTTTGAGTTTGTGCGCTGCCTCGCCCTTGTTGAGGCCGGCTTGGCAGCGTCGCTGAAGTGGTCACGCTCATCGCCTCCAGCTGGAAGCGCTCGCGCATGCCTTCCTCGTTGTTCGCCCTTTGGTTCATTGTAAAGGATCAAGTGGTCTAATGCTAATCGACGAGGCGGCTTTGGGGCCGCAAGGCGGCGGGCAGCTTTTTGCCACCGAACTGCGACAGCGGCCACGAAGCCTTTCACCTCCTGGCGCGCCGCGTCGATCCAACTGGCGACGGCCGGGAGAAAGGTCGGGCAATCGTCATAGATCACCGGCTGGAGCTCGAAATAGACCTGGCGGCGCTTTGCCCGGATCGGCGAGCGAGCGCGAAGACCAATTTGTGCGCCCGGCAGGGCGTCCTCCGGATTGCCCCCCGCTCGGCCGATGGGTCGGCTGCGCTGCCCGACACCTGCGACGCACGTCAGAGGCTGTTGGAGACGCGAAAGGCCGTCGGGACTGCCATGTGATCTCGCTCTCTATGTGCCTTTCTAAATATTGACTGGAAGCACCAAGATTCGATTAAGTGCGCTCCAGTATGCTGCGCCAACAGGAAGTTGCTCTGACCGAGACTCCACGTTGGCAAATGCTATTCATCAGCGCTTCCGCACCTTGATGACCTGGACCAGTCTTCCGGCAGTGATTGCCCTTATCGTGCTGTTGCTCGCTGGAATTTTTGCCGACCATCAAAACAGCATTGTTGCCGATCAGGCATTGCGCGTTGACGTCGCGAAGGAGATGAACCTCATCCGCGCCAATCTTGAGGGCAACGTCAATGGAGACCTTCAACTCGTGCGCGGTCTGGTCGCGACGATCGTCACCGAACCGAATATGAGCCAAGACCGCTTTGCCCAGCTGGCAGAGAGCCTCTTTCGCGAGAAGATACACCTCAGAAACATCGCCGCTGCCCCAGGCCTGGTCATTTCGTTGATGTATCCGATGCAAGGCAATGAGAAGGCCATTGGACTGGACTTTCGCAAGGATGAAGAACAGCGTGAAGCGGTTCTTCGGGCGCGCGATACCAAACAACTGGTGTTGGCCGGACCGGTAGAACTCAAGCAAGGGGGTCAGGCATTCATCGGGCGATTCCCTGTCTTCCTTGACCGTGACCGCCCTACCGAGACGTTCTGGGGCATAGTGGCTGCGGCAATCGACATTCAGAAGCTGTACGAGGACAGCGGTCTTTTAGACAAGAAACTGCCGATCGAGATCGCGCTGACAGGCAAGGACGCTCTCGGCCAAAGCGGCGCGCGATTTTACGGTCCCGCGCATGTGATCGAAAGCAATCCCGTTATGGCCGAGGTGCGTCTGCCGACAGGATCATGGCAGATTGCCGCTATTCCCAAGGGTGGTTGGAATGCCACGCCCCGCAACGTCTGGATTTTGCGACTGGCAATGCTCATCGGCGGCGCTCTGGTCGTGGTTCCCATAGTCATTGCGGGGCGACTTCTCGAGCAACGGCGCAAGCACTACGCCGATTTGCGCCTCAGCGAACGACGGCTTGCACAGCTTTCGGAGAGGCTGGAGCTTGCGCTTGACGCCTCTCAAATTGGCGTCTGGGAGCAGGATCTCGACTCGGACATCATATACTGGGACGACCGTCTGAACGAAATCTATGGCAAGCCGGCAGATGGCAAACCGAAGACCTTCGAAGAGTGGTCAAGATCGATCCACGCCGACGATCTTGAGCAGGCTAAGCTGGATTTCGCCAAAGGAATCGCGACGGGCCTGTACTCCTCGGAATATCGTGTAGTGCTTCCCAATGGAGTTGTTCGACATCTTCGCGCGCGTGCCAAAAGTTACAGGGATGGTACCAACCACAAAATGGTCGGCGCAGAATGGGACGTGACGGCGGATGTCAACCAGACGCAGGAGTTGGAACGGGCAAAGAACCTCGCCGAAACGAAGAATGCTGAGTTAGAGGCAGCGACAGCGCGCAATGAGCATACGGCGCTTCACGATTCCCTGACCGGCCTTCCGAATCGCCGTCACCTAGACACGATGCTCGATAGCCACGCCGCCACAGGTTCAACGACTGGCAGCGGTGCCGCTCTTCTGCATCTTGATCTCGATCGTTTCAAACAGATCAATGACACACTCGGCCATGCTGTCGGGGACGCCGTGCTGATCCATACCGCGAAGGTGCTGACATCGACTGTTCGGTCAGCAGACTTCGTTGCTCGAGTCGGAGGCGATGAGTTTGTCGTACTCTGCAGCCGCGATATCTCCACTGACCGACTCAGCCAGCTGGCCGACCGCATCGTCCAGAGATTGCGACAGCCGGTGCCCTATAAAGACCACCAATGTCGTATTGGGGTCAGCATCGGCATCGCGGTCGAAGCGGACGGTCCCGTCGACGGCCCACGCTTGATGGTCAACGCGGACATAGCCCTCTACCGGGCCAAGAGCCGGGGACGCAATCGATATGAGTTCTTCACCGAAGATCTCCAGTCCGAGATCGTTCGGACCAAACGGGTCGCCGATGAGATCCTCGCGGGGTTGGAACGCAACGAATTTGTTCCGCACTACCAGCTGCAGTTCCACGCGAAAACGTTAGAGGTTGCGGGCGTCGAGGCACTGGCGCGCTGGAACCATCCGATCGCCGGGCTTCAGACGCCAGCCGGGTTCCTGAAGATTGCGGAAGAGTTGAATGTCGTTTCGATCATCGACCGGCTGGTGCTCGAACAAACTCTCCAAGACTTCGATCGGTGGCAAAGAGCCGGCCTGTCGATGCCGCGCGCTTCGGTGAACGTCTCCGCGACGCGGTTGCAGGACGGGGAGCTGATCAATAGCCTGAATTCGCTTTCAATAAAACCCGGGACCGTTTCGTTCGAGCTTCTAGAGTCGATCTTCCTCGACGACAATGATGAGCTTGTGGTCTGGAACGTCAACCAGATCAAGGAACTCGGAATCGATATAGAAATTGACGATTTCGGCACCGGCCACGCCTCGATTGTCAGCTTGATGAAACTTCAGCCGCGACGGCTGAAAATTGCACGCCAGCTAATTGGTCCAATCGCCGAGTCAGCCCAGCAGCGAGAGGTCGTACAATCGATTTTGCAGATTGGCAGGTCCTTAGGGGTGGAAATCATCGCCGAAGGTGTCGAGACGATGCGGCAGGCCGAGATCCTTAAGGACCTGGGCTGCGACATCCTGCAAGGCTATGCGCTGAGCCGGCCGATGAACGCACACGGCATCGTGGAGTTCTTAAGCAGCCGTCGAAGGCGCCCAGCATCCTAATACCTGAAATGGGCGATTTTCAACCGAAAGGTACAAGCTTGCCAGCCGTCTCGGCCCAGCCACGTCCGCTTGGTCAACGGATCGGATGGCTGGAATGACTGACGTGGGCCGGTGGGTTCAACCGGTCACTGCAACACCTTTAATCTGAGAGGATTGGGAGGTGTCGCATGGTGACGTCACGGATCTGGTTTACCCCGGAGCAGAAGGCCGAGCTTTGGGAGCGGTGGAAACAGGGTCAGAGCATTTCATCGATCTCGCGGGCACTAGACCGCCGGACCAAGGGCGGCGTTCAGCGGATCGTATCCTTACACGGCGGCATTGCTCCGTCAGCAAGGCGTAGAGCGGCCTCGGCGCTCGAGCTGGGGGAGCGCGAAGAGATCTCTCGCGGGATTGCGGCAGGTCTTGCCATCCGCGCTATTGCACGAAGTCTGGGGCGATCCCCATCAACGATCAGTCGCGAGATCTCGCGCAATGGCGGTGCCCAAGCGTATCGCGCAACCCGAGCCGACAAGCAGGCTTGGCAGCGCGCGCTTCGCCCGAAGCAATGTCGCCTGGCATGCTCTGGACGGCTAAAGTGGCGGGTGGCGCAAAAGCTGGCACTGCAATGGTCGCCGGAGCAGATTGCGGGTTGGCTGAAGCGAGCGTACCCAGGCGATCCAAGCATGCGGATATCTCATGAAGCGATCTATCGCAGCCTGTTCATCCAGTTGCGAGGGGTGCTCAAGAAGGAGCTGACAGCCCATCTGCGCACCAAACGACAGATGCGCCTCGGCAAAGGTGCACAGAGCAACCGAACGGGGCAAGGTCAAATCCTCGATATGGTCTCCATCCGCGAGCGTCCCGCCGAGGCAGAGGATCGTGCCATCCCAGGTCATTGGGAGGGTGATCTGCTCACCGGAGCAAACGACACGAACATCGTCACCCTGGTCGAGCGACACAGCCGGTTCACGATGCTTGTGAAGTTGGCCAGAAGGGACTCAGCGACTGTCGTGGCGGCCCTCGCCGAGAAAATCGGCACATTGCCCCAAGAGCTGCGGCGCTCGTTGACATGGGACCAAGGCAAGGAGATGGCTCGTCATAAGAGCTTCACCGTCGCAACCGATCTCCAGGTCTACTTCTGCGACCCGCGCAGTCCCTGGCAACGAGGCAGCAACGAAAATACCAACGGCCTGCTCAGGCAGTACTTCCCCAGAACAACCAACTTCTCGCAGGTCCCGCAGGCCCAACTCGACAGCGTCGCCCTGCGGCTCAATCAGCGCCCCCGAAAAACCCTGGACTTCGAAACACCCGCCGATAGGCTACACAAGGTGTTGCAGTGACCGGTTGAACCCACCGCCCGAAACTTGCCCTTCCGGTTTCGGAACCAAGTTACCAAAATGCAGCCCTTCAGCCCTTGACGGCGTTCATCGCTGTTGATCCCCCTGCTCTGTTGACTGTCGGCAGTAATGCGCGAAGCCATTCCGTTGCTGGCACCTCATTGCCGAGCGTTATCGGCCTGGCAACTGACCGATGATGTTGCAATCGACCGTGCGGTCGGAACGCTCGGTGTAAGCGGCGTAGCTCACTTGATGCATGTTCATGGAGATTTCACGAACCAGCTTTCGACGGACCGCCGTGGCGAACATCGCAGCGTGGGTGACGCCGATTGCAAATGCGTCCGGTCCGCCGATGACGCAGCGCTCGAAATAGGATTGCAGCCTGGAGGGGTCGTACGGCGCAAACCCGTCGGCCTCGCCAATGCGGGGTAGTGTAATAGGCAGCCCGTTGATCGTCACACCTTCCGCGAGAAGAAACTGCCGAATGGGGTCAATGAGTGCTCCGGCATTGTTCGGTCCGTCGCCGGATACGTCAACAACACGGCGCGGGCTGCGCAAGCCGCTCTTCGCGAACAGCCCATTCGCGGCCTGCAACGCGCCGGAAATCGACGTTCCCCGGCCTTCAGTCAACGACAGAGCAGCGAGCCCGTCCGCCAAAGTCAGAGTATCCTCTCGGCTTTCGACAATTGTCCACGGCACGATGACGGTTTGCTGATTTGGTCCCGCCCACTCCAGATAGAGCACTGCGATTCTTCCCAGTTCTCCCGCCTTGATTGCCATCGCGATGTCTGCGTGGCGGAAAGCATCAACATAGCCGTCGCGCTGCACTTTTTGCTCGATTCTGCTCATCGACGGCGAGACGTCCACGGCAAGGATCAATTGCAAATCGACTTCGGCCAGGCCGTCCGCGGGACGATCCGTCGAGTGGGCCTGTGGCGCTGTCGCGAAGAACAGGGTGAGCAGGAAGGCGGCCGTGAGCCGCAGCACTGGTCTTGCACCCATGCTTCCAGCAATCCATACTAAGCAGTCCATGGCGAACCCCTCTCACCGACAATGGAATGTGGAATTGTCGGTCCGGGGCGTTTGCCAAGTCACGAACGGCTTACGATCATTCGCCGAAATCCGCGCTCCCCGCACGGTCTGGATGATGATCAGTCGTCGCAGCGCGAAACCGTGCTAGTATGGGACTGCGGCTTCGTGCTTAGGGGAACCGGCTTGAATAGCTCGCCGCCCACGACGTTCGTGCTCAACGGCGTGACCGCCGACGTGAGCAGGGAGACCTTGCGCGACCAGTTCAATAGGACAATCGCAGTTCGCCACCAGACCTTCGCGGTACTTCGCCACCTTCTGGAGAATGCTGATCGCGTCATCACCAAGGACGAGCTGATGAAGGTGGTCTGGAATGGGCTAGCCGTCACCGATGACAGCCTGGTCCAATGCATTCACGAGATCCGTGCGGCGCTCAACGACAGTCGCCAGGCCGTCGTGCAGACAGTGCCGAGGCGCGGTTACAGGTTGGTCCTTCCCTCAAATGCCGGACCAAGATTGGTTACAATTCTGGCGGCAGAATTGGCCGGCGAAGTCCGGCCGGCAGGCAAGGATGAGCGGAGCATTGCTGCACTTACCCCGGCGTACAGGCAGGTCCTTGATGGGCTGCTGATAAAACATGCCGGTCGTGTCTTCGCGAGCGTCGAAGAGACAGTCCTTGCGGAGTTTGCTGGCCCTGTCGAGGCGTTGCGGTGTGCGAGCGAGATCCAGCATGAGGTCGATAGGCGGAACTGCGAGGTTCCCGAGACAAAGCGGCTGCGCTTCCGCATCGGCGTTGACCTAGGTTACGTCGTCGCCGAGGGCGACCACCTCAGGGGCGAGGCCGTCGAGGTTGCAGCTCATCTTCAAACCTTGTCACGCCCCGGCGGGATTTGCATCACGGAAGCGGTCCGCGTCCAGGCTCAGGCCCACCTCTCGCTGGAATTCATCGATCTCGGCGAGCACAAACTGAAGGATGTCGCCCGTGCCTTGCGCATCTACCGCGTATGCCTTGCGTCCGAGGAACCGGTCAAATCGCCATTTCGCGGTCTCGATGCCTTCGAATTCGAAGATGCCGATCTATTCTTCGGCCGAGCGCGGGCGATTGCCGCCTGCACTGCCAGACTGGAGCAGCAGGCAGCAAGCGGCACGGCATTCCTGCTCATCTACGGAATGAGCGGTTGTGGCAAGTCGTCCCTCCTGCGCGCTGGCCTGCTGCCGTCATTGACGCGACCTGGAGCCGTGGCAGGCATATCCTTGTGGCGCCGCTGCCTGATCCGCCTCTCCGAAGGACCGGATGCATTCGCTGTGTTGGCTGCGGCGCTGCTTCACGACGCTGCTGTGCCGGAGCTGTCCTCAGAAGTAACAGCTGCGGAACTCGCTCTGCTTTGCAGGAGCACGCCGGATCGAGCCCTGGCGATGGTCCGACAGGCACTTCGCAAGGCCGCCGGGCCGGCCCGCTCACAGATCAGACTGCTTGTGGTCATCGATCAGCTGGAGGAGCTGTTCACGACGGAGAGGCAGCCGGCGACGCGCGAGGCCCTTGTGCGGTTCATGGCGGTGCTGGCGGCGAGCGGACTGGTCTGGGTGATAGCGGCGATCCGTTCGGATTTCTTCCACCGCTGCGGCGAGGTTCAGGGCTTCTCGGCTCTCAAGGACGGCCTCGCCAGCTACGAACTCCTGCCGCCGACTGGCACAGAGATTGGGCAGATCATCCGCGAACCCGCCCGCGTTGCCGGCCTCCGCTTCGAGGAGAACCCCGAGCGGGGTCGACTCGATGATGTCCTGCAGGAGGCAGCGGCTGCAGATCCCGGATCATTGCCGCTTCTCGAGTTTGTCCTCGACGCGTCGTACCAGGCCAGTGGCGACCGACGCGTTCTGACCTTTGCACATTATCGTGCGCTGGGCGGCCTCGAAGGCGCAATCGCGCGCCGCGCCGACGAAGTCCTGGACTTGCTGGCGCCCGGGATCCAGGACGCCTTGCCCGCGGTGCTGCGCGCCCTCACCACGGCGAGCCTGGCCGATGAAACAGTCACGGCACGTCCAGCCCTGTATACCGAAGTTGCGGGCACTCCCGCGCGATCGGCCCTCGTCAGTGCCCTCATCGACGCACGGCTCCTCGTCAGCGACGAGGACGCCGCAGGGCATGTTTTCGTTCGTCTTGCACATGAAGCACTGTTGAGCCGTTGGCCGCGCGCCGGTGACATTGTGAATGCAAACCGGAACTTTCTCGCGACGCGCGAACGCCTGAGGGCCGACGCCCACCGATGGCACCTGGAAAACAGGAATCGAGAGCTTCTCCTCCCGTCCGGCAAACGTCTGGCGGAGGGCGAAGAGTTGATGCTTACAAGGCGGCAGGAGGTCGACGATGCCGTCCTTGAATACATCGAGGAGTCCTTGCGTGCCCATCGGCAGAAGGAGGAGAAGGACCGTCACGCAGAGCTAGCACTGGTCGCGGCTGCCGAAGAGGCAAAACGCGAGCGCCTCGAGCGCGAGGCCGATCGCCGGAGCCTAGCGGCTGCCGCGGCAAACCGGCTTGCCCGACGGACACGGAACGCCGCTATCGTCGCAATAATGCTCGCTGTCATGGCGGGTGCAGGCGCATTGGTCGCCCTCAAAGCGCGGGAGGAAGCAAGGGGGCAACGCGATCAGGCGCTGCGCAATCAGTTCCTTTCGCTCTCGTTCCTTTCCGAGCGGTCCGCCGCGGCAGGCAATACCGAGGCTGCGATCCGGCTGGCGCTTGAGGCGCTACCCTCGAAAGAGCAACCCGAGCGGCCATATCTATTTGAGGCGGAGGCAGCTCTCTACAAGGCTCTGCTGGCGCACCGGCAGATCAAAATCCTCCGCCCTGGCGCCGCTGTGGCGCATGCGGCATTCAATCCTACAGGTGATCGCATCGTCACCGGATCCTATGACAAAACTGCAGCCGTCTGGGACGTCTCCACCGGTGCCGAAACTGCAATTCTAAAAGGTCATGAAGGGGCCGTGGAAAGGGCCGAATTCAGCCCCGACGGGAGCCGTATCCTGACGGCCGCGAGTACGGCACTGCACGTCTCTGGGACGCCGTCTCGGGAGAGCAGCTCCACATCCTGCGGCCGGTAGGCAATTTCCCGACGGCAATCTTCAGCCCGGATGGCACTCTGGTGCTGACGGCGGGGGAGAACAGCGATGCAACGCTCTGGGATGCTCGGACCGGAAAGAAAGTCCTGGGTGTAAGCAGCGACGCATATACGCGTGCTGCTTTCAGTTCAGACGGCCGCAGCTTCGCGACGGCAGGCAAGCGTTTGGTTTCGATCTGGAATACCGCGGACGGCGCGCTGACGCGGTCGATCCGAGTGATCTCCTGGCCATTCACCCTTGCGTTCAGCCCGGACGGAAGCCGGTTGCTGGCCGGCCCGTGGGGTTGGCATTCAGATCGCGACACTTCCAGCCTTTTCGATTTGTCGAAAGGAACGGAGATCGCAAAGTTCGCCGGCAGCAAGAGCGACACGCAATTGAACGGCGTGATTTTCAGCCACGGGGGTCAACGGATCGCAACGGTATCACTGGATGGCACTGCCCGGATTTGGAATGGAGCGTTGGGAACGCTGGATGATGTGCTCGGCCAGGAGGTTTCGGGGTTGAAGCCTGACATCGATACAGATGAACGCGATGTGGAGATGAACGGTGCCTTCTCCCATGACGACCGCTTCCTTGCGACCGCGTCGATCAATGGGCCGATCCGCATCTGGGACGCTGAACGCGCCTCGATAGTGACGACGATCGCCGGTCATGAATCCTTGGTCGAGCATCTGGAATTCAGCCCGATCGACAGCAACATTCTACTGACTGCTTCACACGATGGCACCGCTCGGCTTTGGGATGTCGACGGCGCCCTGACGACGGCGCTTTCACATGAATATCGGCCGACTTTCGCGGTCTTCAGCCCCGACAGCGTCCACCTGCTTACCGGCGGGGGCGACAGCGCGGCGCACCTGTGGGATGTCGTCAGTGGGCGCGAGATAATCCGCCTCGATACGCATGAGATAATTCAAAACGCTACGTTCAGCCCAGATGGGAGGCGCGTCGCCACGGCATCGCTTGAGGGCGTGGTCCGTATCTTTGATGTGGCCACGGGGCACGAGACCGCCCAGTTCCGATCACATGCCGGACTGATCAAGATCCAGTTTGGTCGCGATGGCAAATCGCTTGTTTGCGCATGGATCAACGGTACCGCCCAACTGTGGGACGCGACGACCAGCATAGAGCTAGCCGACATCAATACAAGCAGCAATCTGCCGCAAGCGGTTCTTAGCCCTGACGGACGTCTGATCTTTTCGGCCAGGGAAGACAATGTGGGACGCCTCCTCACGACCAGCGGAGCCGAACTCCGTGCTCTGGTGGGGCATCAGGATCGCATCACGGCAGCGGCCTTCAACCCCGACGGTCAACTGGTCGCCACGGGCTCACTCGACCACACGGCCCGAATTTGGTCGATCACGGAGGGGAAAAACGCCCGAACCCTTGAGGGACATACCGGCGCGGTGACGGCGGTCGCCTTCAGTCCCGACGGCCGGTCGTTGCTGACTGCTTCACGCGATGGAACCGCCCGGATCTGGAGCGTCGCCGGCGGTCTGGAAAGGGTTCTCAGGGGCCACAGCGGCGCGCTGGACAGCGCCGAGTTCAGTCCCAATGGGTTGTATGTCGTGACCGCGTCGACCGAAGATCGAACGGTCCGATTATGGGCGGCGCAATCGGGGCGACAGATTGCCGTCCTTAGCAGCCAGGACGATGCAACCGTTCGACGGGGCTTTACACGCGCGGCTTTCAGCGCCGACGGCACCCATGTCGCGATTGTTTCCGGCGAAAAGAGAGTCAGCATCGTTCGCCTCTTCCAAACACCCAAGGAGCTTATTGAATTCGCCCGCCGTACTGTGCCTCGCGAACTGACCCCTTGCGAGCGGCGAAGCTTCTTCCTTCCTGAAGACCCCGCACACGGCACCTGTCCGGATTGAGGTCGACAACGATCGGATGTTGCCCATTAGGCCGGCTACTCGAACCGCCCAACCGTGTGACCCAAAGTGATGATCGCCCTGGATCCGGATGGCGTGGCGCATAACCGTGGGATTTCGCTTGCCCTACCGGTTGGCGTTCGGGTCCGACCAGAGCGTTTACCTGTGACGTCTGCTTTTGGAAAGCGTCGGAGGCGACCTTGACGGCTCCAATTGTGAAGGGTTTCGGGTGCCGTCAGGCGTACGAAAGCCTCCCATGCAGGAACCCGCGGGCCGCATGCTGTGCGCTATGGGGATTTGTGTGGCGGGTGTGCCAGCGTCTGTCGCGAACGCTCACATTTCGTGCTGCGAGCGTGTCGAGGAAGTAACGTCCGGCTTGGTCGGGGAGCTTGTTACGGTGATTCTGACTGGGTTCGCGCGCCTGATGACCGGCGCAACAGCAAAGCGCACATGCGTTTCCGTTGACCTGCGCCGGCGTAGCGCGGTCGTGGGGGCAAGCGGGCCATGCCGGGTCATGGAGAGTTCTCCCGGCTCGCTGCGGTCGCGTTGGGCGGTCCGCGCGGTTGCCTCCACCGTTCGAACACCTCGATGACGACCATGCGTCCGCCGCAGCACGGGCATGAGGGGCGGAAGTCTTCCGGCGC
The DNA here is from genome assembly GCF_020165735.1 of Mesorhizobium sp. B283B1A. Taxonomy (NCBI): domain Bacteria; kingdom Pseudomonadati; phylum Pseudomonadota; class Alphaproteobacteria; order Hyphomicrobiales; family Phyllobacteriaceae; genus Mesorhizobium; species Mesorhizobium sp. B283B1A. The sequence continues at coordinate 74,815 of NZ_JAIUIQ010000024.1, forward strand.
GTGCGGGGTGTCGTCATCGGGAGGTGTGGCAACGCTCAGCAGGTCGCGGGCGAGCGCCAGGCTGGCCTTGCGGGAGCCGCCGGCAAGCAGGCCGTAATGCCGGATGCGATGGAAGCCGTGCGGGAGGACATGGGACAGGAAGCGGCGGACGAACTCATCAATCGCGAGCACCATGACCTGCTGGCTGTTGGCGCCGTCACGGCGGTAATCCTTGTAGCGGAAGGTGACGCTGTTCTTGTCGAAGGCGATCAGGCGGCTGTTCGAGATGGCGACCCGGTGGGTGTAGCGCGACAGGTAGGCGAGCACGGCTTCCGGCCCGGCGAAGGGCGCCTTGGCATAGACCACCCAGCGCTTCTTCCGGACCGGCGACAGGTGCCGCAGGAATGCCCGGCGGTCGCCCAGGTGCGCCATCGATCCGAAGAAGCTGAGCCGTCCGGCCTCGTGCAGCGTAACCAGCCGGGTGAGGAAGAGCCGGCGGAACAGTTTGCCGAGCACGCGCACTGGCAGGAGAAAAGCCGGACGCGACGATATCCACCGGCTTCCGTCCGGCGCGATGCCGCCGCCTGGTACGATCATGTGGACATGCGGATGCTGCGTCATTGCCGAGCCCCAGGTGTGGAGGACGGCGGTGATGCCGATGCGCGCGCCGAGGTGCTTGGGATCCGCCGCGATCGTCAGCATCGTCTCCGATGCCGCCTTGAACAACAGATCGTACACCTGCGCCTTGTTGTGGAACGCGATGTCGGCGACCTCGATCGAGGCGCGCACGGATCAGCCGGGCAGCGACTTGCCTTCCATCAGCGCCATCAGCCGGTCGAGCGGCCCGGCGACCGCGTGGATCGTCCGGGTCGAGACACTTGGTGTAAAGCGCGGTCGTATCGAGCTTGCTGTGGCCTAGCAGCACTTGGATGACGCGGATGTCGACATCCTGCTTGAGCAGATGGGTGGCAAAGCTGTGCCGCAGCGTATGCGGGCTGACGCGCTTGCGGATGCCTGCGACTTCAGCAGCCTCCTGGACGGCGCGGTGCAGTTGCCGCGACGAGATCGGATCGGTGCAACTGCGCCCCGGGAACAGCCAGCCATGCGGAAGCATCACCCCGCGCCGCTTGCCTTCGCGCCACCACAGCCGCCAGAAGCTGCGGCGAGAGCATGGCGTTGCGGTCCCTGCGTCCCTTGCCCTGTTCGACGCGGATCAACATGCGTGTGGAGTCGATATCATCGACCTTCAGGTGCGCGACCTCGGACACGCGCAGGCCCGCGCTATAGGCGACGCCGAGCGCAGCCTTGTACTTGATGCCTGGTGCTGCCTCGAGCAGCCGCGCCGCTTCCTCCACGCTCAGCACATAGGGCAGCTTGCGCGGATAGCGCATGATCACCAGCGCACGCGCCAGTTCCCGCCGCATCAGTGTCACCATGAAAAGGAAGCGCAACGCCGAGACCGCACCGTTGATCGTCGCGGGGCCGACACCGTTCTCATGCTGGTGCAACTGGAAGCGCCGGATATCCTGGGGCGTCGCAGTGTCGGGAGCGCGCCCAAGGAATGCGGTAAAGCGCCGGACGTGACGTACGTTATCCTGCTGTGTATGCGGTCCCAGACCTCGCATCAGCATGTCTTGCTGCATGCGCTGACGAAGCGGTGATATCGGTGCATTGGTCGGCAGGGTAGCCATGGCGAGTTCCTCTCGTTGAAGGGAACTCCATGGTCTGGTCAGGCCGTAGGCACTCAAAGCCGAAGATTACCATACCGAATTGCCAACCGCGCCTTCGCGAAGCGGGTTCGTGCACTGGGCGCGAAGCGGTCGTTGGCGATGCGACTTACCTCAAGAACGCGCCGCCAACAACAATGCCGTTCGAATTACCCGAGTTCGTGGATCATCACGTCGGGAATGACCGCCTTGGCGATGTCGCATAAGTGCTGATGATGGGTCAGGTACATTACCTGGCCTACGCTGGCCATCTCGCCGAACAGGCGGAAAACTTCCTCCGACCGGAGATGGTCGAAGGTTTCCATGATGTCGTCGGCGATGAAAGGAACAGAGGGCTTGAGCTTGGCAAACTCATAATATCCGGCGAGCCGCAGAGCCAGGTAGAGCTGGAAACGCGCGCCTTTCGAAAGAGCGTCTGCGATCTTCGATTGGCCAGGCGCTCGGACAGGACTGCTTTGTCTCTTTGGATATGCGCTTCGGTGTGATCATCCTCTTTGGCCATTTGTTTGGATCTGCCTCGATTTATCGGCCATGTTACCTGAGTCCTGGCAACCCGCGAACTTCGGCCAAAGGATCGGCCAAATGTTCCCGCCGCTTGCGGATTCGTGCATGAATACAGCACGCTAGGCGTGCCGGTTATCGGCCATCTGATCCTGGTCATCGTCGACATCCTGCTGGGATCATCGTCGGCGGCATCAATGGTGTCCAGGTTTGGCAGCGGTGACGGTGCCAGGGCCCGCGAAGTCGGCAAGATGCCGGAGATCGGCCAGAAGATCGGCCAAATATCCTGGCAAATTCAAAATATATATTATAATTACGCATTTAGCAGAAACCAAGATCGGCCAATTATGGAAGAGAGTGTACAGCGCATCGAACCGGCACGCCTAACCGATGTATCCGAAACTATCTCCGATGCGCTGGCGGAGCTATCGGCGACGTCGGCGGTTTTGGGCAAAAGCCTTCACCCGCGTACCGCTGCCAATCTCGCCGATCTCGTGCGCATCATGAACACTTACTACAGCAACCTGATCGAAGGCCATGATACGCGCCCGCGCGACATCGAACGGGCGCTGGCCGGAAACCTCGATCGAGACGAGAACCGTCGCAACCTGCAGCTCGAGGCGGCCGCGCATGTTCGCCTGCAAGCCGAGATCGACCGTATGGAGGCCGAGGGCCGGTTGCCAGAGCCGGCATCGGTAGATTTTCTGCGATGGCTGCACGCGGAATTCTATCGCGATGCCGAAGCGCCCATGCTGACCATCAAGGGTGCCGGCCGTGAATTTGTCATGGCGCCAGGCGAGTGGCGATCGAAGCCAGAGCATGACGTCGCCGTCGGTCGGCATGAACCGCCTTCGAGCGACCGGGTCGACGATTTCATGCAGTACTTTGCCATGCGTTATCGCTTCGACAAGCTGGGCAAGGCCGGACGGATCCTGGCCATCCCTGCAGCGCATCATCGGTTTAACTACATTCACCCCTTCCCCGACGGCAATGGCCGCGTCAGCCGATTGATGAGCCACGCCATGGCGCACGAGGCCGGGATCGCCGCGCACGGGCTGTGGTCGATCTCGCGCGGCCTGGCACGCGGCGTGAAAAGCCGCACGGACTACAAGCGCATGATGGATCATGCCGATATGCCCCGCCAAGGTGATCTCGACGGGCGGGGCAACCTCTCCGAGCGTGCACTCGGCGACTTTACCTCGTGGTTCCTGCAGGTGTGCACCGACCAGGTGAGCTTCATGAGCGGATTGTTTGATCTCGATACGCTCGCCAAGCGACTGCATCGCTATGTCGAGCGTAGCGGCTTGAAACCAGAAGCCGGTCGTCTTCTGGAAGAAGCGCTCATGCGCGGTGAGTTTGACCGCGGCGAGGCATCCCGCATTAGCGGACTGCCTGAGCGCACGGCGCGTCGCGTGTTCAACGATGTGATCGCGCTCGGTCTGTTGGCGTCGAAAACGCCCAAGGGCCCAGTGTCGCTGCGCTTTCCGGCGGACGCTCTGGACGCGCTGTTTCCGAAGCTGTTTCCGGAAATGTAAGATCATAGAGCGCTCACGATCTTACGGCGCTTCTCCTCGACGTCCTCGAAGATTTTCACCAGATCACCCGGAAGCGGGTTTTCCGGTTCAGGCAAATGCGCGAGATGGCGCCACCTCCTGTCCAAGGCCTTCAAGGAAACCTCATCGGTCATCCCTCGTTTGGCCTGCGACCAGAACAATGCACGAAGTTCGGGAGAAATCGGCTTTTTCTCCTCCAGCCGCTTTGTCAACCAAAGGGTGACATCAACCAGCTCAAGACCGGCACTCTCATCTCCTGGCATGAATACGGGCGGCGTTTCCGGCATGTGCGAGTAATCGGCCTTGGGCATGCCGGGACCCATATCAGACTTATGGCCTCGCAATCTCCGGTACCATTCGGACAATTCGGCTTGGGCGCCGTTGAACTCCGTTTGCCGATCGACCGTGATGCGGTTGACCCGGCTCTTTTGTGCATTGGATTGTATAGCAATTGCCTGCAGGACCTGCTGAAACCCGATCAGGTTCGGCGATATCTGCAGTGTCGATTCATAATTGCTGGAGCCGAAGCTGATCTCTTTGGGGTTTGCCGCAGCCCATTTGATAGCACCCGCCACAAGCTCCCTTGATCGCGCATCCGGCAATCGACCCACGCGCTCGAGCAGACCTGCGTAAAGCTTCTTGAGCCTTTCCTCGCAACGTGCGGGGTTCTGTTCGCGCCTAGCGCTCCATGCCTCTTTCGCAAGGTCTTCGTCGAAAAGGAACGACACTTTAAACAGCAGGACATATCGCATGGGCGTCCAGTAATGGTGCCATGGAACAGCATCATTCAAGCCGGAATCAAAAACCTGATCGAAGAAGGTGATGATCGCATGGTCCGGCTTCGAGACCTTATAAAGAGAAAACCGCAGATCGTTCTTTTTGCTGAACCGGGCTATTTTTTCAGCGATTGGCGTCAGTCGTCCGACACCGAGTTCATTGGCGTGGAGGCGTTTCACCCCGAGATCTCGCCGCAACTCTTTCAGCAGCGGCTCAGCGATGACGTCAAGATTCGCGCGGCAGCCCAGCACACCGTAATAGAGCTTCGGCTGGTTCGCGTCGAACAGGTTCAGCCCTGTGTTGCCGCTTTCGTCGACGAAATAAAACACCTTGGAAGTCCTCAAAAAGCGGGGGCCGCGTTGGAGCAATAACTTGGCTGGCGATATGTCGCCGAATGTAGAGAGCGAGACAGATCGCTACAAGCAGCCCTCGCCCGCAGCGTTGCACAGCTCAGTAAAATAAAAGGGACTCCCAGAGGAGGCTGCTGAATCGGACGTTTCTTGGATTATTCCACACTTGGGTGTGAACCGGCCACCCGGCGAGGCGCCGTTGAAAGTCCGTCCCTGCGACACCTATAATATGACCCGACCGGATTGAATTGTCGAGAAGAGAGCCATTCAACGCCAAGTTGGCGTCCTCGAACTACGATGGGATGGAGGCTCTGCCGGTCCGATGGTTCCAGATGTCTTGCGGAGTTAATTCGTTTCGACACGCGATAGCGCTTCCGTCCTGGGCAGCGCCAGCTGTTCCCCTCGGGTCTACCCTGCGCTAGAAGGGGTCAGCCGCCGCTTCGTGACAGGCTTCTTGTTGCGTGGTAGGTTAGAATCTTAGCCCTCGGTCGGCTCGAATCCTCGCCCAGGTGGGCACCGTAACCTATCCACTAAGAAGTGCTATAGGAAGCAGGGCTAGTGGGTAGCAGCGGAAGCACGGGAGAGGGGTCAGCTAGAGTTATCACCTACCCCGGGTTGCCGGACCCATTGCGCTGGCACCGCAGTCCCTCTTATCTCTCGGACAAGCAACCAACCCGAGTATTCCTATGACCACATCCCCGAGAACGGGGGCGGCGCCGGGGTGAGGTTGAGGAAATGACAGAAGTTAAGGCCTTAACGCCTTATTCAATTTATCTACCTTAGAATTCGCCATGCGCTTCTCACTCCTGCTTTTTGGCTGGGCGGCATTTTGCTGTTGGGATTTCGCCGCCAATGATGGTCAAACCATTATTGGCCTTGGCGTGCGAGTTGCCAGGCTCTTCCACCGGCTAATTTGAACGTCAGGCGCTGTTGCGCTTCGCGCTTACTCACTCCAGTGAGGCGCGCCCTCTGATCAAGGGTGAACGCGGCGACGACCGCTAGCGCGGTTTTTCCGTCGTTGCGCGGGCGATCCTTGCCGGACGCTACCCAGCCGCAGGGGCCGAACCGGTCCCGTGGTATTCCACCGGATGAGCTCGACCTCCTTCCCGGTGACTTGCCGCACGGCCTTCAACAGCACCTCATGAGTTCCAGCCTGCATGGGGTCAAAGCGCTATCTCCCCTTCGGCTTCGGCGTGATCTCCTCGACCCGCACCTTGTCGCCGATCTCCGTTAGCGTCCGGAGGCAGGCTCGTCGAGAAAGGCCCCCGCCTTTTTAACAGCTCTCGACGAGCCGTGCGCCCCTTTACCCCCGGACGGCCAAACGCTGGGGCAGTCTGCCTCAATCGTCAAGCGACTGCTCCGTTCGCGTGTTCGTTCACGCAATCAGGTGGCGCTAATGTCACATTCGATGGACGCGTACGAGCGAGCGCCCTCTTGCGTTAGGCCCTATAGGCAGAATTATCATCCTCGTTGGGCGATCCTCAAACGGAGTTGCCAATGGCTAGGTCAACGATAGCTAGCGTTGCCAGATGCCTGCCGGTTTAGCGGTCGCCCAACACGGCTTATGTCTTGCCTGGTCGGTGCCTTGGGTTCAGCCAAGGATCAGTTGAGCTAGTACCATAGTGAGAGCCATCGATACGGGAACGGCTATAAGGCAACACGTCTCAATGATCTTGTTTTCTCGCTTGTCCATCTTCGCCGCCTCGCGTTTTGCGTTCTCATTTTGACGTCTACGGGCAGCCGTGGGAAGCGGTTCCAGGCGGGGGCGGTCAGAGATGCCGGCGGTGCTGCATATTAGCAACACCTTGTCGAACCCTCGAGCTGCCGAGCATTAGTCTTCCTCGCAGCGGCGAAGCGTGGCGCCCCGCAATGCCCTCATGATGGTTTCGAACAAGTTCGCCAATTTCTTCATCGATCTCGTCACCAGGAATGCCTTAGGCCTCTGCTGCCTGTTTAGCCTCCACAGCCATATCGATAACCAGCAGCACCGGGTCGTTGATCGGCCCATCCGCCAAGTGGTCAGACATCCAATGGTAGAGAAAATCACCGCCGCGCTTGCTCATTTTTCCCTGAAATCCAGCAGCTTAGCATGGCGCAGCTTCTCCTCTCCCTTCAGGAACCGCACCCGGCCGACTAGACCAGGTTTCAGCCATTCGGCCTTGTCGCTCTTGAGCCTTACAGGCGCCGGTCCGCCTATCTTGCCTTGGACGCGGTCCCAAAGGCGCTGCCGCTTGTCTGCCTTGAAGGTAACGAAGGCGGCGCCGGCATACCGACCCTTGTCGGCCATCAGCACCATCGCAGGCTTGCCGGCTTCCCGCTGCACGCCAATGATGTCCATTTCCTTTTCGGCATAGCACTTGATCTTGCGCCAGTTCATCGTCGGGCCGCTGCGGTACGGGCTGTCCTTGCGCTTCGACACCATCCCCTCCAGGCCAGCCTGGTCGACAAGGTGATAGACAGCATCCCCCGTGCCTGGCATAGCCTCGCTGAACTGAATGCGGTCGCCGGTAGGAACAAGCTCCTGAAGGATCTCGCGACGGTCCTCTGCCGGCATGTCGCGCAGATCGTGTCCGTTCAGGTGTAGAAGATCGAATGCAACCAGATACACGTCGCGCGATGGATTGCGGCTGGTGACGGCTGACTGAAGCGCGTGGAAGTCGGACAGGCCCGCCTCATTAATGGTGGTCGCCTCGCCATCGATGATGAAGTCTTCCGCCTCGATCGCCGCCGCTTCACCTGCGAGCTGGATGTAGCGGCCCGTCCAGTCGTAGCCGTTCTTGGTGATCAGCCGGATGCCGTCTTCGTCCTTGATGACCTGGGTGCGGTAGCCATCAAACTTGATCTCGTGGAGCCAGTCATCGCCCTGCGGTGGCGTATCGACCAGTTCGGGCTCCATCGGATGGATAAACTTCAAACGCATGAAACTGACTCGCGAATCGCGACTCAATTAGGATGCGCTTAATTAGTTCCGGAAAATTTTAACGAATCGTTGACCGCGCTGTCCCATTCTAGGACGGCGCGGTCAAACCCCAACCGGGCTGCGCAGGCGGCTCCGGCACTCAAGCGCCCGCCCCCATGTCGGAGCCGCCACTGCACACCAAATTACCATCGATGGTTGAATCAACCGTTACCGCACGTGCTTTCCAGTGTGCGTTCCTGATCATTAGACTTTGACGGAACGGAGGGATGGGTATCGCGCTAAAGTAGTTCCGGGAACATTTTAGATGAACTGAAAGTTCGATGGGGATGACGAAGCTATCGGACCTCGGCCCGCCGATCCCCGGAAAGTTGCACGGCGGCGCAGACATCCCGGAACATCAGCATTTCTATCCTTGCCCATATTGCGGGCAAAAGGTTGACCAGCGCGATTTGCGCCAAGTGTTTTGGCATGAAACGCCAGGGCACGAACCGCTGGAGATGACGGGGGCGCCGAGATAATCAACCTCCCGAAGCGTGCGAAATGACAGCACCTTGTGCACCGGCGACCACCAGTTCGGCCGCCAACCAGAAGCCAGCGGCTATGAAAAGCAGAACCACAAAAGCCAGGCGGGCTGACGGAATGCCCTAGCAGAACCGCTGACCCGTGTACTGCGCACCCTCCACCCACAAGGAGAGTGCAGTCGCCGGGGAACGTCCTTTCACCTCGAAATCGCGGCCCCGATGATGTCCTGCCGCGATCCAGACCGTCTTTGACCGCTGATAGATTTTAATGCCTCGTGCGCTCGCCCAAGCGCACAGGTATGCAAAGTCTCGCTTCATGATTTCCCCACACTTCGCTAAAATCTGAACGCTAATAACTGCGGAGCGTGGAGGTATGTTCCACGAGGGCGTTCACATTTTAGCATCTGCTTACAAGGCAAACTCGCCTGCTCGGAGTTTGAATCGGCGTGGCTAACGGCAGCATCAACATAGGCGATGAGGTGGCAATCATGGCGAGCGTCCGGCAGCGGGCTTTGCCCTTTATGTCACCAGCCGAAATGCAAAGCGGTTGCGGATGTGGTCGTTGAAATAGCGGCCCTTGGCAAAGGCAGATTTGAACCCGGCAAAGCTCTCCGGCGGCACGTCCAAGAACTGGTAATGCCTGCCTTGGTGGCACATCGCCGCAAAACCGCCGCTTGGCAATGGGCATCTACACGGCCTTTCTGGATGTCGCGATGGCTCTTGGAAGCCCGGCTTTGGGATGGGCTGCCGATCGAGCAGGTTTGAGCGCCGTGTTCTTTATCAGCGCCGGTGTCACCTATTGTACAACCCCATTGCTTTGCGGTTAGCGTACAATGCGCAACGAGCCGAAAGGCGCACTGCGAGCGCAAGCCTAGAGGATGCAGCCAACCGGTCATCCTGGGTTTCCGACCGGCAATCAGTTCTCCGAGGATCCGGACAAGTTCTTCCGGTTCGGTCGGCTTCATCACCACCGTCCCGAGTGAGAATGCTTCATCACTCTGCTCGGGGCCTAGGCCGGAATAAACGACGAAGGGCACTCCACGGGCAGCCAGCATTCTTGCAGCCTCGACGCTCTCGCCGTCCCACAATCTGACGTCCAGGACCGCGGCGGCGGGCATGTGGTTCGCGAGAAGCGCTCCTCGGCCTTTGCAACACGACGATCCCAAGGCTGCGGTGAAGCCCCCCTCGGAAAGAGCAGTCTCCATCTCCACGGCAATCAAAGCTTCGTCGTCGACGACCAGGACGAGAGGTTTGTCCATGTGAGGCACGATTGCACGTTCGTTGATGAAACACGTGCCAAGGTGGTTTCCGTCCGAGCTCAGATTTGCATGCCGCCACAGGCTCAATCAAGAGGAGCCTCGTGGGCAGCCGCAAGGGACGAGCTACAGGAACAATTTGGCGACACCCCGCGTTACCACCCGTTGAGCAGAAAGGGGTTTTGGATGAATGAAGTGCCGCGGGCGAATGTTGTCGCGTTCAAGAACCAAGAAACATCCGATGGGGATAGCCGGAACTTCAACTACCAGGATTTCTTCGAAAACGGTGCCGTCGCCCTCCACCTGGTAAGTGCCGACGGGGTCATTCTTCATGCCAACCAGGCCGAGCTCGACCTTCTCGGTTTTTCGGCGCAGGACTATATCGGTCGCCATATTGCCGAGTTCTATCCCGACCAGGAAGTGATCGAGGACATTTTGAACCGCGTCTCCCGTGGCGAGAAGATCGCCAGATATCCGGCGCGATTGAGAGCCCACGACGGCTCGATCAAGCACGTCGAAATTTCTTCCAGCGGGCATTTCCGCGACGGCAAGCTAATCAACACACGCTGTTTCACTGTCGATGTAACCGACCTGGAACGCACCCGCACGGAGCTCAAGCGGCAGGACAGCACCTATCACCAGGTCCTCGACAGTCTCCCGGTCGCCATCTACACGACTGACGCGGATGGGGTCATCACCTACTACAACCGAGCCGCCGCCGAAATGGCGGGCCGCGAACCCGAGATCGGCAAGGACAAGTGGTGCGTGACGTTCAAGCTGTTCACACCGGACGGCAAGGACCTTCCTCACGATGAGTGCCCCATGGCGATCGCGCTCAAGGAAAACCGCCCTGTGCGTGGCCAGCAGGCGATAGCGCAGCGCCCTGACGGATCGTTCTTTCCATTTCAGCCCTATCCGACGCCGCTCCGCGATGAGACGGGCAAGCTGATCGGTGCCGTCAACATGCTGTTTGACCTCACCGACCGCCAGAATGCCGAGGAGGCCAGGCACCATTTGTCGGCGATCGTGGAATCCTCGTTCGATGCCATCGTGAGCAAGGACCTGAACACCATCATCAAGAGCTGGAATCGGGGCGCCGAACGGCTGTTCGGCTACACCGCCGAGGAAGCGATCGGCCGCTCGGTGACGATGCTGATCCCGGATGACCATCAGGACGAGGAACCCCGCATCCTCGAACGCATCCGCCGTGGGGAAGTCGTCGACACATATGAAACGATCCGTCAGCGCAAGAATGGCAGCCTGGTTCCGGTCTCGCTGACCGTATCGCCCGTGCGCAGCGCAACCGGGCAGATCATCGGCGCATCGAAGATTGCCAGGGACATCACATCGGCAAAAGAGAACGAGCATCGCATCCGCATGCTGATGCGCGAGGTCAACCACCGGGTCAAGAACCAGTATTCCGTCATCCTTTCGATGATCAGGGAAACCAACAAGCGCGCCGAGAACCCTGCGGTGTTCGAACGGCAGGTTCGCGAGCGGATCATGGCCCTGTCACGCTCGCACGATCTGCTTGTCGCTGACGACTGGAGAGGCGTCACCCTGTTTGAACTGCTGCTGTCGCAGGCCAAACCATTCGGCAATGAGGGGCGGATTTCCATGTCGGGACCATCCATCGTGCTGAGCCCCAACGCCGTCCAGTATTTCGGCATTGCCTTCCACGAACTCGCGACCAACTCAGCCAAGTACGGCGTACTTTCGGGAGACAAGGGCACGATTTCCGTCCAATGGAACGCGACCGGTTCCGGGGATTCGAAGCTCTTCCACCTCGCCTGGGCCGAAACCGATGGGCCGAAGGTGCAGGCCATCGGTCAGGGCGGCTTCGGAACCGTGGTGCTGAAGCGGGTGGCGCCTGAGGCAGTCGGCGGGAAGGCCGATCTTGAGTGTGGCCCCCATGGGATCAATTGGACGCTGGAAGCGCCAATGGCTGCCGTGGAGGCATCTGTTGTGAGTGAGGCCTAGGAACTCGGCATTCGGTGGGTAGGTAAATGGACCGTCCCCTGTAGGGGCCTCAATTAGCGCCGCTTCCCGGATCACCACCAGCTGTTCTTCAGGATCCAGCCAGAACACCCAACCTGCGCGTCCTGCACGAGGTGCTGTTGACCACCGTGCGGCGAGCCAAGGGAAGGAATTCGAGTTCATCCGGTGGGACACTACAGGACCGGTGCTGCCGCCTGGAGGTGGGGACGCCTCGTAACAACGGGTAACGGGCGGATAATCGCCAACTAAGAAAGGGACGCTTCATCCATGTCATCAATTCGATTTGGATCTGCAATCACAAAATATTAGATTGACCCTGCTCAAGTATGGGTGTTCTCTTCTGAAGAAAACGCGAAGCATCTCGCGTCGCGCCGACAGCGAGAACGGGGATGGTGGCTGGGGAACCAAACGAGGTGCTGGTTAAACACGTCGAGAACCGGTGGATTGTCCGTGTCGTTGAGAGTGGCGAGTCAATGGTCGAAGTGTTCGCGACGCAGGCCCTTGCCGAGGACTACGCACACAATCATCGAAACAGACTTGGGCTTCCTGGGAAGCCGCCTGTAGAACCGATGGGATTTCGAACCAGTTAGGGCCAAACAATTGGACGAGACAGCCGATTTCGTCGTCAACGACGTCTTGGATCAGTCCGGACAATCCGATTCCGGGATCTTTGTTGAACTCGTTGACCCCGAAAGAGGCCGCGTTCGTCTTCACCTCACGACTGCTACTGCGGAGCTCCTTTGCGAGCGCATAGCCGATGCGCTGGAACGCCGCTACGGCGAGGGCGCCAATTGAACGGCTGTTTTGATATCCAAGGGAAAATGCCCGGATCAATTCCCGATGGTAAGAAGAAGGTCTCGAGCGAGCGGTCCTGAGCAGGTACGACAGACAGGTGAGATTTCCAACCCGGCATTTTTACTTGCTGCGGACGTTTGGTATCGTGGCCTGTCTCTAGACTGGAAAGGTACAACGTTGTGGCCGCGCTTGCGCATTTCCAGCTCGCGATAGATCAGAATCGTCATCGTCATCTCGGCGCTGCCCGCGACTGACTTTCCTGGCATCGACTCCAATAGCGTTTCGAGCGTGTGGTCATCCATCGTTGCGAGGTGGGCTTTGATTGCGTCTATCCCATCGCCAAGGTCTGCAAGCAATCCTGCAGCTGTCTGCATCCTGGAGCCTTTCATATGTCAATGCCGGAGTTCACACAGCGCATTATAGATTCTGCGCCTTAAAATGACTGCTTCTTAACCATTGCGACGCACTCCGCTTTGAGCCCGACACAGCAAGTGTAAAGTGTTGTCGAGCCTGCTGACTGACACTCTCCCAGGCTCATTGATTGGGCGATCGGCCCCTCTAAGCGCAACTCCAAGCCGCTGGTCGCCCCTTTTCCTCAAAGCGTCGACCAATCGGCCGACGAGCTGTTGAAAATGCCAAATTGGTCGATTCACCTGCCCCGAATCATGACATGGGTAGATCAGGGCCTTACGCAACGCAGTTTGCTGACTTCATGGCCTCTCGTGCTCTACCGGCCGTCGAGCCCCCGCCCCCCGTCGGTTCGACGGTCGTCCTTCTCTCCGCAGGCTCCAGCCGGTCTCCAGCTTCTTGCCGGCGGCCTTTTTCATTCGCATGATTTGTCACTTGGCCGACACGCATTGCCGGATTGCGCCGTACCACAAAGTCGAAGTTGCCGCGAAGCTGATCAGTCGGCGCGGGAACTTCCGCCGCTGATCACAGTCCCTGTTGCCGTACATCTACTCGTTGAAGCAGGGCTGGCGGAGCCAGCATACCAACCATTTCTACGACCCAGCCAAAACGCGAGATCGACAGCGATTTTGGGCCGTTTGCGGTCTAGCGCTCCTTGCGCTGCGGGATGGGGCAGCTGCCGCTCGGCTCTTCTCGGCGACCGAGATGCTGAAGGCTTTCGGGTGCCGTCAGGCGTACGAAAGCCTCTCATGCAGGAACCCGCGGCCAAGCACGACTCGCCCGCCTGACTTGAGCACGCGTCCGAGCTCCGCGGACCCAGCTTTTAGGCTTTGCTAGAAATACACTGTGTGGACGCTGAGAGGCTTGTCGAATGTTGCATCCGGCAAGGGCAGGCTCTCGACCGTGCCGACCCGAAACTCGGCTCCCCGGCATTGATCCGTTTTCAGGTTGTGCGGGCTAGAAAACGGACTGATGCGTCCAGCAGAACCGCGTCTGCTTGCGATTCGTGGCGTCCATTTCGACAAGATCAAGGATGAGACGTTGATAATGCCGAAATCGCGCCGCCGTCCTGATATTATTTCTGCCGGAAGGCAGTATGCAGCGAGGTCGACAGGGGACTGAGAATGTAATCCAACGCGGTGCGTTCCTCGGTCACGATCATCACCGAAGCCGGCATACCTGGATAGAGCTGGATCTGCGGCGCGGCGGCGAGTTCCTGCTGATCCACTGCGATGTCGGCGACATAGTAGGGAAAGCCGGTCTTGGCGTCGGTGACACGGTCCGCCGAAATGCGGGTGACGCGGCCGTGGATGACTGGTGTGGTGCGCTGCTTGTAGGAAGTGAAGCGGACCTCGGCCGTCATGTCAGCGTGCAGGCTGGAAATGTCCTCGACCTTGACCTGCGCCTGGACGATGAGCGAATTTTTGGTCGGCACGATATCGAGGATGGTCTGGCCGGGGGCGACGATCGCGCCGGTCGAGAAGACGGTGAGGTCCATCACCTGGCCGTCATAGGGCGCGTGCACCTCGGCGCGGTCCACCGTGACTTGCGCGGCGAACATCTTCGGCACCAGGTCGGCTAGGCTCGACTGGGTGTCGATCAGCATGGCCGAGAGTTTTGCGCGTCGCTCGTTGGTGAGCTGCGCAATCTGGCTTTCGAGCTCGGCCTTGCTCTGGCGGTTTCCCGCGATCTCGCCGATGGCCTGGTCGATGAGGCCCTGCAAATCGGAGGCGGAGCGGTCGAGTTCGAGGATGCGCGTGCGCGTTGTCAGCCCGGCCTTCAGCAGCTTGTTGAGGTCTATTTTTTCGTCGGTTGTCGACTTGAGCTGGGCGCGAAAAGACTCGACGCGCGCCTGCTTGCCGTCGATCTGTTCTTCAAGCTCGGCGATCCGCTTCTGCAGGATCTGCGTGGCACCCGCCATCGAGGCGCGCTGGCTCTCGAGGTCAGCAATCTGGTTGGCCATCGCGTCCTGCAGATAGGCCTGGTGTTCGGCGGTGATGTCCTTCGGAAAGGCCACCGCCTCATGGCCCTCGAGCTCGGCACGGATGCGGGCATCGGTGGCGCGTAGCAACGCATATTGTTGGGAATAGAGGTTGAACTCGGAACGGGCGCGGGTGTCGTCGAGCACCACCAGCACATCGCCTGTCTTGACGATGTCGCCGTCCTTGACCCGGATTTCCTTCACCGTGCCGCCGTCGAAATGCTGGACGCTCTTGCGGTTGCCCTCGACCTTTACAATCGCGTCGGCAAGCACCGCGCCGTTGAGCGGCGCGATCGCCGCCCAGCCGCCGAACACCCCGAAGAAGGCAACAATGATGAGCACGCCGACCCAGACCGGTCCTCGGATCGAATCCGGGTTGGCGTCCGCGCCTCCGGCGCCGGACAGGCTGCGATAGGTGGCGGCAATGTCGGTCATTGGGTTGCCACCGCCATGGGTGCCGCGCGCTGGTTCAGCAGCGCCACGATCTCGTTCCTCATGCCGAAGGCCTCGACCGCGCCATCCCGCAAGAGCAGGATCTTGTCAACATTGGCCAAGGTCGAGGGCCGGTGCGAGACAATGATGACCGTACTGCCGCGGCGCTTGAGCTCCAGCGCGCATTCGGCGAGCGCGCGGTCGCCGTCCGCATCAAGGTTGGAGCTCGGCTCGTCAAGCACGATGAGGTTCGGCATGCCGAACACGGCGCGGGCAAGCGCGATGCGCTGCCGGTAGCCGCCGGACAGCACCGCTCCGCCCTCCCCGATCTGCGTCTCGTAGCCTTGCGGCAGGCGGATGATCATCTCATGCACGCCGGCCAGCCGCGCGGCCTCGATCACCTCGCGGTCGACATCGCTCTTGAAGCGGCCGATATTGGCGGCCACGGTATCGGCAAACAGCTCGATATCCTGCGGCAGGTAGCCGATATGGTCGCCGAGCGCCTCGCGTCCCCATTGCGTCAGATCGGCGCCGTCCAGCCTGACCGTGCCGCGGCTCGGCTGCATGATGCCGGCTAGATGGCGCGCGAGAGTCGACTTGCCGGCGCCGGACGGGCCGACGATGCCAAGCGCCTCGCCGGCATCGAGCCTGAACGAGACATCGCGCAGCAGCAGCTTCTGCAGATTGGGAATGGCGAAGCTGAGCTGTTCGACGGCGATCTGGCCGGTCGGTTTGGGCAGGTTGAACGAGCGTTCGTGCTGTGCGCCACAGTCGAGCAGCTTCTCGACCCTACCAAGCGCAGCCCGCGCCAGTATCAGGCTGCGCCAAAGGCCTACGATCTGCTCGACCGGTTGCAACCCCCTGCCCAGAAGGAGGCTCGCCGCGAACATCGAGCCGCCGGTGATCTGTCGCTCGATGACCAGATAAGCGCCGAGGCCGAGGATCAGCGACTGCATGGTGAGGCGCATGAAGCGGATCAGCCCGGACATCAGTGCTGCTCGATCGCTGGCCTGTCCCTGCTGCCGCAGTGCCAAGGCGCGGTCGCGTCCCCAACGGCGCACAAGGCCGTCAATCATGCCCATGGCGCGGACGACTTCGGCGTTTCTCAGGCTCATTTCGGTGAAATTGTAATTGGCGGTGGCAAGGTCGTTGGCTTGCTTCAGCGGCACCCGGACGATGTATTCGTTGAGCACCGCCATGGTGATGAGAAGCAGCGATGAGCCGAGCGCGAAGAAGCCAAGCCAGGGATGCAGAAGGAAGATGATGCCGATGTAGATCGGCGACCATGGCAGGTCGAATAGCGCGTGGACGCCGCTGCCGGTAATCACCTGCCGGAACGTGTCGAAATCCCGGATCGGTTGGCTTTGCGCCGCGCCCAGCGACGGGGTTTCGACGGAGGCCGCGAGGATCTTGGCCGAAAGCAACCGGTCGAGCCGCGCGCTGGCCCGCGTCAGGATGGCAGCCCGTACAAGATCGAGGCCGGCAAGTGCCAGGAAAGCCGCAAGCAAAACCAGCGTCAGCATCACCAGTGTCGTCTCGCTGCCGCTGGTCACCACCCGGTCGTAGATCTGCAGCATATAGAGCGGAGACGCGAGGTAGAGCAGATTGATGGCCAAGCTGAATGCCGCCGCAAAGAGGAAATAGCGGCGGCAGGCGCGAAGCGCTTCCCTCACGATCTTGGATTTGTTGTCGAGACTCAAACTACCCAGCGGAGAACCGCCCCCTGTTTAAACCGCATACCCGAAACCGATCCTACTCCTGATCCTTCAACCGGCCACGCGATCCACCCGTAAACCTGCTGTAAACCTTAATTCGTAAGCTGAATCCGCGGCCGGCAGGGAACGAAACGAACTCCGCGTGACCGCGGGCTCGATTCCTTCTTCACACGGCGAACTCACTTGTTCCGCCATTGATGCCGGTCAGCGTGAATTCAGCCGGATTGTAGGTCACGACGGTGTGTCCCTCGCCGTCATCGGCGAGCTTGAAGCCGTTGGCGTCGTAGGATCCAAGCAGATGCAGAGTGGCGCCGTGCGTGCCGTCGGTCACAGTCAGAGTGCCGCCACTGCCGTCCTGGCTGGTCTGGTAGCTGACCGTCGTGCCGGTGCCGAACAGGATGTCGTTAAGATCCAGCTTATCGTCATTGGTGATGCCGCCGATCCGCCCGCTGAAGTCGAACGAGTCGTCGAGCTCCAGCGTGCCGGCCGTATTCTGCGCGAAGGTGACATCCGTCGACGAGGCTGCGCCGAATTCCAGCTTCGACAGGTTGCCGATCGTGGCATCGCCCTCGCCGGTGACCGCGCCGTGGATGTCGATGTTGCCGCCATTCGCCCACAGCATGCCGGAATTCGCGATCCCGCCGGCGACGACCAGGCCGCCCGAGCCGGTCGCTTCCAGCGTGCCGGAATTGGCCACGACGCTGCCGCCGGTGTCGATGACCAGGGCGTTGGTGCCCGAGGCGATGATGGTGCCCCTGTTGTCGAGGCTGAGCATGCCATCCCCCAGTTGGCCGGCGCCCGAGATCGTGTTGTCGACATTGACCAGCGTGACGTCCGGACCGGTGCCTGAGATGATGTTGAAGGAACTGTCGGACAGATCGATCTGCCCGCCGCCCTGCAGCGTCACGCCGTGCTGGATGACCTGCAGCAGGGTTTCGCTGCCGGTCGAACCCAGCGAGATGGTGCCGCTGTTGTTGACGCCGCCGCTCAGCGGCAGCAGCGCGCCGTCGCCGATCGTCATGGCGCCGGGATTGTTAAGCACGGGCGTCTGATTGAAGGCGAAATTACCGGCGCCGAGCGCTGAGGAATGCACGCCGTCGAGCGTGATCGACTGCCCATCGCCGAGCGTGATCACCGCATTGCCGTTGGCGTCGTCGGCGGTATGCCCCTGGACGTCGGCAAAGCTCTGGAAGCCGGAGTAGCCGACGAGGTCGATCTGGTCGGCGGCCGCGTCGAAGCTGTGCACGGCATCGTTGCCGATCGGCTGCGAGAAGACGAACAGATCGTTGCCGCTGGAGCCGGTGAGCACATCGTTGCCCGACCAGGCGAAGATCGGTGAGCCGAGCGCGTAGGCCTCCACGTTGTCGGTGACCAAAACATTGGCCATGCTGCCGTCGGCATTCGTCCAGTATTCAGTGATATTAAGTGTTAAGGCACCAACATAACCGTTGGGCGAGGTGATCGAGAGAGCGGCGATGTTGTTGGTCTGCACTGTCCAAGAACCGTCGCCGTTGTCGGTGCCTTCGCTGAGGGTCCAGCCCAGCGGAACGCCCGCGACCGTTACCGCAATGTTACCCTGCAGGGCCCCTGGATCTGTTAGGGCAAGATTGATCAGCTGCCCTGCGATCCCCGCGGGGGCCACTTTCTCATTCGTCGATGTGGTTTGACCCGTCGCTCCAATATTGCCGGAAATGTCAGTGTAGGTGGGCGTGACGATCAGCCTTCCATTGTCTTTCCCACTCGAACTGCTGCCTGAATAATCGAGTTGAAGCGCCCAGTGGATGTTGTCCACTGTCGTCAGGGAGATGACCTTCACGGGCGTTGAGGTGGCGCTTAGTGTCACTGGAGAGCCCGCACCATTGGTTTGCCATTGAAGGTCGCTGGCATCAAAGTTACTGATCGCCTCGGAGAACGTGATACTGACGTCGGTGAAGTCACTGGCATCCGGGTTGGGCGTTAGGAATACTATTGAACTTACGGTTGGTCCAGAAGTGTCGATGGTAGCCGCGTAGCTGGCTGACACGGCGCTGGTGTTGCCGGCCACGTCAGTCTGTGTGGCCGTGAACTGATATGTGGTGCCGTTCGCCAGAACGTTGCTGTCAACCCTGCTCCAGTTGCCGCTGCCGTCCGCCAACGCCGTGCCGATCGACACGCCGTTCTGGAACACCGTCACCGTGCTGTTGGCCTCCGCCGTACCGTTGATCGTCAGCGAGGTGTCGTTGGTGATGTGGTCGCCCACTGTGCCGCTATCGGTGGTAAAGCCTGTGATCACCGGCGTGGCGGCCGTGGTGTCGATGGTAGCCGCGTAGCTGGCTGACACGGCGCTGGTGTTGCCGGCCACGTCAGTCTGTGTGGCCGTGAACTGATATGTCGTGCCGTTCGCCAGAACGTTGCTGTCAACCCTGCTCCAGTTGCCGCTGCCGTCCGCCAACGCCGTGCCGATCGACACGCCGTTCTGGAACACCGTCACCGTGCTGTTGGCCTCCGCCGTACCGTTGATCGTCAGCGAGGTGTCGTTGGTGATGTGGTCGCCCACTGTGCCGCTATCGGTGGTAAAGCCTGTGATCACCGGCGTGGC